>JAAFHV010000057.1 GCA_013297655.1 Myxococcales bacterium | reverse complement strand
ACCTCGAGAGCGCGTACCCGGAGGCGCTCGGCCTCGCGGAGGACGTGCTTCGTCAGCGCCCCGACGATCCGATGGCCCTCGCCGTCTACCGGGAGTGCCTCACCGCCCTCGGCGCGCCACGAGACAAGCTCCCCACCGCACCGGGAACGGACCCTCCTCCACCGGGCGCCGACGGCCCCACCGAGCAGGACGCGCCCTACGATCGCGACGCCACGCCGCAAGCTTCCTCGATCGCCCCGCCGCGGAGCGGAAGCAACGCCGGGCGCATGTACGCGCTCTTCCTCGCCGGCGACTTTCGAGGCGCCCTCGCCCTCTCGGAAGAGATCCTCGACGCCGTTCCAGAGGACGATTTGGCGCGCGCGGTGCGGTCTCAGTCGTGCGACGCCCTCGGCATCCAAGCGCGCGTCCCTGCCCTCCGCAGAAGCTCCGCCCACTTCCGTGCCGTCACTCCGGACATGGTCGAGGCCTACCGCTCGACTGGCACCGACCACGACGACGACTAGGCGGCTTGGGGTCCCTCGTCAGGGACTTCCAAGGGGCGTGTGCGCCACTACCGTCGCCTCCTGGTGAGGACGTCCAACGACGGCTCCGGGCGATCTTTCTTGGCCAGGCTCGGTCTTGACGAAAATCATCCAGCCTCCTCCTCGGTGATTCCGAGCGCGGCGGCGGACGGACCGAGTGACCGCGGAGTCCAAGGGTTGGTCGGTGATGGAGTGGCTATTGCGAAGCGGCTTTGAGCTGGGCTTCGAGGAGCTGCTCTTGCGGCGTCTTCGGGCGCGCGGGTTTGGCAGGGGGCGGGGGCGGCGCGACGACGACGGGTTTCGACGGCGCGTCGGGGAGGAGCGGCGGCGGATCCCCTGGTTTTGCGCTGACCGCGGCCTTCGCGGACGCGCTCGCGGACGCGGACGAGACAGGCGACGCAGGCGCGACGGGCGGCGCGGGTGGGGCCTGCGGCGCTTGTGCGACCGCGACCGGCGGGGGCGCCGCGAGCACGTGGACGGCGTCTTTTTCGTCGAACGCTACGACTGCGGGTGCAGTGGTGGGGGCTGGCGGTGCAGCCGAGAGCAGCGACTCGGGCGTGGGTGCGATGGCTGTCGCGGCGAGCGGCGCGGACGCCACGGGGGCGAGGGCGAGGGGCGGGACCGGCGCCTGCGCGGCGGGGACGGTGACGACGAGCGGAGCCTGCGGGCGGGTGAGACCGCTCGCGACCTTCATCCCCACGATCGCGCCGAGGGCGCCGAGCGCGAGGCACGCGATCGCCCACGCGAACGCGGGCTTCTCACGGACCACGACGACCTTGCCGTCGTTGGCCTTCGGATCGGCCACGATGGACGGAAGGCGCGGCGACGACGCCACGACCACCGCCTGCGCGACCACGAAGGGCGAGCTCGGCGCGGACGGGCGGGGATCGGAGGGCCGCACCGACACCGGCGCGGACGCGTGCACGTGGGCCGACGGTGGCGGCGCCGACAGTGGCGGCGAGACATCTTCGCGCAGCGAGGGCGACGACGCCCGTGACGCGTGACTCGCGCCGAGCACGGAGCGCTGGTCCGCAAGCACGCGCGAGACCTCGGCCTCGAGCGACGCCATCACGTTCTTCACGCCCTCCGGCTCGGGCGCCATGGGCGCGAGCACGAGGTCCGCGTCCTCGATGACGTGGAGCTCGCTCGTCGCCTCGGCGTCGTCTGCTACCTCGATCTCGAGGATGTCGGCGTCGTCGATGCGATCGGTCTTGATGGGGCGTTTGGGAAAACGAATCATCGGCCCGAGAGGTTCTTCGACGGAGCTTTGCCCAGGAACATTCGAGCAAATGTCTTCGTTGTGGCTCACCTTTGCCATTCCACGGCGCAAAAGTCGAGCGGAGCGCCGCCGTCCGCGCCCGCACGAGGAACGCAGCGAGCGTGAAAAATTGAGCAATTTCATGGTGATGGGAATGCGAATGACGGCAAGGGCCGTGTTTGCTACGTGAGACCCCGCATGATCCGACGCTCCCTCCTCGTTCCGGCTGCCCTCCTCGGGTTGGCTTCCTTCGCGACCGCGTGCGGAAACGAGGCGTTCCCTGCCCCGCCCGCCGCCCCCAAGGCGCCCGTCGCGGACGACAAGCCTGCGCCGCCTGCCTCCCCACCGCGGATCCAGGTCGGCTACGAGAACCCGGGCGGCATGTGGATGCCGAGCCAGATCGCGACCCCCGCCCACGAGGAGATGCTGAAGAAGCTCGGCCTCACGATCGATCCGAAGGAGCTGTCGAACCCAGAGTCGCCTCTGCTTTCGTCGATCGTGAGCCTCGGCGGCTGCTCGGCGTCGTTCGTCTCCGGCGACGGCCTCGTCATCACGAACCACCACTGCGCGACCGGCGCGCTCGGGTTCAACTCGAGCCCGAAAGAGAACCTCCTCAAGGACGGGTTCCTCGCCAAGACCCGCGCCGAGGAGCGCTCCAACGGGCCCCAAGCTCGTGTGTATGTTACACGCAAACTGACGGACGTGACCACGAAGGTGCTCGACGGCACGGCGACCGAGAAGGACCACCTGAAGCGCTACAAGCTGGTCGAGACGCACTCGAAGGAGCTCGTCTCTGCGTGCGAGAAGGATCGCCCCGGCACGCGCTGCACGCTCGCTTCGTATTACTCGGGCAAGCTCTACGTGCTCATCGATCAGATGGAAATCCGCGATGTGCGGCTCGTGTATGCGCCGGCCTCGGGGGTGGGAAACTACGGCGGCGAGATCGACAACTGGCGCTGGCCGCGCCACACCGGCGACGTCTCCATGTTCCGCGCCTACGTCGGCAAAGATGGAAAACCGGCCGACTTCTCGCCGGAAAATGTGCCCTACAAAGCGCCGCACCACCTCTCCGTCGCGAAGAAGCCGCTCGCTCAGGGCGACCTCGTCATGGTGGCGGGCTATCCCGGGCGCACCCAGTCGTGGCGCTCCGGCCCAGAGGTCGACGAGGCGATCGCCTACAGCTATCCGCGTCGCCAGCAGTTCTGCGAAGAGGCCCTCGCCCGCCTCGGCGAGCTCGGGAAGATCTCGAAGGACGTCGAGATCCGCGCCACGCCGAGCGTGCGTCGTTACGGCAACGCGCTCACCAACACGAAGGGCCAGCTCGAGGGCCTCGTGAAGGGGGGCCTCGCGCAGCGCAAGTCGGAAGACGAGGCCAAGCTCGCCGCCTTCATCGACGGCGACGCGGGACGGAAGGCCAAATACGGCGACGTGCTCTCCGAGCTCCGCGCAGCGGTGAACGACAACGCGAAGACGCGCGAGGCCGACACGCAGCTCCGCACCGAGATCACCCTCCCGAGCTTGGTCTCCGCCGCGGTGTCGATCGTGCGCACCGTGAAGGAGCGCCAGAAGCCGGACGCCGAGCGCCGCCCCGAGTACCAAGAGCGCAACGTGCCGCGGATCGATCAGTCTCTCGCCGCCCTCGAGAAGACCTACGCGCGCCCGCTCGACGAGGGCCTCTTCGTGTTCGCGCTCGAGCGGATCGCGAAGAGCGCAGAGGCCGATCGCACCCCCGCGTTCAAGCTCGTGCTCCCCAAGGGCGACGTGAAGGACGCGAAAAAATCGGTCGCCGCGCTCTACGCCAAGACGAAGCTCGAAGATCCGAAGGTGCGCCACGACCTCTTGATGCTCGCGAAGCCGAAGGACATCGACGGCTCGAAAGATCCGCTCATCGTGCTCGCGCGAAAGCTCGTCCCGCTCCTCGAGGCGGCCGAGGATCGTGAGCACGCGCTCGAAGGCCGGCTCCTCCCCATCAAGGCGCGCTACGTCGACGCGAAGCGCGAGATGGTCGGCAAGGAGGTCGCCCCCGACGCGAACAGCACCCTCCGCATCACCTACGGCACCGTGCGCGGGTACTCCCCCGCGAAGGACGCGCCGGCGTTCATGCCCTTCACGACCCTCACCTCGATGCTCGCGAAGAACACCGGCAAAGAGCCGTTCGACGTCCCTGCCCGCCTCGTCGCCGCGGCGACCGCAAAGAAGCTCGGCGCCTACACCGACAAGACCCTCGGCGACCTCCCAGTCGACTTCCTCGCCGATCTGCATATCACCGGCGGCAACTCCGGCAGCGCCACCCTCGACGCCGACGGCCACATCACGGGCCTCGTGTTCGACGGCAACTACGAGGCGATGGCCTCCGACTGGCTCTTCCTCCCCGAGATCACGCGCAGCATCCACGTCGACATCCGTTACGTGCTCTGGCTCCTCGACGCGGTCGACGGCGGCGATCACCTCCTCAAAGAGATGGGCGTCACCCCGAGCGTCGACTGACCCTCTGCCCGTGCGCAACGAGGGCAGCGCTACTCTCGGTTCGTCAGAATCGGAGTAACGCTGCCCTTTATCGTTAGAAGAGCTGCCTCTCTGAGACCCGAACCGCGCGACCGCCTTCGGTGCTCGAAGACCGCCGACTCGGAGACCTGCCGGGCCGAGCGGACCGCCGAGGTCGTGGAAGCCCCAGAAATCGGCGCGCCAAGTGCTATCTGAAGCGCGCGACCAAATGAGTAACGCTATCGGTTCGGGATCGAGCTCAGGCTTCGGTCATCGAGGGGTACCCGACGCTGCGCGCGGGCACGAACGTCTCTTTCACCGTGCGTGGTGACACCCAGCGGAGCAGGTTGAGCGCGCTGCCCGCCTTGTCGTTCGTACCGGATCCGCGCGCGCCGCCGAAGGGCTGCTGGCCCACCACCGCGCCGGTCGGTTTGTCGTTGATGTAGAAGTTGCCCGCCGCTTGGCGAAGGCGGCGCGTGGCGTGCCCGACGAACGCGCGATCTTGGGAGAAGAGCGCGCCGGTGAGGGCGTAGGGGCTCGTCTCGTCGATCGTGGTGAGCACCTCCTCGAGCTTCGCGTCGTCGTAGACGTAGACGCCGAGGATGGGGCCGAAGAGCTCCTCCGCGAGGAGCGGGTGATCGGGGCGCGAGACCTCCACGATCGTGGGGCCGGCGAAGTACCCGTCCGCGTTCGACCATCCCTCGTTCGTGATCATCGTGCACGAAGCGTCGGCGGCGAGGCGCTCGCGCCACCCCGCGAGGCGCGCGTAGGCCCGCGCGTCGATCACGGCGCCCATGAACGTGCGAAAGTCCGCCGGATCTCCGATTCGAAGCGCGCGCACGTGCGCGACGAGGCGCTCGCGTAGACCGGGCCAGAGCGAGCGCGGAACGTACGCGCGCGACGCGGCGCTGCACTTTTGCCCCGAGAACTCGAACGCGCCGCGCACGAGGGCGACCGCGAGCGCGTCCACGTCCGCGCTGGGGTGCGCGAGCACGAAGTCCTTGCCGCCGGTCTCGCCGACGACACGCGGGTAAGACTTGTAGGATGCAATCTTCTCGCCGACCCCGCGGAGGATCGACTGGAACACGCGGGTCGATCCGGTGAAGTGGACCCCCGCGAGATCGGGGCTCGCGAGGCACGCGTCGCCGACGGGCTGTCCCTCGCCGTGAACGACGTTGATGACGCCCTTCGGGAGCCCCGCCGCCTCGAAGATCGCCATCGTGTGGTACGCCGCGAGCGCCTGCGTCTCGGCCGGTTTCCACACCACCACGTTGCCCATCAGCGCGCACGAAGCAGGGAGATTTCCCGCGATCGCGGTGAAGTTGAACGGCGTCACGGCGAGCACGAAGCCCTCGAGGGGACGCAGCTCGAGGGAGTTCAGCATGCCCGGCGACGACGACGGCTGCTCGAGGAGGCGCGTCGCGTAGTGCGCGTTGAAGCGCAGGAAATCGACGAGCTCGCACGCGGCGTCGATCTCGGCTTGGTACGCGGTCTTGCTTTGGCCGAGCATCGTCGCGGCGTTCAAGGTCTGCCTATAAGGCCCGGCGAGCAGATCCGCGGCGCGGAGGAAGATGCGCGCGCGCTCCTCGAGGGGCATCGCTGCCCACGCGGGGGCCGCTTTTTTCGCCGCCGCGATCGCGCGCTCCGCCATCCCTCGGCCGCCCGCGTGCGCGCGCGCGACGACCTTCCGAAACGCGTGCGGAGACACGACGTCGAACGCTTCGCCCTCGTGCACGTGCTCGCCGCCGATGACGTGCGGAACGTCCGGGCACTCGCCGGAGAGCCGCAAAAGCTCCGCCTTCAGCTCGGCGCGCTCGGGCGATCCGGGGGCATAGTGGAGGGTGGTCTCGTTGCGGGGCTGCGGCGTAGGGAGCGGAAGGTCGAGCACGGTTTCCTCGCGGTTCGGGGGCACGCATCGTCACGCCGAACGCGCGCCTTGGATAGAGCCTCGCGAGAAAAACGAGCTAGGGTTTGCGCGGTCCCACCTTCGGTCGTATGAACGTCACTCAGAGATGAGGTGCTAACGTGACTCGCTATTTTCACGTGCTCGGGACCGAACGACGGGCGCGCGCCCTCCCCCACGAGGCGTTTTCCCAGCGCGGCGATCTCGTCCAGGTCGACGCGTATGCGGCCCACGCCCTCGCCGAAGGCACCGCCGCGACGCCCGCGGAGGTGACCGCCCTCGCCCTCGTCCACGAGATCCTCCACGTCGTGGTCGCGCGTCACGAAGGCGCGATCCGGCGCGTCGCTTCGCACCTGCTCACGACCTACGCGGAAGGCACGCGGAAGGCGGCGCTCGCGTTCCTGGAGGCCTTCCCGCCCCCCGCGCTCTACGCCGGCACGCAGACCGCGGCCGAGATCCTCGACGGACCCGACGGCCTCGCGTTCGCGTGCGAGGAGATGCTCCTCCAGTGGGTCTCGCGTCAGAACCCGGCGTACCGAAAGATCGACGCGGTCGCGGGCTGGGCCTCGCCTCCCGCGGAGGTGGAAACGATCGTGACCCACGCGCGCGAGGCGCTCGCCGGCGAGCCGAGCGAGGTGACCGAGGGCGAGAGCTTGCTCGACAGCCTGCTCGGTCCGGGGCGCGCGTCGAGCTCGGTGTTCGAGCAGCTCGCGTGGCTCGAGGCGCGCTGGGGCGTGTTCTTGACGACCGAGACGGAGAGCCTGCGTCGCGTACGCTTCGGGCAAGATCTCGGGCGCGAGGAGGCGCGCGGGCTCTCGCTTCGTTTCGCGATGACCCACGGCGGAGGCGGCCAGGCTTCGGGTCTCGCGACCGAGGTGCGCGGGTCCGAAGAGAGCCCACCCCGCTTCACCGCCGATCGCGCGTGGATGCCGGAGACGGTGGTCGTGGCGAAGAACACGCTCGTGTGGCTCGCGCAGCTCGAGGAGCGCTTCGGGCGACCGGTGCGCACCCTCGCCGACATCCCCGACGAGGCCCTCGTAGAGCTGAAATCCCTTGGGATCTCCACGCTGTGGCTCATCGGTCTTTGGGAGCGGAGCGCGGCCTCCGGCACGATCAAGGTCGCGCGCGGGGACGAACGCGCGGCGGCCTCGCCGTACGCCATCTTCGACTACCGGGTGGCCGACGCGCTCGGAGGGCACGCCGCCTACGAGGTGCTCCGCGACAAGGCGACCCGCGCGGGGCTCCGCCTCGGCGCCGACATGGTGCCGAACCACATGGGCCTCACGTCGGCGTGGATTTACGACCACCCCGAGCGCTTCGTCACCGTGCCGCGCTCGCCCTTCCCGAGCTACCGCTTCGGTGGACCGAACCTCTCTTCGCACCCCGACGTCGAGATCCGCCTCGAGCAAGGTTACGAGGATCGCTCCGACGCCGCGGTCGTGTTCGAGCGGCGCGACAACCGCAGCGGCGACGTGCGCTACGTCTACCACGGCAACGACGGCACCGGCCTGCCGTGGAACGACACCGCGCAGCTCGACTACGCGAACGCGGCGACGCGCGAGGCCGTCATCGCGTGCATCTTGCACGTATGTCGCATGTTCCCGGTGGTGCGCTTCGACGCGGCGATGACCCTCGCGAAGCGCCACGTGCAGCGCCTCTGGTACCCGCGCCCCGGCGAAGGCGGCGCGATCGCATCGCGCGCGGCGCACGCGATGACGGACGCGGAGATCGACGCCGCGTGCCCGATCGAATTTTGGCGCGAGGTGGTCGATCGCGTGACCTCCGAGCTCCCCGACACGCTCCTCCTCGCGGAGGCGTTTTGGATGATGGAGGGCACGTTCGTCCGCGACTTCGGGATGCACCGTGTCTACGACTCGGCCTTCATGCACAAGCTGCGCTCGGAGGACAACGCGGGGTACTTCGCGATGCTGGCGGACGCGCTCGTCGCGGAGCCGGAGGTGCTCGGGCGCTTCGTGCACTTCCTCTCGAACCCGGACGAAGAGCCGGCGCGCCACACCTTCGGCACCGGCGACAAGTACTTCGGCGCCTGCGCGATGATGTGCACCCTCCCCGGCCTCCCGCTCTTTTCGCACGGCCAAATCGAGGGATTTTCCGAGAAATACGGGATGGAGTTCTCTGCCCCGCGCCTGCGCGAATTCGTAGACACGGGTGCATTCGAAAGGCACGACCGCGAGATCGCGCCCCTCCTCCGTGACCGCGCGCTCTACGCCGGGATCGAGGACTTCGAGCTCTTCGTCGTCCACGACGTGCGCGGCGGCGTGCGCGACGACGTGTTCGCGTACACGAACGCGCACGAGGGTCGGCGCTCGCTCTTCGTGTTCCACAACGGCCCGGGGGACGCAGACGTGATCGTGTCGCGTTCGGTCCCGAAGAAGCGCGCCTCGGGCGACTGCGGCGCGCGCTCCATCGCCGACGCGCTCGGGGTCGATGCGCTCGGCGCGCCCTTCGTCCGCGCGCGCACCACGTCTGGCGAGGCGAGCTTCCCGCGCGACGCGTTCGCGCACGGGCTCGCGCTCCGCCTCGGGGGTTACGGGTACCTCGTGTTCACCGATTTTGTCGGCGCGCACGAAGAGCTACGCGCGGAGCCGCGCGCCCACGAGGCCGAGCGCCGCCCGCTTGCGAACGAGCTCGATCCGGTCGGCGACGCGCTTGGCGCCGCTCCCAGCGTAGAAGATCTGCTCACGGCCGCTGGCTTCCGCGATGACGACGGCGCCCTTCCGATGCTCGATGCGGACGACGTCGTTCCAACCGAGGAGGGTCTCGCGCTCGTCGTCGTGGAGGACGATGCCGTCCTCGCGCATGCCCAGGTAGGCGTTCTCGAGGAGCGTAGCGACCATCGTCCCGAAGCCCAGTAGCAGGCCCACGAAGAGCACCACGCCGCCGAGGAAAGCGACGGCGTGAGCGAGGTGAGGGTCGAGGGCGTGCATGAACGCCGAGCCGACGGCGCTCGCGCCCATCGCGACCAAACTCGCGCCGAGCACCAAGTTGCGGCGCGTCGATCGCGCGCGATCGACCCGGAAATACTCGAAGGGCTCTGCTCGCTCCACCATCGACCGACCTGCGAGCAAGCCTACCACCGCGCTCCCTCGCTGCGCGACGACGCCCGAAGAACGGCGCGCCGCGACCTTCGCCTTCGACAATCCCGCGGGATCAGCGCATCGCGGGCGGGCCGTAGTTGCGCGGGGGCGCCCAATTTCCACCGATCGGCGGCGCAGAAGTCAGCGGCGCTTGGGGCTGGTAGGGAGCCGAAATGGATGGCGAGGTGCCGTACGTGGGACGGCCGTAGGTGCCGTAACCATTGCCGTATCCGCCGCGACCGTAGCCACCACCGCCGTACCCGCCGCCGACCGCGACGGTCTGCTGCTGCGTGATGTTGTTGTTCACGATCACGGTCACGCCGTTCGACGCCTGCTGCGCCGGAGCGGCCCGCATACCGGTGTCGTACGCGGTCGTCTCTTGGCCGAGGCGCAGCGTGTGGCTCAGGCGCGGGCGCGAGACGAGCTCGTCATCGACCGCGGGGGCTGGCGGAGGCGGCGCGTGCCGAACTTCCACCGCGCCGGTGGGCGGCACCCGCTCGACCGGCGCGAGGACCGCGAACCGCGGCGGCTCCATCTCCTCCGCGCACCCCGAAAGGAACGCGCTAGAGAACGCGAGCGCGAGCCCAACCACGACGCCCAGACCCGGGTGCACCTTCATCACCCTCGAGCATGGCGCGCCCCGAGCCGCTTCGCCAACGGTTTCTAACAAAAATGTAGCCTTCGCCTCCCCGAGCGCGGAGAGCACGCGGGCCTACCCGACTAAAGGAGGCTTTGGTGGAGGGCGGCAACGATGTCGAGGGGGGTGAGGATGCCCGCGACCGCACCCGCGGCGTCGACAACGACGATGCGATGCACCTTCTTCTCGGCGAAGAGCTTCACCGCGACGCTCACGTCGTCCTCGGGCGAGACCGTGAGCGGGTTCTTGGACATCGTCTTCTTCACGAGATCGGTGAGGTCGATCTCGCCATCCGAGAGATCGTCGACGATGTCGGACTTGGAGAAGACGCCGACGAGGCGCTCGTTCTCGACCACGGGCGCGCCGCTCACCCCGAGATTCGCGAGCGTTTGCGCGGCCTCCTCGAGCGTCGACTCGGGGGACAGCGTGAGCACGCTGTGGGTCATCAGGTCCTTCACCTTCGGCATGGCGCGATCATCGCGAATGTGGCGCCCGCCGTCCACCGCGACGACGATGGGGGGTGAGGAGACGCCTTCTTGCACGAGCCCCCGCCGAGGAGCCACGACCCCCCGCGCGCGGTGTTGGCGCTCAGCTCGGCGAGGAGAGCCGCATCGCGCGACGGAAGAAGAAATAGAACGGCAGCCCCGCGAGCAAGATCGCGACCCCGATCCCGCACTCGCGCGGCTTCGCGATCATCATCGAGACCGCGATCACGCCGTTGGCGAGCACGTAGAGGAACGGGACCACCGGATAACCCCACGCGCGGTACGGGCGCGGCTTTTGCGGAGCACGCACGCGAAGCATGTAGAGTGCAAGCGTGTCGGCGATCGTCGCGAGCACGATCGCGAACGTGGTGTAGTCGAGGACCTTCTGGAAGCCGCGCAGCACGAAGACCACGGCGAGCGCCACCGCCGCTTGCACGAGGATCGCGACCCTCGGCGCGCCAGACCCAGCGTGAACCTTTGCGATCGAGCGGAAGAGCAGGCCGTCCTTGGCCATCGCGTACGCGATGCGCGGCCCGACGAGCGTGTTCGCGTTGAGCGCGCCGAGCACAGACGCCAAAATCAGGATCGACACGAGGGTGCCGCCTCGTGAGCCGAAAAGCGCGATCGCGGTCTCCTTCCCGACCGCGCCCTCCCCCGCGAGCTGCGCCATCGGAAGCGTGAGCGCGTAGGTGACGTTCACGAGCAAATACACGGTTGTACACACCGCGAGGCCGATGAAGAGCGAACGCGGGAGGTTCTTCTCCACGTCGCGGATCTCGCTCGCGACGTACACCGACGCGTTCCATCCGAGGTACGTGAAGAGCACCGGAGAGAGCGCGGCGCCGAACGACAGGGTACTGCTCGCGGGGAGCGCGACGGCCGTCTCGGCGTGGGATTTCCCGAAGAGGAGCGGCCCCGCGGCGACGATCGCGACGAGGGCAGCGACCTTGAGAAAGGCGCTCACGTTGTTGACGCGCGCCCCTGCCCTCACGCCGAGCGCGTTGACGAACGACGTCGCGGCGATGACGAGGCCGGCGAGGAGCTGCTTCGCGAGCGGCGACATCGGAAAGAAGCTGGCGACGCCGTCGGCGAAACCGACCGCGAGGGTGGCCACCGTTCCCGCGTAAATCACGAAGAACGAGAGCCAACCGACGAGGAACCCGGCGATCGGGTGGTATGCCTCGCGGAGGTACACGTAGTCGCCCCCCGCGCGCGGAAACATGGCCCCGAGCTCCGCGTTCGCGAGCGCGCCCGCGAGCGACAAGAGCCCACCCGTGAGCCACGCGAGGAAGAACCAAGTGCGGTTCGGGAGGGCCTGCGCGACCGCCCCGGGGGTGAAAAAAATGCCGACTCCGATGACCGACGAGATCACGAGCATCGTCGCGTCGACGAGACCGAGGCTCTTCTTGAGCCCCGGTCCCTCGGCGTTGTCACCCGCTCCGCTCAACTGTCGATCGCGATCGAGAGCTTCTGCCGGAGGGCGAAATAGTCTTCCGACGTGCTGAAGAGCACGAGCTCTTTCATGCGCTCTTTCACGGGGACGCTCGCGTCCTCATGGACCCGGATGGTCTCCGTGGTGAGCTGGAGATCGTGGGCGAGGAGGAAGCCGGCGCGATCGGCGGTGTAGTCGATGCCCGCGACCCAACGCTTGAGGTCGAGCGCGCCGCCCGCTTGGAGCAGCTTGCCCACCGCGCCGGCGAGCACGTCGCGCGCGTTGCCCTGGAAGTCTTGGTTCATCGCCGCGAGAGCTTCTTCGACTTGGCCCTGGAGCTCGGCCGAGACGGGGAACTGCGGGACGACGAGCTTGATCGCGGCGAAGAGCCACGCCTTGAGGCCGGTGCCGGTCGGCACGAGGTGCCGCACGTAGAAGCCGGGGCGGAGGTACGCGAGGTGACGGCCCGAGAGGAACGCGAGCACCTGGGTGCCGGCGTTGAGCTCGAACGCGCCACGACCGAGCACGACGGCCGGCGTGTGCGCGTGCACGAAGCCGAGCGCGCCGGTGTCGTTCGGGTTTTGGAACACGAGCGGAGGCGTGAGCCCGAGGACACCCTGCACGTAATAGAGGGTCTGCGAGATCGGGTACGGGTGCAGCGACGTGTCGATCGCGTAGCGGGAGTCGTAGCCTTGCGACTCGAGAGACTGCGTGCGCGTACGGATGATCGTCGGCTGAATGAGCGCAAAAATGCGGGTAAGCAGCGGATCGAGCTCCCCGTGGGCGAGACGGCCCCACTCCTCTTCGCCGAGGGCCGCCTGCGCCGCCGCCGCGTTCTCGGGACGGTGCTTCTTGTAGAAGCGCTCCTCGTCTGGCTCGGCGAGCTTGAGCACGGAGAGGGCCTGGCAGAGGCACCACGCCGGATCGGGCTTCTTGGCTTCCGTGAAGAGCTTCCGGAGGAGCTTATAGCTCTCCACTCGGTAGGGGTTCTTCCGGAGCATTTGCGCCTGCGAGCGCACCGCCTTCTCGAGGTACTGCGCGGGATCCGATGCGTAGAGCTCGGCCAGCTTCTCGCCGCGCGACTTCTCGTCCGGATCGAAGGCCTGCGCGGCCTCGTAGGCGTCGATCGCGAGCTCGGGCTCGGAGAGGTGCTTTTCGTAGAGCGCGCCGAGGCTGTCGAGGACCTTCACGATCGCAGCGCGATCGCCTTGGCCTTTGGCCGTCTCGAGCTGGGTCTTGAGCATGCGCTCGACCTTCGTGTGGTCACCCTTCTCGCGGTAGAGCTCGAGCAGCTCGTCGACCGCCTTCGCGATGTTCTCGTCGTAGCCGAGGGCCTTCTCGTAGAACTCGATCGCCTGATCGACCTTCTTGAGCTGACGCCCCGCGATCGTGGCGGCGGTGTGCATGTACTTTGCACGCTGCTTCGGGTCGTCGACGAAGTCGGCGAGGCGGGTGACGACGTCGATGAGCTTCTCCCAGTTCTGCTCCTCGGAGTAGAGCTGCATCAGCTTGGTGAGGAGCTTGCGGTCGTCGGGCTTCTCTTGCAGCGCGGCGACGTAGTTCTTCTGCGCGCCCTGGCGATCTTGCAGCTTCTGGAACTGGATGTCGCCCACCTCGAGGAGGAGCTCGAAGCGCTCGGTCCCGGTCGCGATCTCGACACGACGCTTGCGCACCGCGATCGCGTCGGTCCACTTCTCTAGCGCGTCGTACACCTTCGCAAGTGCTCGGAAAGGCCGAGGATTCGACGGGTCGAGATCGGCCGCCTCTTTGAGGGGCTTCTCCGCGGCGGCGAGATCGCCGCTTCGACGTGCGCTCTCCCCGAGGTGGTAAAGGGCCTCCGCGCGATCGGTGCCGACGAGCTTCCCGCCGTACTTCTGGAGGAGATCCTCGTGCATCCGGTAGGCCGACTGCGGATCGCCGAAATCGAAGAGGGCCGAGGCGGCGCGCGAGAGGGCCTCGACGTCGCCTTGTGCTTGCTCCTTGAGCGCTTCGATCGCGGCGAGCATGCGCGGGTTGGTCATCGAAGGCGGCGCGACCGACTTCATCGCGCTCACGCTGCCGGAGTCGGTGAGGGTCGAGGGCGGCGGGATCGAGGGGATCGAGGGACGGTTCGTCTTCCCGAACGCTTCGATGAAGCGCACGAGCACACGGACCGCGTCCTCGCGGGCGAGCACCTGCGTACGCGTGACGAGCGACTCGTAGAGCTTGGAGGCCTCGAGCATGCGATCGGCCTCGAAGGCGATGTCACCGAGGACGAGGAGCGCGTCGGCGTTCGAGCCGTCGAGCTCCGTCGCGCGCTTCGCCGCAGCTTGCGCCTTGTCGACCTGGGCCTCCGCCTTCCATACCTTCGCGAGCTCGGCGTGGAGGCGCGCCTTCGCGAGGTCGCCCTCCGCGAACGTGAGCTCCTTCTCCACGAGCCCGATCACGCTCTGCGCGTCGCCGCGCTCGGCGTAGGCCTTACGGAGGGCCGACGATGCAGAGGTGTCTTTCGGGTTCGCCTCGAGGGCGAGCTTGTAGCGCTCGATGGCGCCGTCCTTGTCGCCGCGTGTCTCGAGGAGACGGCCCGCGCGCATCCACTGGTCGGCCTTTTGTTCGGGGCTCTCGGCTTTGAGCGCGAGGGCCTCGATCGCGCTGAGGGCGGCGTGGGAGTCGCCCGAGAGCTCACGAAGCTGGGCGAGCGCCTCGAGCGCGCCGGCGTGATCGGGCTTGAGGGCGAGGGCTTGCTCGTAGGCTTTCGTCGCGCGATCGGGCGAGCCGACGTGCTCGGCGAGGGTGCGCGCCTTCGCGACGGTGAGCTCGACCTTGCGCGGATCCTCGGTCGTAACTTGGATGTGCTTTTCGTAGATCGAGACTACTTTTTCCCACTTGTCGAGCGCGCGGTAGTGGCGCGCGAGGGCGGTGAGCGCGCCGTCGTTCGATCCGTCGATCACGAGGATGTCCTCGAGGCACTCGGCCGCCTTCGCGTGATCGAGGAACTCTTCGTCGTGGAGGGCGGACATGCGCTCGAGGATCGTGATCTTCTGGCGCGGGGTCGCCGCGACCTGGATCTGACGATCGAGGACCTCGAGCAGCTCGCGGTAGCGACCGGTGCGGTTGTAGATGCGATCGAGACCCTTGAGCGCGGTGAGGTTGGCGGGATCGATCGCGAGCACGGCCTCGAAGCGGCGAGTGGCCTCGGCGAGGTCGGAGAGGTGGTCTTCGTAGACCTCGGCGACCTTGCAGAGCGCCTCGGCCTTCTCGCGCCCGCGGCGGGCCTCGGCGCGCTCGCCGAGGATGCGCACGAACGTCTGGAAATCGCCGGTGCGCTCTGCGATGCGGGCGAGCGCGTCGCCCGCGCGAACGTGACCCGGATCGTCCTCGAGAACGGCCTGGAACATGTCGCTTGCGCGCTTCGTGTCGGAGAGCTTCGTCTCGAGGAGCTCGGCCGCTTCGACGCGGAGATCGCGGCCCTTCGGCGTCGCACCCGCCGCTTCGGCGCGCGCGACGAGGAGCTTGGTGAGCTCGGGCCACTGCTGCGCGCGACGGTAGATCGCGGTGAGGCCCTCGGCTGCCACCTCGTTCGAGGGCTCGCCGGCGAGCACCTGCTGGAACGCGAGGAGCGCGAGGTCGGCGCGGGAGAGCTTCTGCTCGTACCAGCGAGCCGCCCTCACGAGCAGCTCGGTGCGGTCGGTCGCGCCGAGCTCGGGCTGCTTGATCGCCTCCGTGATCGTGCCGAGGACCTCGTTCCAGCGGTCCTGCTTGGTACTGGCCAAGCGCTCGATTTCACTTGCGATTTCGTCGTCTGCCGGCGTCTCGCAGAGCGCCTGCGCGTACGCCACGAGGGACTGATCGACGTCGTCGAGCTCGGTCGCGTAGAGGCGGCCAATCTCGGCGAGGGCGCGCGCGCGGGCGACGCCGGGGGGAGCGGTTTGGCTCTTCTCGAGGAGCATCTCGACGAGCTCCTCGTACTTGCCGAGGCTCTTCCGAACCGCCTCGAGGGCGTTGAACGCGGTGTCGTCGTTGGGGTCGACCTCGAGCAACGTGACGTAGGTCGACTCGGACCGCGCCTTGTCGCTCGCGTGGTCGAACGCGCGCGCCGCACGGAAGAGAAGCGCCTTCTTCGTATCGCGGGCCTCGTCGGTCTCGTGGCCGACCTTCTCGGCCGCCGCGAGCAGGGCCTCGCCGACGCGCGTCGCGTCGGCGCCCTGGTCGATCGCGGTCTCCGCGGCCATCGCTGCGTCGGCGTCCGCCGGCGTCGCCTCGAGCTTCGCGAGCAGCTCGTCCACCTTTTCGGCGGCGAGCGGAGCGGAGGGACGAACCGACATGCTCGCGCGGCCGATCGTGTCGATCGCCTCGAGCAGCGCCTGCGCGTCCTTCGGGCGACGGGACGGATCCTTCTGGAGGAGCGAGAGGATGAACGTGTCGACGTCCTTCGCGACCCAGCCACGCGGCGCCTTGGTGCTCGGGGCTTCGGGCTCCTTCGCGAGGTGGGCGAACGCGGCGTCGGCGAGGTTCTCGGAGTCGAACACGGGCTTGCCCGCGACGAGCTCGTAGAGCAGCGCGCCGAACGCGTAAACGTCGGCGCGTGCGTCGGCCACTTTGCCGCGCACGATCTCGGGCGCGATGGTGCGCGGGGAGCCGATGACGGCGAGCTGCTTGCCGTTGTTGCCCGAGCCGCGGTGGCGCAGACGATCGGTGCCGAAGTCGATGAGGACCGGCGGCCCTTTCTGCGCCAAGAGCACGTTTTCCATCTTCAAGTCGCCGTGCGCGAGCTGCGCCTTGTGCATGGCGGCGAGCGGCTCCAAGATGCCCTTGAGGAGCGGCTTGAGCTCACCCACGTGCGACGCGCCGGTGCGCGCGAACCGAGCCGAGAGCGGCCCGCCCTCCACGTGCTTGTACGCGACGAAGAACACCCCCGCTTCGATCTCGCCGGCCTCGAGGCCGACCGGGAGCCCGGGGTGCGAGAGCGCCGCGACGAGGCGGTTCGCGGTGAGGAAGCGGTGCACCGCGCGGAGATCGCGCGCCGCCTCGCGACGGAGCAGCTTGAGCGCGTAGGTCTCGCCGGCGCGGACCGCGAGGTACACCACCGAGATGTCGCTCTCGCCGAGCTTCTTTTGCACCGTGAAGTCGCCTACCTGGCGACCGGTGACGAGGTCTTCCTTGCCGAGCAGGGCGGCGATGTCGAACACGCGGGGGTCGACCTCGCGCTTCTGGACGCGGAGCACGTCGACGAGGGCTTCGATGCGCTCGCCGTCGACGCAGCGCTCCGTGAGCGCGCGGGCGAAGCTGCCCTTCGCGTTCGTACCGCCGACATCGACCGGATCGAGCCCCAGGAGCCGCTGGCTCATGCTGGTCATTTCTTCGAGCGAAAAAAGGCGCTCGAGCTCTCCACGGAGAATGTCAATCGTCGGGTTCATGAGGCTCCTTGCCCCGCCGTGCGTGGCGTGGGGTGAAGTTCCGCAAGTCTTCGAGAAAGAAGGTTTCGCGGGCGGCGGAGCTTAACGAAGTTCGACGCCGTGGTGGGAAAATTCCACGGATTTACGCGCCGGCGCACCTGCGAAAATTCCCCTGTTTTTTCGGACAAAACGAAAAACGGCGCCTCGAAGGACGCCGTTCGTGACCTCCGCGCGTGGCAGGAGCGTCGGATCGGAATCACTGCCCGGGCATTTTGGGGAGGCACGCGGCGCCGAGCGGACCTTTCACGCAGCCGAACGCGGGCTGGCAGTCGAAGTCGGACTCGCACGGGAACGCGCACTTGCCGTACTGCACGTTGCACTTGTGAGACATGCAGGGAGAGTCGTTCGTGCACGCGAGCGCCTGCGGACCGGGCACCGCCATGGTTCCGCCCTGCTGACCAGGCATCGGCTGACCAGGCACCGGCTGACCGGGCATCGGCTGACCGGGGGGCGCGTTGCCAGGCTGGCCGGGAGGCGGATAACCGGGCTGGTTCGGGTAACCGGGCTGGTTCGGGTAGGCGCTGCCTCCGGGCGGCACGTTCGGCGGGACGTCGTCCCTTTTGCACGCGGTCGACAGGACCGGGACCACGACGAAGGCAAGGACGGCGACGAAAGCTCTGCGCATGATTCTCTCCTCCAAAAGCCCCCGCATCTTACAGACTTTCGCTTGTTCTCACGCGAAAACTGCCCGCGCGAAACGCGCCGGCGGTGGCCACGGGAGCGAACGCATGGGGGCGGGAGAGCTTACAGAGTCGCCTCGTGCGAAGGCGGCGGGGTATACGAGCTGGGTGCGATCCGCGGTCTCTCTCGTCGCCCTCGTTCTCGTCGGTTGCTCGCGCGCCGAGCCTCCTCAGCCGGACCTCGGTGGCGCGAGCCCGTCGGTCGCGCCGCTCCCGGGGAGCGCGGCGCCCCTCGTGATCCCGAGCGCGACGGCACCGGCGACGACCGCGACTTCCGATGCCTCCGGGCCCGTGAGCGCCGCGCCCTCCGCGAGCGCCGCGGCGGAAGACTCGTCCGCTCTCCCCCAGACCCGCGACAAGCCGAAGGCGGAAGGCGCCGCGTTCGACGCGCGGGTGACGGCCTTGTGGAACGCGATTCAAAAAGACGACCCGGACCTCGCCCTGCCCTTCTTTTTTCCGGTCAAGGCGTACCAGCAGGTGAAGGGAATCCCGCGCCCGGAGTCGGACTGGAAGCACCGGCTCGTGGCCGCGTATTCGCGCGACATCCACGCCCTCCACAAGCGCCTCGGCGAGAGCCCCGAGAGCGCCAAGCTCGTGCGGATGGAGGTGCCCGAGGCGGGCGGACGCTGGGTCGAGGTGGACGAAGAGACCAACAAAATTGGGTATTTCCGAGTCTACGGCAGCCACCTGCGCTTCGAAGCGGACGGAAAAGAGCGAAGCTTCGAGGTGAAGTCGCTCATCTCGTGGCGCGGCGAGTGGTTCGTGGTGCACCTGTCTGGCTTCAAGTGAGCACCGAGTGCATGCACGAACGAGGCACGTCATGCTGCGTGAAGATCCATAGGAGGCGGTCGTGAAGAAGAGACTCGGGCGTGTGTCGTCTGCGACCGCGATGGTGGTGGTGATGGCGTGTCTCGTCGCCGAGGGAGGCTGCTCGTCGACCCCGACGAAGGCGGCCGAGAAGGTCGTCGAGGTGCCGGCGTGCCGCGGAGAGCCCTTCGACGGCGCTCCGCTCTCGATCCGCTGCGGCGCGTTCGTCGACGCGAGCGGACGGGAGGTCTTCCTTCATGGCGTGAACGCGCGGGTGAGCGGTCTCTTCGACGTCACCTTCGACGACGGCCGCACCGCGCTCGAGCCGATCCCCGAGTTTACCGCGGCAGACGCGACCAACATGCGGAGCGTCGGCTTCAACGCGCTCCGGCTCCCGCTGAACTGGTCCGGGCTCGAGCCCACGGAGACAGGAGGCTTCTCGGCGCCGTACCTCGATCGCATCGCGGAGGTGGTGGCGCTCGCGCGGGCGGCCGATCTCTACGTGCTGCTCGACATGCACCAAGACGCGTACTCGAAGGAAATTGGCGAAGATGGCGCGCCGTATTGGGCGATCGTCCCGGCGCCGCCCGCGAAGCTGCAAGGGCCCCTCCTCGACCTCGAGGCGCGGCGGCTCTCGAAGCCGGTCGCGGACGCGTTCGAGACGTTCTTCGGCCCGACCCAAGACGGCGCGCGTTTGCGCACGCGGTTCGCGAACGCCACGCGCGAGGTCGCGAAGCGGTTCGCGAACGATCCGGCGGTCGTCGGGATCGAGGCGTTCAACGAGCCGCTCGCGACGGAGGCCGCGCTCGACGTTTTCCACAACGAGATCGTCGCGGCGGTGCGCGCAGTCGCCCCGAAGATGCTCGTCTTTTTCGAGCCGTCGGCGGTGCGCAACCTCACCGATCGCGCGAGCATCCCTGCGAAGCCGCTCGGGCCAGGCACGGTGTACGCGCCGCACGTGTACACGCTGGCGTTCACCGGAACCGAGTCGTCGATCGCGGCGATGACGAAGGAGACGCTGCGGCCCTCGAACGAGAACGCGAGCCTCGAGGCGCAGGCGTGGGGCACGCCGCTCGTGGTGGGCGAGTTCGGATTTTCGCCGACGAGCCCTCGCTTCGCCGACTACGTCGCGTTCCAGAGCGAGCTCCAAGACGAGGTGCACGCTTCGTCGTTCTTTTGGCTCTGGAAGGAAGACAGCCAAGGCGCTTGGGGCCTTTACGATCGCACCTTCGACCGTTGGGCGGAGCGGCCCTCGGTCATCACGGCCCTCACCCGCATGCGCCTCGAACGGGTCGCCGGCAGGCTCGGCAAGACGACCTACGATCGCGCCGAACAGAAGCTCGTGTTCTCCTTCGAAGGCGTCGAAGGCGCGACCGGCGACTCCGTGAAGAACGTGGTGAGCACCGGGCGCCTCTCCGGGGCGCTCTCCGTCACGTGCGATGGCAAGGGCCTGGCCGCCGAAGGCAAAGGTCCAATCGTGATCCCATGCGGCGGAGCCGGCGGCCACGAGGTCGTCGTCCGCTCCGCGCGCTGAGCGGGGCACGAGGCCACGTGGCACATTTGGCAAGCGCTCGATTCTACGAGATAAATTGGCCTTTTTGGCTACTTGACGGTGCGCTCCACGACCTCGAGTGAGAAGGTCGCGACTCCGACCTTCTCCGCCTTCGGGAGCTTCAAGCCCGCGAGCTTGCGCGTGATGCACTGCTCGAACATCGGGCACGCCGGGCCAGGGGGCAGCAGCGGGGCGAACCCGGCCGGCTTCGCGTCGCCGTTCGTGTCCGTACCGAGCCTCACGTCGACCGTGAGGTAGGGCTCGTCGCGTACGACCTTGTCGGTGCGCACGCACGCCGTCTGCGCGCACGGCCGAAACAACGCCATCTGCGCGTCGACCGCGGCGATCGCCGACATGCCCTGCGATCCGAACGGGCTCATGTTCGCGCTCGTGCGCCGCATCACGCGGGTCGTCGCGAGCGGGGCCGCCGCGTCGACGACGGTCAGCGCGGGGGGCCCAGCGTCGTCGGGTCCTGCGTCTCTTTTCACGGTCCTCGGGCCGTTCGGGATCGCCCCTGGCGACGCGCTGCCCGAAGGGACCGGGGCGTCGGGATCGGTCGTCGCGCTCGGGGTCACCAGCGCGTTCGCGGGGGCGCTCGCGGCGGGCTTGGACTTGGCGGCTTGGCTCGGCGGCGCGTCGTCGTTCGCGAACGAAAGATAGAGCACCACGCCTACGACGGCCGCGAGCAGCACGAGACCGACGATCACCGCGGCGATCGCTGGGCCGCGCGAAGACGGCGGCGCGACCGGCGCGGCCATGATCGGGAGCGCGGGCGGCTGGCCCGTCTGCCCGCCCGCGGGAGGCCCGAGCAAGAGCCCGGGCGATGGCGCGGTCAGCGGCGTCTGGCCTTGCACGACCGGCGCGTACGGCGCGGCCGGCGGAGCCATCGGTGCCGGGGGCCCGATTCCTGACGGCGCCCACCCGCCCGGCGACGGTGAAGTCGCTGGAGAGTGACCGGGCACGCCAGCGGCGTACGGGGCAATCGGCGCGCCGGGAGGTGGGCCCATCGGGGGCCCGCCCGAGCCAGGCCCTACCGAGCGCGCGAGGTGCGACGGGACGGAACGCGTGGACGACGAGGGGGACGCGCGGACGAACGGTGCGAGCGAGACACGAAACGCCTCCGCGGTCGGAAATCGCGCGTGAATGTCCTTCGCCATCGCGCGCGCGACGATCGCGGAGAGCTGGGGATCGATGCCCGCCACGAGCTGCGTGAGCGGAGGTGGAGACACCCGCGTGATCTGTTCGATGACCCTGTCGATCGGGGTGTTCGGGTCGATCGGGAGGCGACCCGAGAGCACGTGGTAGAGCGTGGCGCCGACCGCGTACACATCGGTTCGAGCGTCGACCGGTTGCCCGGTAGCTTGCTCTGGCGCCATGTACGCGGGGGTGCCGACCATCGTGCCGCGAGAGGTGATCGGGGCCTCACCGGTAAGCTTCGCGACGCCGAAATCGACGACCTTCGCGAGGTACACCCCTGCCCCCATCGGGACGAGGCACACGTTGTCTGGCTTGATGTCGCGGTGAACGATCCCCGCCTGGTGGGCGGCGGAGAGCGCGTCCAAAATTTGCGTCGCGAGAAAGCACGCAAGCTCCACTGGCAGCGCGCCCACCCGTTCGAGCATCGCGCCGAGCGACTCGCCCGGGAGGCGCTCCATCACGAGAACGGGCGGCTCGCCTGGAAGCCATTGAAAATCAGTCACTTGCACGATGTTCGGGTGCCCGAGAGCGGCCGCAGACCGGGCCTCCCGCTCGAACCTTTGCACCTGATCGGGAGGGAGCGGTCCTTGGCTCCCGAGCAAGAGCTTTACGGCGACGGGACGCCCGAGGCGCTCGAGCGTGGCCTCGTAGACGGCGCCCATCGCGCCCTGTCCGATGAGCGCGCCGATGCGATACCCGCCTCCGAGGAGGCGCCCCTGGAGCGCTCTTGCGGTCACGGGAGGCTCACGGTTGGATCGTGCACGTGAGGGGGACGGCGCCCTCGGTCACTTGATGAAAAATGACCATCGCGCGGCAGTCGTTGACGCACTGATCGAAGCCGAAACAAGGGATGCGGCTCGTCGGCGCGATGGCGTTGACGGAGCGTGTCCGCGGATCGAGCTGGGCGAGGAAGGTTCGCGTGATGGTGCGGTCGTTGGGCGACGCGAGTGGGCACGCCGCCGCTGGGCCGAGGCAGCGATCGCGCACCATGCGGTTCAACGTAGAGACGCCGGACTCGGTGCCCAACATGCGTGGCGGGCCGCTGCAGACGACGGCCTTCGCGACCACCGAGCGTCGCGGGGCTTCGGTCGCGCCCGCATCAGCGACGGGCTGCGGCTTCGCGCCGGCGTCACGCGAGAGGGGCTGAGGCGTAGTGGGCTGTGGCGTGGGCGGAGGCACCGGATCGTATTGCACGGAAGGGATCGTCGGCGGCGTCGCGGGGGGCGGTAGGGGCGCGCTCGCGACCGTCGTCGTCGTGGTCGCTGCAGGTGGGATTGGCGCGACGGGCTTTTTGAGCGCGAGGAACACGACCGCGACCGCCGCGAGCAACGCAAGCGTGCCCCCGACTCCGATCGCGACGAAGACCGCCGCCCGCGTTTGGCTCGGGGCGCTCGCGGCATGAGGAGCGGGCGGACCGGGCGCGCCCTCGGCGCCGGGGCGCGCGGCAGGCGCCGCGAAACCAGCTCCGCCACCTTGCGACCCCTGCAAAAATCCTTGGTGCGGCGGTGGGCCGTGGCCGCCGTGAGAGAGCTGGCCGAACGCCGCGCCCGCTCCTGGGCTCGAGCCTGGCGCGCCCTCGGCGTACGCAGGTTGCGGCCCCGTGTATGCCGCCGCGGAGGGCGCGAACGCCCCCAGCGAGCCCTGGGCGAACGGCGGAGGCGCGACCGAGCCCTGCGCGAACGTGGGCGCTGCCTGCGAGCCCTGCGCGAACGTGGGCGCTGCCTGCGAGCCCTGCGCGAACGTGGGCGCTGCCTGCGAGCCCTGCGCGAACGCCGGAGGCGCGACCGAGCCGTGGGAGAACCCTGGCGCCATCGATGCGCGGACCGGGATCTGCGCCGCCATGTCGGTCGCGGCGGTCGACGCCGGCTTCGCCCACGGCAGCAGAGCGTTGCGCATCGCCTCGGCGGTCGGGAAACGCTCTTCTGGACGCTTGGCCATCGCGCACGCGACGACCTGCGAGAGGGCGGGATCGAACCCCGGGACGAGTTGGACGAGCGGCACCGCCGGGATCTCGACCTTCGCAAGGAACTCCGCCGCGTCTTTCGCGTCGACCGGGAGGCAGCCCGAGAGCGCGTGGTACATCGTGGCGCCGAGCGCGTAGATGTCGGCGCGGCCATCGACCGGACGCCCGTAGGCTTGCTCGGGAGGCATGTACGCGGGCGAGCCCACCATCGCGCCGGCCATGGTGATCGGCGCCTCGTCGAGCAGCTTCGCGACGCCGAAATCGAGGACCTTGACGATGTCGTTCACCATCGCCATCACGGTGAGGAACACGTTGTCCGGCTTGATGTCGCGGTGGACGATGCCGGCCTGATGTGCAGCGTGGAGAGCGGAGAGCGCCTGCGCCGCGATGAACGCGACACGCTGAGCAGGGAGCTTTCCCGCCCGTGTGATCGCGGCCCCGAGCGACTGCCCGACGAGCTTCTCCATCACCAGGAACGGCGGCTCGCCGGCCACCCACTGGAAATCTGTAATCTGCACGATGTTCGCGTGCCCGAGGGCGGCCGCCGCGCGAGCTTCACGCTGGAAGCGGGCGAACTGGTCTTGGCGAAGGTTTCCGCGCGAGGCGTGGAGCACCTTGATGGCGACGACGCGGCCGAGCGCCTCTTGCACCCCCTCGTAGACGGCGCCCATGGCCCCCTGGCCGAGCAGCGCTCCTACACGATAGGCGCCGCTTCCGAGGGTTCGTCCCGAGAGCGCCCCTTGCATGCCGCCATCGTACACGCGCCACGGGGACGCGCGGCCTCGAAATCTCGTGGGGGACGGCCGAGGCCCATGCTACCCCGAAGGCTTACGTCATGGGAGACGCGCGCGACCTCGACCTCGTGAACGAGCTATCGATGCTCGAAGGCACGAGCGTGCTCTCCGAGACCAACGCGACCGACGGCGAGCTGCTCCGCGCGTTGCTCGCGATGCTCCCGGTCGGGGTTGCAGCCTACGACCACGAGAAGCTCCACTACGCCAACGCCCAAGCGCGCGCGCTCCTCGGCGCCTCGGCGGAGGAGGCCCTCTCCGCGCCGCAGCTCTTCCGGTACATCGACCCCGCGGACTGGCCGACTGTCATTGCGCGGCGTGAGGCGCGCATGCGCGGGGAGCCCACGCCCCCCGTCGTGATTCGCCTCCGCCACGCGGACGGTCGTCGCCTCGCGGTGTCTCTCGAGACGCTCGACTTGCGCGGCCCGCCGTCGCGCATGTTCCTCTCGGTCGTCCACGACGTGACCGAGAAGCTCCGCCTCGAAGAGGAAGCGCGCGTCGTGCGGGCCCAAAAAGAGCGCGCCGAGGGCGCCCTCCGCGAGACACAAAAGCTCGAGAGCCTCGGGGTTCTTGCGGGCGGAATAGCACATGATTTCAATAATTTGCTAGCTAGCGTTTGCGGTAGTCTCTCAGCGATTCAACATCTCACCGAGCACCTCCCGACGGCGACCCGCGAGGCTCTTCGTCCTCACCTCGAGAACGCGGAGGCGGGGGCGACGCGCGCGGCCGAGCTGACACGGCAGCTCTTGGCGTACGGGGGGCGCGCGCCCTCGGCGAAGACCGCGCTCGACCTCGGGCCGCTGCTCGCCGAGATCTTGGAGCTCCTCCGCGTGCCGATGGCGAAGCGCATCACGCTCTCCCTCGACTGCGCTGCGGGCGTGCCCGCGATCTTCGGTGATCCATCGCAGGTGCGCCAGGTCGTGATGAACCTGGTCACGAACGCCGCGGACGCGCTCGCGGGCCGTGACGGCGCGGTCCGAGTCACGGTGCGGCACGTCGTTGCGCTCGGAGCAGACCTCGTCTCTCTCTCTCCAGACGCCGCCGGCCAGGGCCACGCGGAGGCGCATCGCGCCGCGGACGCCCACGGCTACGTGACGCTCGCCGTGTCGGACGACGGTCGCGGAATGGACGAGGCCACCCGCGTTCGCGCGTTCGAGCCTTTTTTCAGTACGAAGGGGCCAGGACGCGGGCTCGGGCTCGCGACGACGCAGGGCATCTTGCGGTCGCACGGGGCAAGGCTCGCGGTCGTGACAGCCCCAGAGCGGGGCACCGTGGTGACGGTGGCCTTCCCTGCCCTCGGCGCGGACATCGTACCGTCGCGCGCGAAGAAGCGGGAGAGCGCACCGCCTAGGCCTCGCCTCGACGGACGGACGGTGCTCCTCGTGGACGACGAGCGCCGCGCCCGGTTCGCCCTCGCGTTCCTGCTGCGTCAGCGGGGGCTCGCGGTGATCGAGGCCGAGAACGGGCTCGAGGCGGTCGAGGTGGTGGCCGAGCGTGGCGATACCCTCGACGCGGTGGTGATGGACCTCACGATGCCGAAGCTCTCGGGCCGTGACGCCGCCACGCAGATGCTCGCGACGCACCCCTCCCTTCCGATCGTCCTCACGAGCGGTTACGCGGAGGGTGCCCTCGACGACTACGCGGAGCGCGACAAGGTCTTCGCGTTTCTGGAGAAGCCGTTCCGCGAAGAGGCCCTCGTGAGGGTGCTCGCGTCGGCGTTTCGAGCTCGTGAGGGCGCGCGAACCGCGCCCGATATGGGGGACGAATGAAACGCGTGCTTTACAGTGCGCGGAAGGTTCGATAGAGGCTCTCGCGCGTGAACTGGGCTGGTAGCTCAGTCGGTAGAGCTGCGGACTTTTAATCCGTAGGTCCCGGGTTCGAGTCCCGGCCGGCCCACTGAACGAGCAACACGGGAGAGTCTTTGGCTCCCGTGGTTTTGCTTTTTGTGTTTCATGAACGATGTCGGGTGGTTGCGCCGCGATTGGGGCGCGTCGCGACGGAGCTCGTGGCGGGATCCGGCCGCTTTGCACCGCGCGCGCGTGCGAGTAACTTTCGCCTCCGATGAGCGCTCAAACCGACTTCGACGTCGTGATCCTCGGCCACGGTCTCGCGGGCGGCCTGCTCGCCCGCCACCTCCGCATCGAGCTCGGCGCCGACCTCCGGATTTTGGTCCTCGAGTCTGCCTCCAAGATCACCGACTTCAAGGTCGGCGAGTCCACGGTCGAGGTCGCGGCCAACTACATGACCCGTCGCCTGAAGATGCAGGCGTACCTCTACCAGCACCAGCTCCCTAAGAACGGGGTCCGCTTCTTCTTCGACTCGCCCGAGAAAGACTTGCCGCTCACCGAGATGAGCGAGATGGGGAGCGACAGGTTCCCGTTTCACCCCGCGTTCCAGCTCGAGCGCGCGTCACTCGAGCGCGATCTGGTCGCGATGAACCTCGAGGCGGGGGTCGACGTGCGCCTCGGCGCGACGGTGAGCGACATGACCATTGCACGCGCTTCCAGCGTCGCGAACGACCGCGCTTCCAGCGTCGCGAACGACCGCGCTTCCAGCGTCGCGAACGACCGCGCTTCCAGCGTCGCGAACGACCGCGCTTCCAGCGTCGCGAACGACCGCGCTTCCAGCGTCGCGAACGACGACGCGCCCCACCACACCGTCACGTTCGAGAAGGACGGCGTGAAGAGCACGGTGACGTCGCGCTTCGTGTTCGACGCCTCGGGCCGCAGGCAGCTCCTCCTCAAGAAGCTCGGGGTGAAGACCACCCGCGAGACGCGCTTGAACACGGCCTCCGCGTGGGCGCGCTACCGCCGGGTGCCCGGGCTCGACGTCGCGGGCGACGAGGCATGGCGCGACCGAGTGCGCCACACGTCGCGCCACCTCTCGACGAACCACATGATGTACGACGGCTACTGGATTTGGTTCATCCCGCTCGCGGGGGATCTGATGAGCGTCGGGGTGGTCTACGACAAGGATCGGATCCCGGACCGGCTCACCACGCGCGAGGCCTTCGAGGCGTTCCTCGCGAAGCACCGGTCGTCGAGTGATTTGCTCGTCGAGGCGGAGCTCGAGGATTTTCAGCAGTACACCCACCTCGCGTACCACTCCGACCAGTACTTCTCGAAGGATCGCTGGGCGACGACGGGGTTCGCTGGCGCGTTCACCGACCCGTTTTACAGCCCCGGCTCCGACTTCATCGCGATCGCGAACGAGCTCATCGTGGAGCTCGTGCGGCACGACATGAAGGGCGACACCGCCGGCTTCGCCGAGCGCGTCGACGTGTTCAACGCGTACTACAAATTTTACTACGAGCGCACGATCCGCATTTACGCGCGGCTCTACCCGATCTTCGGCACGTTCGAGGTGTTTCGCCTCAAGTACATGCTGGACTTCAACAACTACTACAACCTGGTCGTGTGGCCCTTCATGGCCGACAAATACCGCGATCTCGACTGGCTCAAGGGCGAGCTTAGGTTCGTCGATCGGGTCATCCAGGCGCAAGATTCGATGGCGACGCAATTCGTCGCCCTCGCTGACACCCTCCGCGCGCGCGGCGAGTACCACGCGAAGAACAAGGGCCACTGGCACAACGTGCTCGCGGGGGTGATCAGGCTCCAGGAGCGCCTCGGAAAGACCCTCGACGAGACCTTCCGCCGCGACCAAGTGCAGGCCGCGTACTCGAGCGTGTTCGGGGCCGTCGTCGAGCGCATGACCGGCCACGAGGGGCTCTCGAACCGGAAGAGCTTCCTCTCCGAGCTCTCCTTCCCCACCGTGGTTCTCTTCAAGGACGTCACGAAGGAGAGCGTCGACGCCCTCCTCGATCGGGTGGGTATCCGCCTAAAGAAGGAGCTCGCGAAAGAGTTCCCGAACGCCAAAATCGAGCGTGTCGACGTGCGGCCCGCCGAGACCGAGGTCGTCGTCGAGGGCGGCGCGACGGACGCCGATCTGCAGCGCCGCGCGCGGGAGCTTTGGGAAACGCGAGCCGACTCGCTCGCCCACATCGTGCTCTGACGCGCCCTGCGTCTGCTCAGCCGCCGCCCGCGTCGACGATCGCAGCGTCGCTGGCGGCGTCGGCGGCGTCGGGCGGGGTCGCCGCGTCGATCACGCCGCCGTCCGATTCGCGGCGTTTTTCGCACTCGACGAGGTCGCGCACCTTGGTGGCCTTGCCGGGTTTCGCTTGGATCGCGGTGAACGGGAGCCCGAGCGAGATCGCGTCGCAGTCGACCGCCGGATCGCGCCCGCCACTCGCGAGCACGTCCGCGTTCTTGGACACGAAGTCCTGGACGAAGGCGTAGTTCTTGTCGGACTCGCAGACGCCGATGAGCCGGAAGCCGTTGATGATGTCCTTCGCCGTCGCGCGCCCAGCGATGACGCCGTCACGGCCACGCCAGATGTCGTCCTTGCCTCGGTCGAGCTTGAGCGTAACGAAGCCCTTCCGAATCTTGAGCGGGAACGCAGTCGCGAGCGCACGATCGCCAGGAAACCAAAATACGGTGTCCTCCGGAACGACCAAAAATAGCGTTGAATCGCGTACATACGCGTTTTCGTCGAAGAGCTTCGAGGCTGGGATGTCACCCGCCGCGGTGATCGGCCCGGAGAGGACGTCCTCGCGGATTTGCCATTTGTCGTCCGGCGAGAAGCACGGGTTCTTCTTCCACGCGTCGGTGTTGCAGTCCCATGGGAGGAGCGCGTCGAGACCCGGCGAAGGGTAGAGATCGACCCGCACGCGGTCGTCGCTCGCCTCGCCGTTGTAACCCGAGATGCGAAAAAGATAGTTGTAGGCCCCGACGCAGAGGGCGCAGTTGAAGCCCTCCGAGCTCAAGCCGTACCCGGTGGCGGTCTCGGGGGCCGAAGCGGCGAGGTAACCGAGACGCCCGAAGGTGTTGTCGCGGCAGTACGCGCCGTCGAGCGGGATCCCCGACGCCACCGCTTTGCACCCGAGCAACGTTTGCCCAGGAGTCTCGCAGGTTTCCGACCCCGTGCAGGTGCCGTCGAGGTCGAAGCCGACGTTCTTCCACGCGTCCGGATCGAGCACCCCTTGGTCGTTCAAGGAGCCGGTGTTCAAGGTCTGGAAGGCCATGAAGATCGGCGGGAGCGCCGCCCCGGTGGCAGGCGCGGGGCGATCTTCGGGGCGGGGAAAGCGCGCGCTGAAGCAGGTGTTCGGGTTGTCGGCTGGGCCGCTCCAGAACCCTACCCCGCCGCGCCGCTCAGGGCCGGAGGCCGCGTCCGTTCCGGGCAAGAGAAGGCTCGTGTCGTAGACGTTGCACGACACCGAGGACACGGTGCCGACGAGCATCGCGCCGAGCGCCACGCAGGGCACGAGCGCCCACGCAGAGATGGCGCGCGTGCTCGGCGCCGTGTTCGTGCCTCGCTTTTGCATTCGCCTTTGGAGCTTAGCTTGGATTCCTTTTCACTTGCATGGCGACATGCGTCGCTTTTTCCTTTGGCGGAAGCGCGCTTCGAGGCGAAAGCTTCGTCTCGCGGCGAGCGACGCGCAGAAAAGGGCCGGAGGGGAGCTGTGGAAGACAAAATCGTCGGCATGCTCTCGGAGGACGTCGCGATCGAAAAGCGGATCGCGGCTGCGATCGTGCTCGGCGAGATCGGCGCGAAGAGCGCGCGCGCCACGACTGCGCTCGCGAACGCGCTCGACTCGGGGGTGCCCCTCCTCCAGCGTCACGCGCTCGAAGCGCTCGCCAAGGTGGGCTCGAAGCGCGCGCTCCCGAAGGTGTTTCCGCTCCTCGTGTCGCCACAGGAAGACGTGCGTCGCGCTGCGCGGGCGGCCGTCGCGAGCGTGGGCGAAGAGGTCGTCGGTACGATTCGCGGGAGGCTCGCTGCCGCGACCAACGAAGAGCGACGCGCGCTCGACGCGGTGCTCGCGGAGGTCGGCGGGAAAGACGCGTTCTCGACCCTCGTCCGCGGGCTCGCGACCACGACTGGCGAGGCGGCGACCCAGGCCGCGCTCTCGGTTCGTCAACGCGTGAAAGAGGCCGACCCGCGCACCCGCAGGAGCTACCTCGCGGAGACGGAGAAGTTCCTCGCCGCCCAGGCCAAGGCGCGCGCCCCGACCGCGGCGGTCGCGGCCGCGATCAAGATCTTGGGGTACCTCGAGGACCCGCGGAGCGTGCCCACGTTGCTGGCCTACGCGACCTCGAAGACCGCCGACGCGCTCGTGAAAAAAGAGGCGATCATCGCGTTTCGCTTCGCGCTCCAGGGCGACCGCGCGTCGTCCAAAGTGGTGGACGCGCTCACGAGCGCGGCAGAGAGCGACGATCGCACCCTCGCGCAGACGGCGCTCCACACGTTGGGCAGCCTCGCGCTCGCGCCCGAGGCCACACGAAAGCTCGGTAAGCTCCTCTCGAGCCCCGATCCGGAGCGGGTGCGGTTCGTCATCGACATGCTCGGCCGCGCGTCCGGCGGAGAAGCCGCGAAGTTGCTCGTCGACGTGCTCACGCGGCTCGATCGACGCTATGCCGAGGCCGCCGGGAACGCGCTCTTCGGAAAGGAAGACGCCGCCCCCGTGCTCGCGCGCGCGCTCCTCGAGACGCACGATCGCGATCGCGCGTGGACCTTGCGGAACGCGCTCCGTCCCCTCGCGAAGAAGCTCCCACCCTCGGTGCGCAAGGAGCTCTTGACCCACGCGACGAACCGCCTCTCCGCCGGCGAGCGGGGGTGGGAGGCCGCCCTCGACGTGGTCCGGGACGCCGATCCGGACGCGGTCGCGGAGGCGCTTCGCACGATGGCGCAGAAGCTCGTTCGCGCGCGGAACGCCGACAAGGCCGAGGTCGTGCTCGGTTTGCTCGCGAAGAGCGATCGCGCAACCCCTGAAGATCGTTATCTTCTTGGGTCGCTCGCGCTTCAGAAGAGCCTCCTCGACACGCGCCCGGCGTCGCGAAAGGTGGACAGCGCGCTCTCCGTGCTCACGTCGCTCTCGGCCGCGGGCTTCGACCTCTCGCGCGCGCTCCGGAAGGACCGAAACTTGGACCTTGAGCACCTCTACTACGTCGGATTTCACCTCGTCGAAGAGGGCAACCCGGTCGGACGCGAGCTGCTCGAGGACGTGCGCGCACGCGGTGGCCGCGCCAAAATCGCGCGGATGGCGCGGAACAAGCTCGGGATCACGTCGGCGGGCGCGTAACCGGGGGCAGCTCGACCGGGGGCCCTCGATTTCGGGGCAGGTGCGCCGCCCGCCTTTCCGCTCGCAGGCGTCCGGGCTAGGGAGAGCGCGATGGATATCGTTCGCACCTCGCTCGGAAAGCTCCTCCACGACGCCCGCCTCGACGGCGTGATGCCCGTCCGTGTCGTGCGCGATTTGGCGCTCCGCCTGAACCGCACGCTGGGCGAGCCGGTCTGCACGAGCGAAGAGCTCGCCAAACGCCAAGAGGCCGAAGCGCGCCTCGCCCGTCTCCGAAAAGAAAGCAAAAAGGTCGAGAAAATTCGGGTCCAAGCGCCCGTCACGATCTACTTCGAGAAGGATCGCAACCAGCGTGAGCTGTCGCGCATGGAGGAGCTCCTCGCCGCGAAGGGCATCACCTTCGAGAAGCTCGACGTGACCGGCGACGAGGCCACCCTCGCCTTCGTGATGCGCGAGGCGAAGGTGAAGTTCGACGATCTCCCGATCGCGTTCGTCGCAGGCGACGCGGTGGGCCCGTACCCGAGCCTCGTCGCGTTCGACGTCTCGGGGAAGCTCGACAAGGCCCTCTACGGGGCGTGAGCGCCGCGACGGGCACCGCGCTGCCTAGCTCGCTCGTCCTTCGTTCGTGGAAGGCCCATTTCGACGAGCGTCGCCTGCGGCTCGTCCCGCGCCAAGGCGCGAGTGGCGAGCCGTTCGAGGGGCCCGGGATCGACGTGCTCGGCCCCGAGCTCGAGGGCGTGCTCGTCGCGCTCGATCCGGTGCGGGCCTGGATCGAGGCGCGCGAAATCGGGGCTTTCGTGCGCAGCATGTCGTTCGACTTCGATCGCGGACGCGCGCTCGCCACCCTCCGGTTCGACGAGCCGGCGAAGCGCCAGGTCCACGCGCTCCGGGTCGACGAAGCCGAGTCCCCCGCCCTCTTCGATCTCGCGCGCGCCGCGAGCGACGTCCTCGGACGCGCCGCCGCGGTGGTGCTCGCGCGACGAAAGATGCACCCTACACGCGTTTGAAATCGACGCTCGTGCCAAGGTGTCCGAGGCTCCGCGCCTCGAGGCAAGCCGGCGATCCGGCGTCCACCTCGCGGCAGCCCGCGGGGCGCACCTCGTAGATGGAACAAGGGTAATTCCCTGCGACCGAGCGATCGAGCGCGGCGCAAGCTTCGCCGTCGTTCTTGACGAAGCGAAAGAACGGGGGGCGGTCGTGGAGCACGGTGAGGCGCGTGAGGAGAGGCTCCCCCATTCGAATCTCGTCGGCTTCGAGGAGGGTCACCGTCTCGGGCTGGTGGTGGCAGCAGCGGCCGCAGGCGACACAATCCGAGCCGTCGGCGGCGGGCACGCCTTCGAGCGGCGGGAGGCCGAAGGTCATGCCGCGGGGAGCTCGACCGGCCAGGCGAGGCCTTCGAGCGCGGGGGAGCCGGCTTCGAGCGCCTTCGCGAGCGCGGGGACCGAGATGCGTTTTTGCGGATCGCGGCGGAGGCACTGGCGAATGAGCTCGGCGAGGGGCGCGAAGCCAGGCACCTTCGCGAGGCGCCCGAGCTTGGCGGGGCCGCCGTCGTGCATGAGGTGGCTCGAGACGAGCGCGACCTCCTCCTCCGCGTCGAACAAAAGATCGTTCGTGACGACCTCGAAGACGAGGCAACCGAACGCGTACACGTCGGCCGGCAGCGGCGACGCGTTCGGATCTTTGGGAACCCACACCTCCGGCGCGCCGTAGGGCCCCGATGCGCATCCGGGGCGGAGCTTGCGCCCCGAAAGGCCGAAGTCGACGAGCACCGCGACCTCGCCTCCGCGGAGCACCACGTTGGAAGGTTTGACGTCGAGGTGACCGAGACCGGCGTCGTGCATCACGGTGAGGCCGGTGAGCAAATCGCGCATCGCGCGGAGCACGCGCGGCATGTCGAGCGCGAGCGACTGGACCGCGAGCTCCAGGGTGAGACCTTCGACGAGCTCCATCACGAGGATCGGCTTCGGGCGCGCGGCGAGATCGAACGTGACGAAGCGAGCGAGGTTCGGGTGCGGCGGGAGCGCGACGAGGGCCGTTGCTTCCGAGCGGAACATGTCCATGAACTCGGCCTCGGAGAGGCTCCGCGCCGCGCTCGCGTCGTAGTCGGGCACTTTGAGCGCGAAGCGCTCGGCGTTCGGCTCGTGGCGATCTTCGAGCCGGTGGACGACGAACACCGAGCCGGCGCCGCCGACCCCGAGCTGACGGAGCACGTAGAACGCGCCGAGCACACGCCGCGCCGGCAGCCACGACGGGAGCGCCTCCGGCTTCGCGATGGAGGGGGGCGCGTCGTCCTCCGGGATGGGATCGACGGGGAGATCCGCCAGGCGGCCGGCTGTCTTGACGACGAGATCGCAGATCGCCTTCGGCAGGCCGCGGGTGAGCTCGTCGAGGGACGCGGCGAGTGTCTCGGGGGCGATGCGGGCCTCGGAGCCGGAGAGAACGCGGCCGACGACGACGGACAGCAGACGCACGCTTCCGGAGACGAACCGCGACTCCTTGCGCGCCGGCACGCCAGCCACCTGGAGGCGTGCGCGCGACCCTTTCACGATCTGCGCGAGGGCGACGACGGTGGACTCCAAGTTTTGCACGACCTCGGCGTCGGACTGCACGCCGGCGCCCATGCCCCGGAGCGACTTGGCGCGCGCGATGACCGCGAGCACCGCATGGAGCCGCACGAGCACCGTGCGGAGCGCCTCGCCGCGCGCCGAGCCCTCCGAGAACACCTCGTCCGCGAACCGCGCGAGCTTGGCGACACGCGGGTCCGCCTCCGCCGCGCGCATGACCGTCGCGCCGAAGCCGACGAGGTGGAGCCCGGTGTCCTCCGCGGGGGGCGGAAACAGCGAGTCGTACGGCCCGACGTTGAGGTTCAACGCTTTGGATTGTTTCGGCTTTTCGGATACGGCGAGGAACGTGGCGTATTCGCCGAGGGTGTGCCGCTGGTCGGGGTTCATCGAAGCCTCCGAGAGGGCGCGAAAGTCGTCCTCCTGGTGGAGCTTCTCGGCGACGCAGAGGAACGCGTCGGCCACGTCGAGCTGCTCGGCGCGCACGAGGGCGTCGAGGGCGCGCGCGAGGGTCGCGAGGAGGGCACGTCGGAGCTTCGAGGCGGAGTCGAGATCGATCGAGGCGAGGATCGAGACGACGGTGTTTTGCCACCGGAGCCTCTGTCGCGTCGCGCGGGTGGCATCCTCCGTGATCATCGTCGTGTCGCCGTCGACGAGGTGGAGGAGCGCGCGGACCCGTACGAGACCGAGGCCGTGCCCCGATGCGGGCTCGGGCTCCGGGGCTTGCTCGGCGCGGCTCTCGGGGAACTGCTGCGTGAGCATGAAGCTCGCCACGTGATCGCGGAGCGACTCGAGCGCGACCTCGCCGGCCAAGACCTTCTCCTGGCTCGTGTCGAGGCGAATGAGGTCGCTCAGCACGTTTCGCTCGAGGAGCGAAAAATCGAGGTCGCGCAAGATGGACAGCGTGCCCCTGCGCTCCGCGCTTCGTTTCGTCGCGTCCCCGCGGCTCTCCGGGATCCCCTCGAGCGCGGAGACGACCGCCTTCGTCGACTCGAGGAGAGCCATCCCGCGCGAGTGCGCCGCCTGCGCGCTGTCTTGGGCGAACGCGGAGAGGGCGCGGGCGAGCTCTTTGCGGAGGGGCTCTCGTTCGCGCGTCGGATCTTCGAGATCGCGGCGCAGCTCGTCGCGGAGGCCGTCGTCGTCGACGGCGCCCGTCGGGAACGCGGCGAGCACCTTCTTCGCGGCCCCGTCGAAGAAATGGCTCGGCCCGAGCTCGTCGCGGAGCCACAAAATCGACTCTGCGACCTCCTCCGGGGCGCTTCGAAGCACGAGGCCCAGGAGCAGCGACGCGGCGTCTGGCTCGGCCTCCGCGACGCGTGGGAGGCCCCACACGAACGCGCCGGCGACCCCCGGATCTTTCGACACGAGCTCGCCTTTGAACACACGGACGGCGAGGCGCTCGGCGTCGTCGGGGCGGACCGCGCCATAGGCCGCGATCGACGTGGCGCCGCGGCGCCATTCGGTCGGCGTGAGGTCGGGCGAGAGCGCCCCCTCGAGCTCGCGGCGCGGCTCGGGGAGCCACGGCGCGACGAGCCCTCGCGCGACGGCGACGTGGCGCCACACGAGCGACTCGCGATCGGCGAGCAGGCGCGCGAAGGCCGCTTGGATCGCGTCGCCGCGAAAGACACGGAGCGCGTGGGGATCCCCTTGGGAGGCGCGTTTTGCGGCTTCGCGCGCGGCGCGCTCGAGGAGGCGCGCGGCGAGCCTTCGTGCCGGGAGGGAGCGGGTCGAGGGCGCGACGATCCACTCGCGGGCGAACTCGCGGCGCGAGACGAGCGCGAGCGCGAGCGGGCCGTCCGCGAGGCCCTGCATGAGCGGGAGCTCCGTGACGAGGGAGACGCGGGCCAAGGTGCCGCTCGCGGACAAGCCTTTGCCGCCCGAGATCGCCATCACGGTGGCCATCCCGAGGAACGTCTCCGCGTTGCTCGAGTACAGCCTCGAGAGGACACGACGGCCGAGATCACGCTGCTCGCTGCCTGCCGGAAGCGCCGCGGCGAGCAAGTAAAGCGCGCGGCCGGCGGCGGGAGGCGCGAGCCAATCGAGATCGTCGAGGAGCCCGTCGGCGAGGGCGGCGCGCACACCTGCGCCGACGGCTTCGGGGCTGAGGCCCTCGAGGAGGCCGGGCCCGTCGTCGACGGTCGCGCGAGAGAGCGCGGCCATCGCCTGGCGAAAAAGCACCCGGCGTTCGTCGCTCGGGCGCTTCGGGAGGTCGATCAGACTTTGAACGTAGAGCCCTGGATCTTTCACGGCGGCAGCCAAAAAGCATCGCATGGTTTCCGTGCGGATCGAACTTCTCTCCAGCGGCGGAGCGGACGCGGCCGATAGAACCGGTTTCCGCCGCTCGCCGACCCCGCCGATCGAACGGTCTTCGTGGCGGCGACACGGGGCCGATTTCGTGGTATCGGGGCCGCGCGTCGAGCAGGTTTTCCTGCTTCCTTCCCTACCCCGCGTCTGAGAGAGCCGCCTTGATCGTCCTCGACAAAGTCCAAAAGCGCTTCGGTCCCAAGATCCTCTTCGAGAACGTCTCGATGCAGTTCGATCCGGAGAAGCGTTATGGCCTCACCGGCGCGAACGGCGCCGGCAAGTCCACCCTCCTCAAGATGCTCGCCGGCGAAGAAGAGACCGACCAAGGCTCGATCTCGATCCCCGGCAACATGCGCCTCGGGGTGCTGAAGCAGAACCACTTCGAGTACGAGGAGGAGCGCATCCTCGACGCCGTCATGATGGGCAACAAGTCCCTCTGGGAGGCGATGTTCGAGAAGGAGAAGCTCCTCGCCGGTGAAGTGACGGACGAGGTGGGCATTCGCCTCGGCGAGCTCGAAGGCGTCATCGCGGAAGAAGACGGCTACATGGCGGAGAGCGAGGCGGCCGAGCTCCTCGTCGGTCTCGGCATCCCGCAAGATCGCCACGGCGATCGCATGAGCACCCTCGCCGGCGGCTACAAGCTCCGCGTTCTCATCGCGCAGGTGCTCTTCGGCAAGCCGGACGTGCTCCTCCTCGACGAGCCGACCAACCACCTCGACCTCGAGTCGATCGGGTGGCTCGAGAACTTCCTCCTCGCGTACCGCGGCACGCTCGTCGTCATCTCCCACGACCGCCACTTCTTGAACGAAGTGGTCACTCACGTGGCCGACGTCGATTACCAGACGATCACCGTATATACTGGAAATTACCAGGATTTCGTCGAGCAGAAGTACGAAAACAAGCAGCGCGACGACCAGAAGAACCAGAGCGCGAAGAAGAAGATCGAAGAGCTCCAGGGCTTCGTCCAGCGCTTCGGCGCGCACGCTTCCAAGTCGAGCCAGGCGCAGTCGCGCTTGAAGCAGATCGAGAAGCTGAAGGAAGAGGTCGGCACCCGCGGCCAGAAGCGATCGAGCCTCGTTCGCCCGTTCATTCGCTTCGAGTTCGAGAAGCCGAGCGGCCGCGACGTCATGCGGATGGAGGGGGTCGACAAGGCCTTCGACGTCGAGACCCGCTCTGGCGCGAAGGAGCGCAAGGTCGTCTACAAGAACGCCGCATTCAACCTGAACCGCGGCGATCGCGTCGCCGTCACGGGCCCGAACGGTGTCGGCAAGTCGACCCTCCTCAAGCTCCTCGTCGGCGCCTACGCCGACGTCGACGCGGACACGAAAGCGGAGGTCGAGAAGGCCGACGCGGGCGAGGTGCGCTGGGGCCACGACACGAGCGTGGGGTACTTCGCGCAAGACACCCACGAGGCGCTCGGGCGCACCGGCGCGGGCATGAACGCGTTCCAGTGGCTCTACCAGTGGGATCCGAACGCACCGCAGGAGCACATCCGTGGCATCCTCGGACGCCTTCTTTTCCAGGGCGAAGCGGCCCTCAAGGACACCAAGTCGCTCTCCGGCGGCGAGTGTGCGCGCCTCCTCCTCGCGAAGCTTCTCGTGCTCCAGCACAACGTGCTCGTGCTCGACGAGCCGACGAACCACTTGGACATCGAGTCGATCGAGGGCCTCCTCGACGGGCTGAAGCTCTTCAAGGGCACGCTCGTCGTCGTCAGCCACGACCGTCACTTCATCTCGTCGCTCGCCACGCGCGTGCTCGACCTCCGCCCCGGCGAGCCCGGCAAGGGAGCCGAGCTCTACGACTACGGCGGCACCTACGACGAGTTCCTCGACAAGGTCGGCCGCGACTACCTGCGAAAGTGAGCCGTGCGCCGCGGGCCTCGTGCTCGCGGCAGATAGCAGCGCCGCGGGCCCGTGCTCGCGGCGCTTTTTTCTCGTCCCGTGACCGACGCGGTCGCCGGTCAGCGCGCGTGGGCGGTGGCCTCGCGGATCGCGCCGTCGAGCACCTTCGCGAAGCGAACCGGGCGCTCCATCGGGATCGCGTGGCCGGCGGCGAACCGTGCAATGTGCACGTTGTCGGGACGCGACGAGGCTCTCCTCACCCGCTCGGCGAGCGCGACCTGACCGTGGGCGGGATACATCTCGGACGCGTCGCCGACGAGGAACGTGAGCGGCACGGGGTGCTCGGCGTGGGCGGCTGCCACCGCGGCCTCGAAGTCGTGCCGCTCGTCGAGGTAGGCCGCGAGGCAGTCGAGGTACGACGTCCAGCGATCGACGGGGAAGAGCGCCTTCGCGACCGGCTCGTAGCGCACGGCGGCCGTCGCGCGCTTCATGAACGGAGGGAAAAACGCGGCGTGAAAGAACGACGCGAAGGCGAAGCGGATCCGCTCGCGGATGTCGCGCGGCAGCGCTTCGTAGGGAGTCTCGCGGTAGGGAAGCACGGCGTCCTGAAGGGCGCGAAGCTCCGCAAACCGTGCGCTCTGCATGGGGCCGAAGAGGCCAGCCTCGTAGTCGTCGCCGTTGTGGATGCGCGCCGCCTGATCGACGTTCGCGTAGCCGCTGATCCGCGCGAAGCCGCCGCGGGCCGCGAACGCCATCGAGGTGAGCGCGCCCATCGAGAGGCCGGCGAGGTACACCTTTCGCTCGCCGAGGTAGTCGAGGATGTCCTCGAGATCGTCGGCGAACCCGGCGATCACGTCGCGCCGCGTGTGGGGCACGTGGCGCGAGCGGCCGAAGCCGCGGAGGTCTGGCATGACGAAGCGGTAGCGCCCCGCGAGGGGCAAGATCGAGGGGATCCACATGCCGCCGTGCATCGCGAAGCCGTGGACCATGACCACCGTCGGCCCGCGCCCGAGCACGTACGAGTGGAGCGCGTGGCCGTCGCGAAGGGGGATTTGGGGCATGTCGCGCATGGGATAGCAAAGGCGCGCGCTGGGCCGGTCGGCATTCGTGAGGCCCGTGATCCCGCACCACAAGGGAGGGAGAAGAGGTAAGCTTCTCGTTCCCGACGCCGATGCCGAGCCCGAAGACGGACCCGAAGCGATCCCTCGATGCACCCCCGGCGACGGTGATGCACGGCCGTGGCAGCGCGGGCGGCAGCGGCGAGCTCCTCACCGAGCGCTTCGGGAGCCCCGACAACAAGAGCCCACGTCTGCCTCCCGAAGCGCGCGAAGCGAAGGAAGATCTTCGGCTCCCGACGGTGCGCCGGCTCGACGGCGAGCGCGCCCTCGCGGAGGGCGGCATGGGTGTCATTACGGTCGCCAAGGATCGCTCGATCGGCCGCGAGGTCGCGATAAAGACGCTTCATCGGCACCTGTCCGCCGAGGCGCCGGTGCGGAAGCTGTTCTTGCGCGAGGCGCAGGTCATGGGTCTCCTCGAGCACCCGCACATCGTGCCCGTCTACGACGTGGGCGAGCGCGAGGACGGCCGCGTGTGCCTGCTCATGAAGCTCATCGACGGCCGCACGCTGTCGTCGATGATCCGAACGTTGCCGAAGGGCCCGCTCGATACGGGCACGCTCTACGTGCTGCTCGAGGTGCTCACCAAGGTCTGCGACGCGCTCTCGTATGCCCACGATCGCGGGGTGCTCCACCTCGACGTGAAGGCGGCGAACGTGATGGTCGGCGATTATGGTCAAGTCTACTTGACTGATTGGGGCATCGCCCGCATGGAGGCGCCCCCGAAGACCGACGACGCCCCCGAAGGCCGCGTCTCGATCCCGCCGCCCGCGAGCGAAGCGGGGGTCGTCATC
>JAAFHV010000056.1:6675-40127 GCA_013297655.1 Myxococcales bacterium | reverse complement strand
GGGCGGGTTCGGCTGAGTGAAGGTGCCCGGCGGGAGCGGCGGATTCCATACGACCTCGTCGTAGCGGAAGAGCACGTCCGACTTTGCGGGCGGCACCTCGAGGTGGATGTTGCGCGGGAGCTCGGCCTCGCACACCGGGCCCGAGGGCGCGATGTTCTCCCCGGGGAGGCCGTCCGGATCTTCCCACGCCTTGGCCATCGGGGCGGCCTTGTGCTCGTCGAGCTCGGCGCGGAAGAGGGTGCCGTCGTTCTGATCGACCCGCGCCGAGAGGAGCCTGAGGCGCTGCGCGTTCCAGGGCTTGCCGAAGTCGTCCGGGTGCACGCCGATCGTGAGCTCTTCACGCGCTTGCCGCGAGCCGACGAGGGTGACCACGTAGTACCCCGACGAGCTCCACGCGATCGTGGCCGAGCCCTTCGTGTGCACGAGCTCGGGCGGGAGACCGCGGAGGAGCCCGATGAGCACGTGCCCCGGGAGCGGCACCTGGGTGAGGCGCGCGATGTTGCACGGGAGGGCTGGCCCGTAGAGGAAGCGTTTGTCGCGGATGTCGTAGAGGGAGAAGTTTTTCCCGTCGCTCGCGAGGGTGGCGAGGTTGGCGCCGAAGGGGCTCACCGCGTCCATGCGAAGGAGATCCGGCGCGACGCCGTACAGCATGAGGTCTCCGCGGATGCGGCCCTCTTTGCCGAAGTGGTCGATCGTCGCCTTCGCGCGCACGCCGTGGCCGCACGCCTGCACCTCGGCGATGCGCGCGAGCGCTTGGTCACCGGTTGGCACCTGCGATGGGGGGGGCGCGACGGAGAACAGGCCGCAGCCCGAGAGCGTGAACGACAGCGTGGCCAGAGTCAGCGCGCGACGAACCATGGCCGCCTCTATAGCAGCGCCGGTCGTCTCTCGGCGCCTCCTCAGAGTCCCCATGACGCAGGAGGGGCATGTAGGCCTGTCCGAATTTCGGACAGCGAACGAGCCTCGTCTGTCAACGAACGTGGACACATGCACATTTGATCCTCGCACAAAAACCGACGATTCGGCTGGCACCATCAGTGCTTTTAGTGGAACACGTGTGTAACGAATCAAACGGGAGGAGGGGCACCATGGCAACGCAAGGCGGCGGATCGTTCTGATCCCCTAGAAGTGACGAAGGACGTCCAGGAGGCCGGGCGTGACATCGTCCTCGCGCAAGCTCGCGAGGGCGTGGAAGCGGGCCTCGAGAGCGTCGGAGCCCGCGACGGGCACGCCGTGGGTCGGCGCGTAGGCCCCGACCAACACCACGTGAAGATCGTAGGAGCCCACCTCGAGCCGCGCGACGAGGGGCAGCTCCGGTAGCGGCGCGACGACGAGACCCGTCTCTTCGAGGAGCTCGCGTGCGGCACATGCGGCGAGGCTCTCGCCATGGAGCGCGCGGCCACCCGGGAGCGACCAGCGACCTGCGTGTGGAGGCTGCCCGCGACGCACGAGGAGCACGTTGCCGGCGCCACGGGTAAGCACCGCCGAGACGGCGAGGATACGCTCACGCACCCCCGTCATCGTACGCCGCGTCCGCGCGCGGGTGTCGATCGTTGTTCCCGTTACCGCGCGCGACTCGTGGCTGATAAAGAAGCCGCGATGGCGTTTTTGTCTTTGGTAAGGCCGCTCGATGGGTCGTCGCGCGAGGTGCTCGACGCCGTCGCGAAGCAGCACGGGCTGATCACGTCGGCGGACACGAAGGCCCTCGGAGAAGCGGTTCGCAAGCTCTCGGACGTCTACAACCGGCGTGCCGCGGGGGGGCCATTGCCCTCGCGTGAGGCGCGAGCTCACCTCGGCGCGCGCCTCGCGTTTTCGTTCCCGCGCGACGTTCCGAAGGGGGCCGGCGCGGTCCGTGAGCTCGTCGGAACAGGATTTTTCGAGGGTCGCGAGCGACTTCGGGTCCTCGACGTCGGGGCTGGGCTCGGTGCGATGACGCACGGGCTGCGCGGCGCGCTGGAGGCCGCGGGCTGGCGTGGGGTGGTCGCTGCGACGCTCGTCGACGCCGATCCGCGCGTGCTGACGATCGCGCGCGATCTCGCCGCCGCTCCTTCCGAGCGAAGCGTGACGATCGACGCGCGGACCGCCCCTCACGAAGCCCCGAAGCCCGTGCCCACGGGCCCCTACGATCTGATCTTCGTGGGGCAAGTGCTCAGCGAGCTCGACGAAAATGCGGCCCCTGAGGCGCGTGTGGAGGCGCACGCCTCGTGGCTCACGGGCGTGTTCGACTCGCTCGCCCCCGACGGAGCGCTGGTGATCGTGGAGCCTGCGCTCCGTGATCGCACGCGCCACCTCCAGCTCCTCCGCGACGCGCTCGCGAACGTGGGCATCGTCCCGTTCGCCCCGTGTCTCCACGCGGCCCCGTGCCCGATGCTCACGCGGGAGGACGACTGGTGTCACGAAGATCTGGCGGTCGACCTCCCGGCTTGGCTCGTGCCGGTCGCGCGCGCGGCGGGCCTGCGACACGAGGGGCTCTCGTTCAGCTACCTCGTGCTTCGGAAGGACAAAAAAAGCCTCCGCGACGTGCTTCCGGCGGCGCGCGTCCGTGTCGTGTCCGACCTCATGCGCTCGAAAGGAAAGCTCGAAGCGCACGTGTGTGGCGCGCTCGCGGGCGCTCCCGATCGCATCAAGCTTCGTCGCCTCGACAGGCACCTCACCGAAGCGAACGCGGCGTGGGACCGAATTCGACGTGGAGATCTCGTGGCCCTCCCGCCTCTCGAGGGCGAGCGGCTCGAAGCCGACATCCAGGTCGACCTCGTCGAGGCGCGATCGTGAGGCGCGGGCTCTACGCGGTCGTCGACGTGGACGCATGCGCGACGAGGTCGCTCGAGCCGCACGCGGTGGCAGAAGGCGCGCTCGAGGGCGGGGCGACCATGATCCAGCTCCGCGCGAAGCACCTCGCGATCCCCGCGTTTCTCGCCCTCGCGGAAGGGCTCGCGCGCATCGCGAAGATGTATGATGCATCGTTCTACGTGAACGATCGGGTCGACGTCGCGCTCGCGGTGGGAGCGGGGGTGCACGTGGGGCAGGGGGATTTGCCTGCTCGCGCGATCCGTCGTGTCTCCGCGACGATCCCGTTCGGCGTGAGCACGCACGACCGCGCCGAGCTCGACGAGGCGGCGCTCGCGGGGCCGAGCTACGTCGCGTTCGGTCCCGTGTTCCCCACCGCGTCGAAGGAAAACCCGGAGCCCGTCGTCGGGCTCGCGGGCCTCCGCGAGATGGCGGCGGTCGTCTCTTCGCGCGCGCTTCCGCTCGTCGCGATCGGGGGGATCACGATCGAGCGCGCGCCGCAGGTGTTCGCGGCGGGCGCGTCGTTCGTCGCCGTCATCGCGGGCATCTTGCCCGCCGCGGGTGAGGTGTCGGACGCGCGATCGACCATTTCCGCGGTCGCGGCGCGATCGCGCGCGTATGATCGGGCCGCGAGGCTTCCATGATCGTCACTTTTGTCGTCTCGACTACGCTCGTCCTCGGTGGAATGGCCCTCGGCCGCATGATCGCGAAGAGCCTCGTGCCCAAAACCGACAAGCCCGAAGATGCGCTCAAAAAAGACGAAACGAAGGCAAAAGAAGCCGCTCAGGAGCCCGTGAAGGAGCCCGAGAAGAAAGAAGCGAAGCCGTCCACCACGAGCCTCGATGGCTTCCCGTGCCAGCTCGGCGACGTGCTCACGCGCCCGGGCGGGGATGAAGCGTGGCTCGCCGGGGCGGTCGTTTTCTCGGAGGACGTGCCGGTCTCGGTGCTCTTCATCGCCCCCGATGCCGGCCACGACCGCGCGATTTACGTACGCCGCGAGCCCGACGCTCCCTTTTTCTGGCTCCGTCCAGTGGAGGAAAAGTCTCTCGTCGCCGCGGCCGAGCCTCCGTCGGCGCTCGAGCATCAAGGGGTGCGCTTCGAGCGCAAGCGCCGGCTCCCTCTTCGCGCCAAACGCATCGGCACCGGCGCACCCGACCTCGGCGAAGAGGTGCTCGTCGCAGAGTACGGCTCGCCAGGCACCGAGCGGATGGTCGTCGTGCAGCACGGCGGGCGCGCGCGCGCGTTCCACGGCGACATGCTCGAGGCCGGCATGGTCGACGTGCTGCCCTCCGGCAAGAGCACCCTCGACGCCTGAGAGCGGCGTGCGCGTGTCAGGTCGCGCGGAGACCGATCACGAGCGCTTCCATCACGAGCTGCGCGGAGCCGTTTCCACGAAGCTTGACGATCGCCTGCTCGACCAAATCGAAGCGCACGGTGCTCTTCACGGCCTCCTCGAAGTCGCCCGCGCGGGTCGCGTCGTTCGCCGCTTTCGCGAGCGAGATCGACAGCCCCGCGAGCAACGAGGGGAGCTCGGATTTGCCCTTCTTTCCCTCTTCCGCTAGCGAATAACCCAGCCCCGCGTCGGGGGACACACGCGCCTCGTGCATGCGCGCCACGAACGACTCGACCTCGCTCCGCGCGTCCGGATCGGTGAGCGCGAGCGCGACCTCCACGCTCCCACCGGAGAGCTCCGCGGCGGCCTCCGCGGCCGCTTGTTCGACGCCGCGGCCGACGAGGATCTTCGCGACGACGGAGCTCGCGAGGTGACCGAACCGCAGCGCCAACGTTCGCGAGAGGATCGTGGAGAGCAGCGCCGCTTTTCGCGCGGTGAGGAGCACGAAGTGGGTGCGCGACGTGGGCTCCTCCAGCGTCTTCAAGAGCGCGTTCGCGGACGACACCGAGAGCTCGTCCGCGTCGCGAATGACGAAGACCTTCGCGAGGCCCTCGTGCGGGGGAAACGCCGACCGCGACAACACGAGGGTGCGCACTTGATCGATCGAGATTTCCCGTGATTCCGGAGATTTGCGACCAATTTGAGAAGGGTCGTACAAGCCACGTTGGAGGACGATGACGTCGGGGTGGCGGGGGAGGGCGCCGTCGAGCGGGACCGCTCGCTCGCACGCGCTGCAGGTGCCGCACGCGGTGCCTTGCTCGGTGCGCGCCTCGCAGACGAGGGCCTGCGCGAGGCCGAACGCGGCGCGCTCTTTCCCGACCCCGGACGGTCCCTCGAAGAGGTACGCGTGGTGTGTCTTTCGCGCGGCGAGACCACGAAGGAGCGTCTCGATCGCGGTGGTCTGACCGAGGACCGTCTCGAGCAGCGCGCCCATGGCGGCACCATCGAAGACTTGCGCCGCTCCGTCAACTGCCGGGCGCTCGCGTGCTGCAAATCGTGGCATGCTCGCTCGGGTGTCGCCGAGCCTCGGATCGCTGCTCGCGCGGGTGCACGGCCACCTCGGATGGCTCGCCGTCGCCGCCCTCGCGCACCCCGCGTATCTCTTGCGCACCCCCGGTCGGCGCGCGCGCGTGGCGGTGCTCGCGTCGACGTCGCTGGTCGTGCTCGCTGCGGTCCTCGGTGGCGTCGTGTACGGGCCTTATCGCGAGCGCGTTCGCGCGCCCCTCTTCGCCGAGCGCCCCGCGGTCGGGTGGCTCTTCGAACGAAAAGAGCACCTCGCGTTCGGCGCGGTCTGCCTCGCGATCGTAGGCGCGCTCGCGCACGTGCTCGCGACGAACGCGAACGCGAACGCGAACGCGAACGAGCACGCGGGGCTCGAAAAAGTAGCGTTTCGTGCGTACGTCGCCGCGTTCGGCTTGGCGTTCGTGGTCGCCTGCTTGGGCACGTACGTGTCGTCGGTGAAGCCGCTCTGATCCATGCGTTCTGCATGCGTCGCGTTCGAAACGACGAAGCCGCCCCGCCGGGAGCGGCTTCGCCTCCAACCTACGCGAGGTCAGGTCCCGGTGAACGACGCTTTTCGCTTCTCGACGAAGGCGGTCATGCCTTCTTTCTGATCGTTCGAGCCGAAGAGCGCCGAGAACGCCTGCGCCTCGAGCTCGTTCGCGACTTGAAGGGAGAGGTCCTCGCCGCGGTAGACGAGACGCTTCGCCTGGGCGATCGCGAGGGGGCCTTTGCCTTCGATCTTCTTTGCGACGTCGCGCACCTTCGTGAGGAGCTCGGCAGGGGCCACGACCGCGTTGACGAGACCGATTCGGAGAGCCTCCGCGGCGTCGATGGTGTCGCCCGTGTAGACGAGCTCGCGTGCCTTCGCGACGCCGACCCGCCGCGCGAGACGCTGGGTGCCTCCGAAGCCGGGGATGATGCCGAGGTTCACCTCGGGCTGCCCGAGCTTGGCCTTTTCGCTCGCATAGATGAAGTCGCACGAGAGCGCGAGCTCGCACCCGCCGCCGAGGGCGAAGCCGTTGACCGCCGCAATGACGGGGAAATGCGCGCGCTCGATCCGCTCGCCGACGGCGTGTCCGAGATCGGCGAACGCCTTCGCGGCGATTGGGCCCATCCCTGCCATGGCGGCGATGTCGGCCCCTGCGACGAAGGCTTTTTCGCCTGCGCCGGTGAGGATGACGACCCGAACCGAGGCGTCACGATCGAGCTCGACGATCGCGTCGTGGAGGGCGGTGACGAGCGCCTCGTTGAGGGCGTTGAGCTTGTCGGGTCGGTTGAGTGTCAGGGTGACGGTGCCGGCGTCGCGTTCGCGAAGAAGAATGTCGCTCATGTTTGGCTCCTCAGACCGCGCGGCCCGTTTTTTGACCCTTGTCGTCGTAAACATAAAACCCACGGCCCGCTTTTTTGCCGAGCCAACCCGCCGCGACGAGGTTTCGAAGCAGCGTCGGAGCGCGGTACTTGGAGTCGCCGAGGTCACGGTGGAGCACGTCCGCGATCGCGAGCACGGTGTCGAGACCGATGAGATCCGAGAGCTCGAGCGGGCCCATCGGGTGGTTCAAACCGAGCTTCGCGCCGGTGTCGATGTCCTCCGGCGTGCCGACGCCCTCTTGCAGCGTGAAACACGCCTCGACGAGCATCGGGACGAGGATGCGGTTCACGAGAAAGCCGGGGGCGTCGCGGCTCACGGTCACCGTTTTGCCCATTTTTTCAGCAGCAGCGCGCACCGTCGCGAGGGTCTCGTCGCTGGTTTGCACCGCGCGGACGATCTCGACGAGCTTCATGAGGGGCGGGGGGTTCATGAAGTGCATGCCGATCACGAGATCGGGACGCTTCGTCTGACCGGCGAGCTTCGTGAGCGAGATGGACGACGTATTGGAAGCGAGGATCGCGCCCGGCTTCATCGCCTCGTCGCACGCCTTCATCAGCTTGATTTTGAGGTCGACGTTCTCGGTCGCGGCTTCGATGACGAGATCGCAGCCCGAAAAGTCGGCCGTGCTCTCGACGGCGGTGATGCGCGCGACGATGCCCTTCGCGACGTCGTCGGTGATCTTGCCCTTCTCGACCTGCTTGCCGAGGATGGCGCCGACCTTTCCTTTGCCCTTCTCGGCGAGCGCGAGGCCCGCGTCCGAGAGGCGCACGTCGTAGCCCGCCGTGGCCGCGACCTGCGCGATGCCGCCGCCCATTTGGCCAGCGCCCAAGACCCCGATCGTCCGAATCTCCATGATGTCTCCTCGCGATCCCGCACGACGCGGGCTGCGCCGCGTATAGCAAAGAAGCCCATGCCTTGGGCCGACGCGTGTAGGTTCTCATTCATGGCCTTCCCTCGCTCCGCTCGGTCGCCATAGGCATGTCGTTCGCCTGCGGCTTCACTCGCATGTTCGTGCGCGGCGTGTTCTGGCAAGCGGCTCTCGTGGCTTCGTTTCTCGCACTGGCCCCGGCGTGCGTGACGCTCGGCCCGGTGGAGCGCGCCGAGGCGCACGTGCGCCGAAACGAGAACGACAAGGCGATCGCGACCCTTCGTGCGCACCTCGACGCACACCCGGACGACGTGACGGCGAGGAGCCTGCTCGTCCGTGTTTACGCGCTCGCGTCGCGTCCCGATCTGGCGAAGGCCGAGTGCGACGCGCTCGCGAAGCACTTGCCTCCCGGGAGCCCGCGGCCCGCGATCGAAATGGGGCACGCCTACGAGCTCGGCCACGACTACGAAAAGGCGATCGCGGCGTACGACGAAGCCGCCGCGATCGCGCCAACGTCGCCGGATGGACCGCGGATCGGAGGCCTGCGAACCGCGCGATGGGGCGAGGTGGAGCTCGCGCTTCCGCGCCTCGAGGAGGCCGTGCGTCGCGGCGCGACCGACGCCGAGACGCTCCACGCCCTCGGGCTCGCGCGGGTGCACGCGGGCAAGCTCGAAGAGGCCGAGGCGACGTACCGGCTCGCGCTGCGGCTCCACCCCGACGCCCTCGACAGCGTGCTCGGCCTCGCGACCGTCGCGCTCGTTCGCAAAGACTACCGCGCCGCGCTGGAGGCCTACGACCGGCTCGTTCTGGCGCGTCCCGGCTCCCCGCAGGCCTCCCTCGGACGATCGTTCGCGCTCGCGAAGCTCGGTCGGCGCGAGGAGGCGCGGCGAGAGCTCGATCGCGCCGCTTCGCTCGGTGCGCCGCCGGCGAACGTGGCCAAGCAGCGCGCCCTCGTCGATTCGCCTTGACCCAATTCGTAAGGAAATTTCCCACCACAGCAGCGCGCGGCGGTAGAGTCGGCCGTCGATGAAGCCGTCCCCTCGCGAGGAGCTCGACCTTGCCCTTACCGGCGTCGAGAAGCTGCTCAAAGATCCGAACGTGGCCACCGTGCTCGCCGAAAAAGCGGTCAACGTGTCGCTCGCGATGGTCGCCCTCGACGGCCTCCGCGCGTACCTCGACGGGCACCACGGCAAGGCCGCAGAGGAGCTCGAGACGGCGGCCGAGGAGATCGCCGCGCGACACCGCCGCATGAGCACGGAGTCTCCGTCGTGAGCGCGCTCGATTCCTGGGATTCGCCCGCCTATTCGGCCGTCTCGTTCCCGAGCGGCGGCGCCGTGGCGAAGGTCCTCGACCAACGAAAGCTGCCCTGGACGGAGACGTACGACACCGTCTCCACCTGGCAAGACATGGCAGAGGCGATCCTCACGATGCGCGTCCGCGGGGCGCCAGCGATCGGGGTCGCGGCGGCCTACGGCATGGTGCTCGCGGCCTTCACCGCGCCACGCGAGCCAGAGCTTTTCATACGAGCGATGGAAGAGGCCGCGAGGGGCCTCGTCGTCACCCGGCCCACCGCGGTGAACCTCGCCTGGGCGGTCGAGCACCTGCTGGCCCACGCGCGGAAGGTCGCCGGGGAGGAGCCCGTTCGTCGCTCGGCTTCGTGCCTCGAGCGCGCGCGCGGTATCCACGAGGACGACATCGCCGCGTGCAAACGAATGGGTGAGCACGGCGTCGCGCTCTTCCCCGACGAGGGCACCGTGCTCACCCACTGCAACGCGGGCGCGCTCGCCACGGGAGGCTACGGAACGGCGCTCGGGCTCCTGCGTGCGGCACGTGAGCATGGCAAAAAGCTGCGCGTGCTCGCCTCGGAGACACGACCGTACCTTCAAGGTGCGCGCCTCACCGCGTGGGAGCTCGCGAAAGACGGCTTCGACGTGAAGATCGTGACCGACAACATGGTGGGCCACCTGTTCGCGCGGAAGCTCGTCTCGTGTGTCGTCGTCGGAGCCGACCGGGTCGCGCGCAACGGGGACGTGGCGAACAAGATCGGGACGTACGGGCTAGCGTGCCTCGCCCACATGCACGGGGTGCGCATGATCGTCGCCGCGCCGGTGAGCACCGTCGACCTCGCGACTCCGAACGGCGACGCGATCCCGATCGAGCACCGCCCTGGGAGCGAGGTCACCGAGATCGCGCTCCCGTCCGGCCACGTGAGCATCGCGCCGGAGGGGGTCGGCGCGCTCCACCCCGCGTTCGACGTGACCCCCGCGCGGCTCGTGAGCGCGTTCGTGACCGAGCGTGGCGTCGCGTCGCCTTTGGACGAGGCGTCGCTCGCGAAGCTCGTGGCAGGCTGAAGCTCCGGTATACGGATGCGCGCGAAACATTTCGGGAAGCGCGGCTCGGCGAGGCAAGGTATCCTCGACCGGCGGGAGGTGTGATTTGCACCGTCGAACGACGCTTTTTCTTTCGAGCTTGGTCTTGGCGGCAACGATCTCGGTGAGCGGATGCTCGTCGAAGACACCCGGCGCCGAGGACGACGGCGGCGCACCGGTCACCGAGGGAGGCCTCCTTCCGCCTTCCGAGGCCGGCATCATCGGCGACGGTGGCAGCACACCTGCAACCGCATGCGCGGAGGAGACGCGCCTCATCCACGTCGTCACCGAAGAGCGCGGTTTTTACCGCTTCAACGCCGCGACGGCCACGCTCGACCTCATCGGCTTTCTCCAATGCGAGAAGAGCGGCGCGATGCCGACCTCGATGGCGATCGACCGCAACGGCGTCGCGTGGGTGCTCTACAGCGACGAGACGATGTGGAACGTCGACATCCGCGACGCGTCGTGTAAGCCGACCAACTATGTCTCCGGCCAAGCCAGCTTCGCGAAGTTCGGGATGGGATTTTCCACGAACAGCAACGGCGGTACGACCGAGAGCCTCTACCTGAGCGATCACTTCGGGAAGGGCCTCGCGTCGCTCGACCCACGGAACTTGGTGTTGAAGTTCATCGGCCCCTACACGGGCGATCTTCGCGGCGCGACGAGCGAGCTCACCGGCAGCGGCGACGGCAAGCTCTACGGATTTTTCGTCACGAGCCCGGCCCAGGTCGCCGAAATCTCCAAGGGAACCGGAGAGATCCTGAACCCGAAGGAGCTCCCCGGGGTCTACGCCGGCAGCGCGTGGGCCTTCGCGTTCTACGGCGCGAAGCTGTTCATCTTCACGAACGCGAGCGGCACTTTGCCTCGCGCGGAGGGGGGAAGCGACATCACGTCGTACGATCCGAAGACGGGCGTCGCGACGAAGGTGAAGGAGCGCATCGGCGTGAAGGTGGTCGGCGCTGGCGTCTCCACCTGTGCGCCTTACGCTGCGCCAAAATGAACCGCCCTTGCAACGGCGTGCCGCCGACGCTAACGAGCACCTCGTGAGCACATCGTCCCGTTACGAGCCCAAGCCCGCGTGGTTGAAGGTCCGGGCCCCCGGCGGGGAGACCTACGGCAACCTCAAGCAGACGTTCCGCGCCCTCGATCTGCACACCGTCTGCGAAGAGGCGCGCTGCCCGAACGTGGGCGAGTGTTGGTCCGAAGGCACCGCGACGGTGATGCTGCTCGGCGACGTGTGCACGCGCGGTTGCCGGTTCTGCGCCGTCACCACCGGCGATCCGCGCGGCGCGGTCGACGTGCGCGAGCCCGAGCACGTCGCGCGCGCGATCTCGAAGCTGGGCCTCCAGTACGTCGTCCTCACGATGGTCGATCGCGACGACCTCATCGACGGCGGCGCTGCACACGTCGGCAAGACGGTGTCGCGCCTCCGCGAGCTTCGCCCCGATCTCCTCGTCGAGACGCTGCTCGGCGATTTTGGCGGCAACATGGACTACGTCGACGTCACGGTCGACGCAGCCCCGCACGTCTGGGCCCACAACGTCGAGGTCCCGCGGCGCCTCCAGCGCACCGTGCGCGACGTGCGCTGCGGATACGACAAGTCTCTCGCGGTGCTCCGTCGCGCGAAGGAGCGCAAGCCCGAGATGCTCACCAAGAGCTCCATCATGGTGGGCATCGGGGAGACGAACGAAGAGGTCCTCGAGACCCTGCGTGATCTCCGCGCCGCGAACGTCGACATCGTCACCTTGGGCCAATACCTGCGGCCCACGCCGAAGCACCTCGCGGTCGATCGTTTCGTCGATCCGGACACGTTCGCGTTCTTCGCAGAAGAGGGCAAAAAGCTCGGCTTTACCTACGTCGCGAGCGGCCCCCTCGTGCGGAGCAGCTACAAGGCGGCGGAGGTGTTCGTGCGCGGGATCCTCAAGCCGAACGATCCGGAGGCGGCCGACGCGCTCTTGAAAGAGCGTCTCGCGATCGCCCAAGCCGCGGCCGAAGCGCACGGCGGAGCGCCCCGGACCACGAGCGAGCTCGCCGCCCGCGCGGCGACCGATTTGCTCCCGGCGTCGTCCCTCCTCCGAAAATCACCGCCTCTCTGAGGCGGGCCGGATTCGCCGTTTTCCCCTGCGATTACGCGGCCTGGGCCATTGTGGGCTCGTGTGTGTGTAGCGGGCGACTTTACTCGTGCGCAGAATGGGAAATCATTCGGTGGCGTCGAACGTATTCGGTCTCAAGAAACGGAGCATCATGCACAAGCTGAGGACTTTGCCTCTCGCGCTCGTCACCGCCCTCGCGGCCTTCACGGTTTCCTCTGCCCACGCGGAGACGTTGCCGGAGAACATGCCGGAGGACATCGGCGCCTCGTACACCGACTTCGCGGACGACATCGCGGTCGACGTGAAGGACGGCCTCTCGGACGCGGAGATCCAGGCGATCGGACGCGAGTACGGGATCGACCTTCACGACAACAGCCCCGCGCAGAAGGACGACGCCAACATCGCCGTCGCTCACGTGCAACATGCACGGATCGCGGGCATCCTCGAGCGCCTCTCGCACGATCCGCGGATCGAGCGCGCCGAGCCGATGGGTGAGCTCCGCGCAAGCTTGGTGCCGAACGATCCGAAGTACAGCGAGCAGTGGCACCTCACGCGCGTCGGCGCCGAGAAAGCGTGGGACCTCTCGTGCGGTACCGGCGCCACCGTCGCCGTCATCGACACGGGCGTCGCTTGTTACGACGACGCCGGGTTCACCAAGGGCACCGACCTCGCCGGCACGCGCTGCGTCGCGGGCTACAACTTCGTCGACAAGAACGACCGCGCCGCGGACGACCACGGCCACGGCACCCACGTCGCGGGCACCATCGCGCAGACCACGAACAACGGCTTCGGCGTCGCGGGCCTCGCGTATTGCGCCAAGATCATGCCGGTGAAGGTGCTCTCCGCGGGCGGCTTCGGCTCCACCGCCGACGTCGCGGAGGGCATTCGTTTCGCCGCCGACCACGGCGCGCAGGTCATCAACCTCTCGCTCGGCGGCCCGATCAAGAGCAAGATCCTCGAAGACGCGGTGAACCACGCCCACGCGAAGGGCGCCCTCGTCGTCGCGGCGGCCGGAAACTCGGGCCGCGCAGTCGGTTACCCCGCCGCGTACCCGGGCGTTCTCGCGGTGAGCGCCACCGATCGCAACGACAAGATCGCGTGGTTCTCGTCGCGCGGTCCGGAGGTCGGAATCGGCGCGCCGGGCGTCGCCGTGACCCAGCAGACGGTGTGCAACAAGGGCAAAGACAAGTGCGAGGTGTTCGGCGTCTTCAACGGCACGAGCATGGCGTCGCCTCACGTCGCTGGCGCGGCCGCGATGGTCGTCGCTGCCGGCGTGACCGATCCGGACGCGGTGCGCGCGACGCTCGAGCGTACGGCCGTACCCAAGGAAGACGCGAAGCTCTTCGGCGCGGGCATCCTCGACGCCGCGAAGGCCGTGCAGTCGGCGCTCTTCACGCAGCACCTCCTCCCGCGCCTCCTCGCGGTGATCGCGCTCATGGTGTTCCTCGGACGTCGCATTCGCTCGAAGCGCGGCGCGCTCTCCACGAACCCGGGCACGTGGCTCGGCGTGATGGTCGGTGGCTTCGGCCTCTTCCCGCTCGCGGGGCTCCTCGGGATCGTGTCGCGCCTCGGACCTGCGCGCGGCATCGCGGAGACTCTCCTCACGCACCCCATCGGGGAGTGGGACCTCGGCATCGACGCCGGGCTCCATAAGTTCCTTCCCCTCGCGAACGCGCTCCCCGTGCTCGCCGCGTTCGGCCTCTTCTTCGGCGTGAAGAAGCTCCGTCCGGCGATCGGTGGCTTCGCGGTCGGCACCGCGGCGTTCCTCGCGCAGATGGCGATCACCGGTGACGTGTACTTCGTGATGGGCAACGTGCCGCTCCGCATCTTCGCGGCGGCGAACGCGGCGCTCTGCATCTGGCTCGCGCGTGTCGCCCTCGACGAAAAGAGCTGACCGCTAGAGCACCGAACCGCTTCATTCGGTCGGCTTTTCGCCGATTTGCTTCGCCGTGCTTCGTTGCTCCTCCTCGGCTAGCAGCAGTAGGACTCGTCGTCGCGCCTCGCACGGCTCGCAACTCGGCGAAAATCCTCGGTCATTAAGCGTTCGGTGCTCTAGCCCATCCACCTCGCGGCGCCGGCCGGTTCTCTTCGAACCTGCCGGCGCTTCGTCGTTCGAGGACGAAAGTATTCGAAAGGCCGGCGCGAAGCTCGTACCCTTGGGATCGAGCGCTGCTGCGAGCTTTTGCCAGGAAACCAAAGGCGAAATGTCCCTCAAGATCGACCAGGACCACTCCCGCTTTCGCAACATCGTCCGCGGCAAAATCCGCGACAACCTGAAGCGGTACATCTCGCAGGGCGAGCTCGTCGGCAGAAAAGGCAAAGATCTCGTGTCGATCCCGATCCCGCAGATCGACATTCCGCGCTTTCGTTACGGCGACAAGCAGCAGGGCGGAGCGGGCCAGGGCGAGGGCGATCCCGGCGATCCGATGGGCGGCGGAGAAGAGGGCGATCAGGCCGGTGACGGGAAAAAAGCGGGCAAAGACGCGGGCGATCACACCCTCGAAGTGGACGTGACGCTCGAGGAGCTCGCGACCATCTTGGGGGAAGAGCTCTCCCTTCCCGACATCCAGAACAAGGGCAAGTCGAAGATCATCGACGCGAAGGACCGCTACACCGGTATCCGCCGTGTAGGCCCCGAGTCGCTCCGCCACTTTCGGCGCACGTACCGCGAGGCGCTGAAGCGCCAAATCTCGATGGGCGCGTACTCCCCGGAAAAGCCCGTGATCGTGCCCATTCCGGACGACAAGCGTTACCGCTCCTGGAAGACCGAAGCGGAGCCCGTCGCCAACGCCGTCATCATCTACATGATGGACGTGTCCGGCAGCATGGGCGACGAGCAAAAGGAGATCGTGCGGATCGAGAGCTTCTGGCTCGATACGTGGCTCCAGCGGCAATACAAAGGCCTCGAGAGCCGCTTCATCATCCACGACGCCGCGGCGCGGGAGGTCGATCGCGACACGTTCTTCCACACGAAGGAGAGCGGCGGCACCATGATCTCGAGCGCGTACAAGCTGTGCGCGCAGATGATCGACGACCACTACCCGCCGGAAGAATGGAACATCTACCCGTTCCACTTCTCGGACGGCGACAACTGGTCGATGGACGACACCCTCGCCTGCATGGACATCCTGAAGCAGAAGGTGCTCCCGCGCGTGAACATGTTCGCGTACGGGCAGGTGGAGAGCCCCTACGGCTCGGGCCAGTTCGTGAAAGATCTCCGCGAGCACCTCGGCAAGGACGAGCGCGTCGTCACGAGCGAGATCCGCGATCGCGACGCCATCATGCAGAGCATCAAAGATTTCCTCGGAAAGGGGAAATGAGGCTTCCGGAGCGCGACACGAGCCCGAAATCTCGGGTAACCTCGTAGGTATGAGCGAGTTCGCGCTGAAGACCGCGCTGCCGCAGTACCTCCGCACCGAGCAGGAACGGATCGAGAAGTTCGCCGCCGCGGCGGGGCTGGATTTCTTCCCGACGGTGTTCGAGATCCTCACCTACGACCAGATGAACGAGATCGCCGCCTATGGCGGGTTCCCGAATCGGTATCCGCATTGGCGGTGGGGAATGGACTACGAGCAGCTCTCCAAGAGCTACGAGTACGGCCTCTCGAAAATCTACGAGATGGTGATCAACAACAATCCCTCGTACGCCTACCTGCTCGAGGGAAACTCGCTCACCGACCAGAAGCTCGTGATGGCGCACGTGTACGGCCACGTCGACTTCTTCAAGAACAACTTCTGCTTCCGCTCCACCGACTTGGACACCGGCGGCCGCACCGCCAACCCCGCCGTGCGACCCGAAGGATACGATCCGAATCGCCGCTGGATCGACAAGATGGCCAATCACGGCTCGCGCGTGCGAAGGCACGTGGCGAGGCACGGGATCACCAAGGTCGAAGAGTTCATCGATCATTGCCTGTCGCTCGAGAACCTCATCGATCCGCACGCCGCGTTCTCGGGAAAGTCCGCGCCGCCGCCGGACGAAGAGGACGGCGACCAGGAAGAGGAAGTGCCGCGCCTCCGGTCGAAGGATTACATGGAGTCCTTCATCAACCCGGTGGAGTACCTCGAAGAGCAAAAGCAAAAGCGCATCGCCGCCAAAGAGCGGGCGAAGAAGACCCCCGAGAAGCGCCAACGCGACGTTCTCGGGTTCTTGCTCGAGTTCGCGCCGCTGGAGCGCTGGGAGCGCGACGTTCTGGAGGTCATTCGCGAAGAGGCTCTCTACTTCGTGCCGCAGATGCAGACGAAGATCATGAACGAGGGGTGGGCCACGTATTGGCACTCCAAGCTCATGACCGAGAAGATCCTCGATGCTTCGGAGATCATCGACTACGCCGACAACGCGGCCGGCGTGCTCGCCACGAGCGGTGGGAGGCTCAATCCGTACAAGCTCGGGGTCGAGCTCTATCGGAACGTAGAAGAGCGCTGGGACAAAGGTCAGTTCGGCAAAGAGTGGGAAGACTGCGACGATCTCGACGAGAAGAAGAACTGGAACACGCGCCTCGGGCTCGGCAAAAAGAAGCTCTTCGAGGTGCGTGCACTCTACAACGATGTCACGTTCATCGACGAGTTCTTGACGCCGGAGTTCTGCCGCGATCAAAAGCTCTTTTCGTTCGGCTGGTCGAACCGCAACGATCGCTACGAGATCGAGTCGCGCGAGTTCAAAGCCGTAAAAGAGAAGATGCTGTTCCAGCTCACGAACGCGGGCAACCCGTTCATCTACGTAGACGACTCGAACCACGACAATCGTGGCGAGCTCCTCCTTCGGCACGATCACCAAGGGCTCGAGCTCCGCGCCGACTACGCAAAAGAGGTGTTGAAGAGCCTCGCGCGGGTGTGGAAGCGGCCCGTCATCATCCAAACGATCGCCGACGGCAAAGAGGTTTACCTCCGCTTCGATGGTCGTGAGCACTCCTCGAAGACCGTCGCGAAGGCATGAGCGTCGTGGCCTTCGAGCGGCAAAAGGACCATTGGCTCTTTCGGTTCTCCCCGGAAGAGTGGGTGTTCGCGGGGGTGGGGGAGGCGAAACGCGCCGACGAGGCCTATGCCCGCGGCGATCGTCGAGGGGGGCTCGCGGGGGCGCGCCGAGCGGCGGGAATGGCCTTGAACGGCGTGCTCATCGTCGACGACGACGCGCGCGCCTCGTGGGGCCGCACCTACATGGAGCACCTCGCGAAGCTCCGGGAAGACACTCGCGCTCCCGCGGCGGTGCGTGACGCCGCGGCGTTGCTCCTCTTGGACGAAGAGCCGGTGAAAGAGCTCGTCGTGCTTCGTCGGAAGGCTGCTCCGTCGCGGCTCGTCGAGGCGGCGAGGGACATCATCGCCCACGCATATGCCCTCGTTGCGCGCGAGCAGGGGAAGGTCGAGCCATCATGAGCTGCGCACGCGTGGTGCTCGGGCCTGGGCCCCTCGTGCTGCTCCTCGCCCTCGGGCTCGCCAGTCTCGGTGCGGCTTGCGATCCGCAAGAGCCCGCGCGTCCGCCCCCGCCGCCGCCCGTCGCTTACGAAGATCCTCCGCGCCCTCCCGTGGCCGAGATCGTGGCCGATGCGGCGGCACCGAAGCCGGTCGAGACCACCTATCCTGCGCCGAAGCCGACGATCGTGCCGCTCGCGAGCACGGGCGACGCGGCCCTCGACGCGAAGCTGCGAGAGGGCGACGCGGCCTACGCGAAGGACGATTTCGCCGGCGCGCAGAAGATCTACCTCGACGCGGCGAAGGCTTTTCCCAAGCGCGCGGCGCCGATCGTGGGGCACGTTCGGTGCGACGTCGCCAAGCTCACTCCGAGCCTCGACTACGCCGCCGCGAAGGGCAACACGAAGGTGCGCACCGCGCTCCAGACCCTCGAGCGAATGGCCAAAATGGAGCCCGAGTACGCCCCCGCGCACGCCGAGGTGGGGCGCACGCAGTTGCTCCTCGGCGACGCGCCGCTGGCGATCGAGCCTCTCCGCAAGGCCGCGCGTCTCTTGCCTGCCGAACCGGAGGTGCGCTCTGCCCTCGGGGTCGCGCTCCTCGCTTCCGGCAAGGGCGAAGAGGCGGTCGCGGAGCTCGCCAAAGCGGTGGAGCTCGATCCGGGAAGCGCGCCGCGGCACGGCAACTTGGGCACCGTGCTCTTCATGCGCGGGCGCGTGGAAGACGCGGTGAAAGAATACGAAGCAGAGGCGCGCATCGACCCGAACGACGCTCGCGCGCGCTCGGATCTCGGCACCGCCCTCCTCGCGAAGAACGATTTTGTCGGCGCGATGAGGGAGCTCGAAAAGGCGGTCGCGCTCGACCCGAGTCGCGCGACCTTCCGCTCCAATCTTGGATATGCCCTTCAGCTCCAAGGAAAGCGCGATCAAGCCGTCGCGAGCTATCGTGAGGCGATTCGCCTCGACGACAAGCTCGCGAGCGCGTGGATCAACCTCGCGACGGCGCTCGCGAAAGATCCGAAGACGCGCGCAGAGGCTCGCGCCGCGCTCGAAAAGGCGCGCGCGCTCGATCCCCAGGACCCACGCGTGGTGGCGAACCTGGAAGAGCTCGACGCGCTCGAAAAGAGCGAAAAAGCCGGAAAAACCGAGAAGAAGAAGTAGCCGCGGCGCGCGCGTTTCGTCGACCGGCGCCGGCTTCGCGTGTGACGGAGATGCATGGAAAGTGCACGCTGATTCGGGGTTGACCGGGGTGTCCATGGCCGCCTACGGTGGCTTTCCGCTTGAGCGAGAGCAGTCGGCTCGTCCGTGCGAAGCAACACGAGTGGAGGCTTTCGATGGCAGTTGGTCGCGTGAAGTGGTTCAACGACGAAAAGGGCTGGGGGTTCATCAAGCAAGATGAAGGTCCCGACGTCTTCGTTCACTACTCACAAATCTCGGGAGACGGCCGTCGCAGGCTGTTCGAGGACGAGCTCGTCGAGTTCGAGATCAAGGAAGGGCCGAAGGGTCTCCAGGCCGTGAACGTGCTCCGCCAAGACGGAGCGATGGAAGCGGCCGCGCCGTCCTGAGCGTCGTCGCCTCACCTTAGCAAAGTCGGGCCCGCCGCTTTACGCCGCGGGCCTCTCTTTTTTGTCGACCGCGCGGGGCAAGCACGTCGTGTGCAAAGTGCACGTATCGGCCGGTTGACCGATCGCCGCCTTCGCGCGCAACTGTCGAGGCCCTTCGCCGCCGTGCCGCGGTTACCAGGAGCCTTCGGGGACGTTCCGCGACACGAACGACGAGCCGTCCTCGGCGAGCACCTGGGCGGAGGTGGCCAAGAGCTGCCCTGTCGTGTCGTCGAAGTCGTAGAGGTTGTAGCCAGCGCTGCGGTCCGGATCGGCGTGGTGAAGCGACGCGCTCGTCGCGCCGATGACGACGAGCCCGGTGTTCCCGCGCTCGCAGCGCTGGAGCCGACGGTGAAGGTGACCGTGGAGGATGACGGCGGGGTGCGACTCGGCCAGGTCGCGCTCGAGGCCGGCGCCGTCGTGGAGACCCTCGACGAGCAGCTTCAGCTTCGAGGCCGGGCCGTGGCTCGGGTGGTGGACGAGCACCACCGGCGTGCGACGGCGCACCTCGGGGTGAAGCAAGATGCTGCGGAGCGCGCGCCGTTGGGCGTCACCGAGGACGCCCGCCGCGACGAACGGCAAGCGTGGGACTGCGCTGGAGAGGCCCACGATCGCGAGCGGACCGCGGAGGCGAACGAAGGGGAAATTCCCGCCTCCGAGCGGGAGCGCGAACTCCGGAAGGTCGCTCGACGTGTAGTCTTGGTACATCGTCGAGAACGGGCGTAGGCGCGTGTCGTTCACGTAGGCGTCGTGGTTGCCGGGGATGACGCTCACTTCGCTCGGGGCGAGGGACAGCTCGTCATGCAGAATGCGAAGCGCGGCGCGGAACTCGGTCTCGAGGCCGAGGTTCGTCAGATCGCCGGTGACGACGACGTGGTCGACCTTCGCGGCGCTGATCGCGCGGCAAATCTTGGCGACCGTGTCGGCGCGGTGCACGTGCTTGCGCTTGAAGCGAATGTTCGCGTAGCCGAGGAGCCGTTTGTTCGCGTAGGCGAGCCTCGGGACCCCGACGAGATCGAGGACGTGCAGGTCCGAGATGTGGGCGACTTTCACTCCCCGGAGACTACTCCGAACGGGTCGCCCTCGGGGCAGGAGAACATGCGCAAAATACGCTACTTTTTCGCCCCGTAGGCGCAGCGAAACCCGATGTCGCTCGCGCGCGTGGAGAGCGTTCGGCCGCGCGCTGCCCCGCGCACGAGGAACGGCGGGGAGTGGTACGAACCGCCGCGGAGCACGTGGCCGGTGCCGGTCGGCGGCCCCTTCGGATCGATCTCTTTCGCGCCGCTGTACCCGAAGCCGTCGCCATCGACGAGGAAGAAGTCCGAGACCCACTCCTCCACGTTGCCCGCGAGATCGAGGATACCTTGCGGCGTGGCGCCGTCCGGGAAGGAGCCCACCTCGGCGAGCCCGGCGAAGCCGTCGCGTGCGTCGGTGGCGTCGACCGCGAGCGCGCCGTGGTTGGCGAGGTGCGTGTTCCAGAGCCGCCCCCACGGGTACCGTCGGCCTTCGGGGCCCCGCGCCGCGAGCTCGAACTCGGCCTCGGTGGGGAGCCTTCCGCCGGCGAAGGTGCAGTACGAACGCGCGTCGTCGAACGACACGTGCGTGACGGGCAAGCGCGGGCGCGCAAAGCGTGGATCCGTCCTCGAAAATCCGGGTGCGGCGCATGCGCCGGCGGACACGCACCGGTCGTAGTCCTCGACCGTGACCTCCGTCCGATCGAGATCGTACGGCGAGAGCTCGACCTCGTGGATGTGACCTTCGGCGCGGAGCGCTTGGAGGAGGCTCGGGCAGTCGTCGCGGCCGACCTCGTTTTGGCACGCGTTTGCGGCGAGCTGCATCTCGAGGGGAGTGGAGCCCATGTTGAATACACCGCCCGCGATGCGAACTTTGCTCGGGCGCGGAACGGAGAGCACCACGACGTCACGGACGTCGGCGCGTGCTTTGCCCGCTTCGGGCAGGGTGTTGGGCCAACGAAGGCCCGCCGTGGCGTGCGACGAGAGCGTGGCCGCAGCGCTGCATGCTGCGACCGCGGCGAGCACGGACATCCGCGAGCCGGCCCTCTTCGCGCGACGCATGGGCGCAGCGTAGCGAAAAAGGCGGCCCACGACGAACCTACGGTGCCAACGGGACGAGCGCAGCTCGGACCGGTGGCCCGATGGACCGTGGGGAGGGAGGTCCGACGGACCGAGCGACGTCACGAACGTACCGTGCCAACCGGACGCGCGAAGCTCGTACGGAAGGCACGATGGACCGTGGGGACAAAGGTCCGCAGGACCGAGCGACGCCGCGAACGTCAGCCCGCGAGCACGAGCATCGGATTTTCGACGAGCTGGCGGAGCTCCGCGAGGAACGCGGCGCCGATCGCGCCGTCGATGACTCGGTGGTCGCACGAGAGGGTCATCCCGAGGCGCTTGCCCGCGACGACCGCGCCGTTTTCGACCACCGCCTCGTCGCGCACGCGGCCGACGGCGAGGATCGCGCCTTCGGGCGGGTTGATCACGGCGGAGAACGTGTCGATGCCGAACATGCCGAGGTTCGAGATCGAGAACGTGCCGTCCGACATCTCCTCCGGGCGGAGCTTCTTCGAGCGTGCCTTGCGTGCAAGCTCTCGGATTTGCTGCGATATCGCGAGCACGCTGAGCGTGTCGGCGTTTCGCACGACCGGCGTGACGAGCCCATCGGGCACCGCCACGGCGACGGAGATGTCGACCCGTTGGTGGAGGAGGATCGCCTCGTCGGTGAACTGCGCGTTGCACTCCGGAACCTTGACGAGCGCGAGCGCGACGGCCTTCACGAGGAAGTCGTTGACGCTCACCTTCGGCGGCGGCGGGTCGCCTTCTTTGGGCTTCGGGGCAGACGCTGCGAACTTCGCGTTCACCTCTTCGCGGAGCGCGGCGAGGGGCGCGGCGTTCACGTCGATCGTCAGATAGAAGTGCGGGACCGTCTTCTTCGATTCGACCAGCCTGCGCGCGATCGTCTTTCGCATCGGCGAGAGCGGCTTCACCTCCGGCGCGGCGAGGGACGACGTCGCGGTCTTCGCGAGAGCCGTCGCGGGAGCCGGCGCCGCGGGCGTGGCGGCGACTTTTCCGATCGCGTCGAGATCCTCGGGGAGCACGCGACCGTGCTTCCCGGTCCCCTTCGCTTTGTCGAGGTCGACTCCGCGATCGCGAGCCAGCTTGCGAACGTACGGAGACGCGAGCACCTCTTCGCCCTCGGGCGCTTCTTCCTCTGCAGCGTACTCGGTGCGATCGAGGAGACCGCCCTTCCGGACGATCGGGCGAGAGGGCTTGGTGCCCGTCGCGGGCTTCGGCTGCGGCTGCGCAGGCGGCGCCTTCGCTTCCACCGGTGCCGGAGCGGGCGCCTTCTCCAAACCGGTCTCGGGGCGTGGATTGGCCACGGCATCGACCTCGGCTGCGGGGGCCTCTGGCTGTGCTTTCACCTCAGGCGCTGGGGCAGGCTGCGCCGGAGCCGTCTGCTCGGAGCCGCCGCTGCTCGTGGCCTTGAGGGAGGAGATGTCCTCTCCTGGGTTGCCGAGGATCGCGACCGCTTGGCCGAGCTTCACGACGGTGCCGGCTGGCACGAGCAGCTCGAGCAACGTGCCACGATCGAACGCGCGAAATTCCATCGTCGCTTTGTCGGTCTCGACCTCGGCGAGGAGATCGTCCACCTCTACCGTGTCGCCCGCTTTTTTGTGCCACGCGGAGAGCACTCCCTCTTCCATCGTCGGAGAGAGCTTCGGCATGTCGAGAATCTTCGCCATCGGACTAGCTCCTCCCGCGCGAGACCGCGCGCTTCACGGTCGCGAGTACGCGTTCCTTGTTCGGCATCACGTGCTGCTCGAGCTTCGCGTTGTACGGCATCGGAACGTCGAGGTTCGTCACGCGCAAGATCGGAGCGTCGAGGTAGTCGAACGCGAGGCGCTGGACACGGTCCGACACCTCTGCGCCGACACCCCCGTAGGGCCAGCCCTCGTGCACGACCACGCAACGGTGCGTCTTCTTCACCGAGCGGATCACGGTCTCCTCGTCGAGCGGGCGCAGCGAGCGAAGGTCGACGACCTCGACCGAGATGCCTTCTTTCGCGAGCTCCTCGGCGACCTCGAGCGAGACGTGGGTCATCCGCGAGTAGGTCACGATCGTGCAGTCGGTGCCTTCGCGCACCACGTTCGCCTTGCCGATCTCCATCGGCTCGAGGTTGTCCGGGACTTCTCCCTTCACGGAGTAGAGCGTCTCCGATTCCATGAAGAGGACCGGATTGTCGTCGCGGATCGCGGCCTTCATGAGGCCCTTCACGTCGGCCGGGAACGAAGGCGCGAGCACCTTCAAGCCGGGTACGTGCGCGTAGAAGTGCTCCATCGCGTGGGAATGCTGGCTGCCCACTTGTTTCGCGCTCGCGTTCGGGCCGCGGAACACGATCGGGCAACTGAACTGGCCGCCTGACATTTGGCGTATCTTCGCGGCGCTGTTCAGGATTTGGTCGAACGCGACGGCGGAGAAGTTCCACGTCATGAACTCGATGATCGGGCGGAGGCCCACCATCGCGGCGCCCACTCCGATGCCCGCGAAGCCGGACTCGGCGATGGGCGTGTCGATCACGCGTCGCTCTCCGAATTTCTCGAGCATGCCTTCGGACACCTTGTAGGCGCCCTGGTAGTGGCCGACCTCTTCGCCCATGAGAAAGACGCGGTCGTCGCGCTCCATCTCTTCGATCATCGCTTCGCGCAGGGCCTCGCGGTACCTCAACGTTCGCATCTGGGTCTTCCTCTCAGGCGGCGAACGGGCCGTCGTAGGTGGTGGGCTCGAGCACGCTCGCGTCCGGTTCGGGGCTCTCTTCGGCGAACTTCACGGCGTCGGCGACCTCGGCCTCGACCTCCGCGTCGATCGCCTTCACGCGCTCTTCGCCGAGCGCATCGACGAGCTCGCGGCGCGCCAGAAGCAGCGGGTCGCGGCGCTTCTGCTCCTCGACCTCGTTCGACGTCCGGTACTTCGCCGGATCGCTCATGCTGTGGCCGCGGAAGCGGTACGTGCGCACCTCGATCACGGTCGGCTGCGACTCTTCGCGTGCGCGCTTCACGGCGGCGGCGATGCGGTGCTCGACCAGGTTCACGTCGTCGGCGAAGAAACGATCGCGCTCCACGCCGTAACCGAGCGCCTTGAGCGACGTGTCCTCGACCGACATGCTGCGCGAGAGCGGCGTGCCCATCGAGTACTCGTTGTTCTCGCAGATGAACACGATCGGCAGCTTCCAGAGGGCCGCGAGCGAAACTCCCTCGTGGAACCCGCCGATCGACACCGCGCCCTCGCCGTAAAAGCAGAGCGTGACGCGACCGTCGTTGCGGTACTTGGACGCGAACGCCGCGCCGGCCGCGAGCGGGATGTGCGCGCCGACGATGCCGTAACCGCCGAGCATGTTCGTCGCCGCGTCGAACATGTGCATCGAGCCGCCGAGGCCTTTCGAGCAGCCGGTCTTTTTGCCGTACAGCTCGGCCATCATCGCCTTCGAGCTCATGCCCTTCGCGATCGCCATGCCGTGATCGCGGTAGGTGGTGACCACGTAGTCGTCGGGTTGGAGGGCCGCGCACGCGCCGACCGCGACCGCCTCTTGGCCGATGTAGAGGTGGAGGAACCCGCCGATCTTGCCCTGCGCGTAGGCGCGCGCGGCCTCTTCTTCGCACCGACGGATGACGAACATCTGCCGATAGAGCTCGGCCAAATGCTCGGGGGCCGGTGGTGGAAGCACCGAGGGACGGGGGCTAGGGGGCGATTCGCTCATCAGCGGCTCCTTTTTGCGGCGCGCCTCTGTTGAGAGTTGCGCCCGCCCACTTAACGCAAGTCTGACTGCAATTTCAAAGGCGTACCGATGACGCTCTGCGAAACCGGCGAGGTTCGTGGGGAATTTCAGGACCGTCGCGTGTCGTTTCGTCGTTCGCGGCGGGGTCGCGCTCGCCGGTTGGGGGCGCGTTCGGGCGATTCGTCGCGCCTCGGTGTCACGACATCGGGAACTTCTGCGACGGAGAGAGGTCTGGCCCGCTTCGCGCGTCTCGAGCCGCCGAGAAAATTTCCCGAGGCGAAAGCCTTTGCCGTGCCGAAGCGTTCGACGACGTCCTCTCCCCCACTCGGAGCCCCAAATGAAGCCCACCTCCCGTGCCGCCTCGCTCGCCATCGTCGCATCGTTCGCGCTCGCGCTCGTCCCTTCGGCGGCCTCCGCGTGTGGGATGTCCGTCCGCCTCGCGCCCACCGAGCAGGTCCGCGTGAAGCCGAGCCCGGTCCTCGAGGTCGCGGCGGCCGAGAAGCTGCTCGAGCAAGGACAGCCCGTGGTTGCCGCGCGCAAGGTGCTCGCCTCGTTCTCGAGCATCCGGGGCGAAGAGGCAGGCAAAGATCCCCTGAAGACACGCGCACTTCGCGTGTTCGCGCTCGCGGCGGTCCGCGCCGACGGCAACCTCGCTCTCGGCGGAAACCAGACCTGGACCCGCGTCGCGAACCTGGAGTGGGCGGTGCAATCGCTCCGCGAGATCGACCAGAAGCGTCCCAACGATCCGGCCGTCCAAGCCGACCTCGGCGAGGCCCTCGCGCGGCTTCCGCACACGAAGGCCGAGGGGTTCAAGATCCTCGACGGCCTCGCGCAGAAAGATCTCATGGGCAGCCCCGCGGCCTACGCTGCGCTTTCGCGGCTTCGCGCCGAAAAGGGCGACACCCCCGGAGCGGCGCTGGCGATGAAGCGGTGCGAGGGAATGGCCGCTTCGCCCGCGGTCTGCGGCGCGACGAAGACGGCGGCGGCCGACCCAAGGTCGACCTCGGTCACGGCGCTCCTCGCCGCGCGCTGAAATGCCGACGCACCCGCTCTCGCGGCTCGTCGGGATCGGCGCCATTCTTGGCATCGCGGCGAGCGTCGCGGCATGCAAGGAGCCGCCCCGGAGGGAGCCTCCGCCCGCCCCCGTGGCGTCCGCGCTCGCCCCGTCTACCGTCGCGCTCGCGGGCGACGCCGCGCACGGAAAAACGCTGATCGCGGAGCTCCAGTGCAACCGCTGCCACGACGGCACCGACGCCGCGCCGGCCCCGCAGAACAAGCACTGCGTGCACTGCCACGCCGACATCGTCGGGGGGAAGTTCAAGGCGAGCGCCGCGCTCCTCTCGAAGTGGAAGCCGGTCGTGGAAGACCTGACGGACGCGCCGTCGCTCACGTCCGCCGGAAAGCGCCTCACGCGCACGTTCGTCCGAAGCTACCTGGCCAAGCCTCATGACGTGAGGCCCGGTCTCTCCCAGAGCATGCCGAGGCTCGCGCTCTCGGCCACGCAAATCGACGATTTGACCGCCTACCTCGTCCCGGAGGAATCCGCCGCGCCATCCGTCACGGGCGATCTCGAGGCGGGCCGTCGTGTGATCGAGAGCAAGGGCTGCATCACGTGCCACGCGATGACCGGGGTTCCGGGCCTCGTGGCCTCCGCTATTCCGGTCCCGGTGACCCGCGACGAGCTGCTCCACGGAAAACGCCTCGCGCCGGACCTTCGTTACGTGCGCGAGCGGCAGACGTCGGCGCAGACCGCGGCGTGGCTCGTCGATCCGAAGGCGATCAAGGCCGACTCGGCGATGCCCAAGATTCCACTCACGGACAACGAGCGACGCGACGTGGTCGCGTTCCTTCACTCGCGTACGCTCGATCCGAAAGTCGTCGTGACGCCCCCGACCCGCCTCCCGCTCCTCACGCGCAAGGTCACGTTCGCGGAGGTCGACAAGCGCGTGTTCCATCGCACCTGTTGGCATTGTCACTCCGAGCCGGACTACGCGATCGGCGATGGCGGACCGGGGAACTCGGGTGGGTTCGGTTTCAAGCCACGTGGCCTCAACCTCTCCGACTACGCGGGCATCGCGGCGGGCTTCCTGAACGACAAGAACGATCGCGAGAGCATCTTCAACGCAGGGGCCGATGGTGTGCCTCGGCTCGTGACCGCGCTCCTCGCGCGCCACGCAGAGGAAGCGGGCGCCGACACCGGGCCGGTGCGCGGAATGCCCCTCGGGTATGCTCCCGTGGCGATGGAGGACATCCAGCTCGTCGACTCGTGGATCGCGCAGGGCCGCCCTCGATGAGGTCCCCGTCGGTCCGCGCGATTGGCACGCTCAGCGTCGCGTTCGCGTTCGCGTTCGCGTCGAACGTCGCGCTCGTCGGCTGCGCGCGCGAGAACGAGCGCACCGAGAAGCTCGTCCCGGATCCGCGTCCGCCGCCGGTGGCCTCGACGGTCACGACCACGACGCCCCCCACGCCCGGGTCTTCTCCGATGCCGCTCGCGTCCGCGCCGCCGGCCGACGCTTCACGCGAAGGTCTGCGGTTCGTGACGCCTCCGGACGATCTCGAGCTCTCCGCGTTCTTGCGGAGCGAGCGGTTGAAACAAAAGGCACAGGGGCGGCTGCTCGTCGTCTACGTCGGCGCCCCGTGGTGCCCGCCGTGCAAACGGTTCCACGCCGCCGCGAGCGAGGGCCGTCTCGACGCGCAATCCGGGCGCCTCACCCTCGTCGCCCTCGACGCTGATCGCGACACCGAGCGGCTCGCATCTCTCGGATATGTGTTCAAAAATATTCCGTATTTTGCGATCGTTGGCCAGAGCGGGCGGCCGACGGAGTCGCACGCGGTGATCGACGTGAAGGCGTCCGCGCAGGACGAGATCGCCACGACCTTGAGCGGCTGGCAGCGGGCGCACCTGCCCACGATCGCGCCGTGACGCACGACCCGGCTCGCCTCACGCGGCGACCGCGCGATCACGGCTCGGGGAGAGAGGGGAGGCTCGCGTCGGTCGCGCTCGGCGGAGGCGACGGCGGTGCGCTCGAAGCGGTCACGCTCGCAGACGAGGTCGGCTTCGTGGGCGGCTTGGCTTGGTGAGGCTTGGGCTTCGTGGTCGTGGTCGTGGTCGTGCTCGGCTCGGGGGCGGGCGGGGGAACGGCGGTCACTGCGCGGAAGCTTCGCGCGAGCAAGAGCACACCCACGATCGCCAAGAGGGCGAGGGCGAGGAGCACGTTTCGCGCGCGCGGTGACGGGTCGCTCGTGGTCGGTTTCGTGCGGCTCACCCCGAGGAGCGCCGACTCCACCGCTTCGCCGAGCTCGGTGCACGAGCCGTAACGTTGCTCGGGATCCTTGGCCATCCCACGCACCGCCAGTACGGCGTGGAGGAGCTCGGCGGTGCGCACGGGGAGATCGTCCCGCGCGATCGCCTTTGGCGTCTCGCTGCCGATCTGCGCCGCGACCGCGAGCAAGTCTTCCCCGGGGAAAGCGCGCTCGCCGGTGAGAGCCTCGTAGATCGTGGCAGCGAGGGAGAACTGATCGCTGCGCGTGTCGACGCCGTCGCCGGTGCCGCGGAGGGCTTCTGGTGCGGCGTAGGCGGGGGTGCCGACGACGCCCATGCCGGTGCGGGTGACGCTCATGTCGGCGACCCGCGCGATGCCGAAGTCTCCGATTTTGCTGCCGTATCGCGCGAGGAACACGTTCTCCGGCTTCACGTCGCGGTGGAGGACCTTCGCGTCGTGTGCGGCGTCGAGGGCGCTCCCGAGCTCGACTGCGAGGCGCGCGACGTCGTCGAGGCCGAGCGGGCCCTCCGCGATCCGCGCGCGGAGGGACTCGCCGGCGACGTGCTCGAGCACGAGGTAAAGGCCGACTTCGGGATCGTCGCCCATGTCGTGGAGGACGACCACGTTCGGGTGGCTCACGGCGCCGATCGCGCGCGCCTCGATCCGAAGCCGCGCGTCGAGGTGGGCGCGCGCATCTTTGGAGAGGCCGAGGTCGTCGCGCAGGATCTTGAGCGCCACGCTGCGCCCGAGCACCGTGTCCGTCGCGAGGTAGACGCGGCCCATGCCGCCTTCGCCCAGGAGCCGCGTAACCTCGTAGCGACCGATCGTGCGCCCCACGAGGTCCATCGTCATTCCTCGACGTGCGGGTTCCAGCAGGCCACCTTGTGCCCCGATCCGAGGTGCACCTCGGCGAAGGGAGGCGCTTCCTTTTTGCACTGGGAAATCGCGCGTGGGCAACGCGGATGAAAGCTGCACCCCGGCGGCGGATCGATCGGCGAGGGCACGTCGCCTTCGAGCAGCACACGCAGGCGCTTACGCTCCGGATCCGGCACTGGCGACGAGCCGAGGAGGGCGCGGGTGTAGGGGTGCATCGGGCTCGCGTAGAGCTTCTCGACGGACGCCTGCTCGACCACGTGCCCGAGGTACATCACCGCGACGCGGTGGCTGATGTGCTGCACGACCTTCAGATCGTGGGAGATGAACAAAAACGCGACGCCGAGCTCGTCTTGTAGATCGAGGAGGAGGTTCACGATCTGCGCTTGGATGGAGACGTCGAGCGCGCTGATGGGCTCGTCGCAGACGATGAACTCGGGCTGCACCGCGAGGGCGCGCGCGATGCCCACGCGCTGCCGCTGGCCGCCGGAGAACTCGTGCGGATAGCGGTTCATGTGCTCCGGTCGGAGCCCCACTTTTTTCAATAGATCCGAGACCATGCCCTCCTCCTCGGTCCCGCGCGCGGCGAGGCTGTGGATTCGGATCGCCTCCGCGACGATCTCGCGCACCGTCATGCGCGGGTTCAGGCTCGAGTACGGATCTTGGAAGATGATCTGCATCTTCCGGCGAAGGGGTCGGAGCTGCGCCTGGCCGAGCGGCGCGATGTCTTTCCCGTCGTAGACGATGCGCCCGTAGGTGGGCTCGAGGAGGCGGAGCAAGAGTCGCCCGAGGGTGCTCTTTCCGCAGCCGCTCTCGCCGACGAGGCCGAGCGTCTCCCCGCGTCGCACGCGGATGTTCACGTCGTCCACCGCGCGAAGGAGCCGGTCGCTTCGTGAGAAGAGCCCACCGCCGACGGGGTAGTACTTGGACAGGTGCTCGGTCGCGACGAGGGTGCGGCGCTTGTCGTCCTCGGGCTTTTGCGCGGGCGTGGGCGCGGCGGCTCGGGTGGGCTCGGTCACGTGCGGTCCTCCCGTGCGAAGCGCGAGGGGCGCTCCACGTCGGCGGCGCGATAGCAGCGTGAAAAGCGGCTCCCCATTCCCGGGATATCGTCGTCTTCGCCGTCCCCCGCCAAACGCTCGAGGGCAGGCTCCGACTCGCGGCAACGATCGATCACGAGGGGACAACGCTCGGCGAAGCGGCAGCCGGGGGGCAGCTTGGCCAGATCGGGGACGATGCCTTCGATCGTTCGAAGGCGCGTGCGGCGCGTGGGCGTGGGCCCCTCGACGTGGACGGGGAGGCTCTCGAGGAGGCCGAGCGTGTAGGGGTGCTTGGGCGCCCGAAAGAGATCCTTCACCGGAGCGCTCTCGACGACGCGCCCGGCGTACATCACGACCACGTGGTGCGTGTATTCTGCAACTACGCCGAGGTCGTGGGTGATGAGGACCGTGCTCATCCCGAGCTTCGTCTGCAGGCTCTGGAGGAGCTCGAGGATCTGCGCTTGGATCGTGACGTCGAGGGCGGTGGTGGGCTCGTCGGCGAGGAGCAGGCGCGGCTCGCAGGCGAGGGCCATCGCGATCATGACCCGCTGCCGCATCCCGCCCGAGAGCTGGTGTGGATACGCGTCGACGTTCTCTTCCGGCGAGTGGATCCCGACGAGGCGGAGCATCTCGATCGCGCGCGCCCGAGCCTGCTTCCTCGAGACGTTCTGGTGGAGCGCGACCGCCTCTTCGATCTGAGCGCCCACGGTGTAGACCGGGTTCAGGCTCGTCATCGGCTCTTGGAAAATCATGGAGATGTCGTTGCCGCGCACGTCGCGCATCTCGCGCTCGGGGAGCGTGACGAGCTCTTTGCCGGAGAGCATCACGGAGCCCTTTTCGATCGCGCCGACGCCGTCCGGCAGGAGGCGCAAGATGGAGAGCGCGGTCACGCTCTTGCCGCAGCCGCTCTCGCCGACGATGCCGAGCGTCTTGCCCTCGGGGACGTGGAACGACACGTCGTCGATGGCGCGGAGGAGGCCCTCTTGGGTCTCGAAGGTGGTGGTGAGGCCGCGGACGTCGAGCATGAAGCGCGCGTATCATGCGGGAGCCGGCGCGTTCGGGGAAGCCCGCGCTCCGTGCGAAGGCTAAAATCTCGGTAGACCGCGCGGACGGCCTCGTGAGGGCCAGCAGCGGCGTTGGTCGATTCCGCGTTCGTTCTCCCGCCGTCGGCCGTGGTCGAGGTCGGGCGGAGCCTTTTGTACGGCAGGGCGCGCGTGTCTTTGCATATGCTGGCGTCGTGCGAAGGTCCGTGTGGCGATGGGGTCTCGGTGCGTTCATGGCCCTCGCGGCCGTCTCCTCGCCTGCGTGCGCCCCGCGCGAGCGGATGTGCGCGGTCGACGATCCGTGCAAAGCGGGGCTCGCCTGCGTGACGGGCCGGTGCGTCTCTCCCAAGGTCGCCGTCCGTCTCTTCGAGGTCGACGACGCTGGCGCGCCGCTCGTGAAGCGTCGGGTCATCGTCCCGACCGATCTGGCGTGGCTTGCGAACGACGAGCGGTCCGGAGGTGCGGTCCCGGACGTGGCCGGCTTCGGCGGCGTGTCGAAGGGGATCTTGCTCCTCCGCTTCGGCGACGTGGTCGTGCCGCCCGATCTCGTCGAGGCCTACGTGATCTTGCGCCGCGCCCCGAACACGGATCCTCCCGTCGGCCCGGTGGTGCTCGGCGCGCACCGCATCGAAGAAGATTGGGACTCGAAGCTCCTCACGGCGAGCCACCCTCCGCGCCTCGCCGACGTGCTCGGCCCCGAGACCCGCGTGCTCCCCGTCGGCGGGGAGGTCGTTCGGATCGACGTGCGCGCCCTCGTCGCGGGTTGGGCGAGCAAGCGCGTGAACGATCATGGTGTCGCGATCGTCGTCGCGAGCGACACCACCGCCGCGCCTCTTTACATCGCGCTCGCGCCAACCCGCGGCGTCACCGAAGGCCCCGTCCTCGAGATCTACGCGCGCTGACCGGCGCCACACGCGACCGCCCGAACAAGACGCGGGCGTACTACCTGAACGCGCCGCAAGGACGGCCGTGTCACCGTCAAGGGATGGGCAAAAATTCCCCCACCCAGGGTGACCGATGATCCACAAAATCCTGAATGACTTCGAGAAGATGCGCGTGTGGGAGAAGGTGCCACCGATCTTCGATCGAAGTCGAGATCGCGCTGAATCGTCGCTGAACAGGTCCGTCTGACCCCATGCGCCGACGATGGCGCTTCTTCGAGAGCATGGCTTCTGAAGGTGGCGCCGTTACGAGGTCCCCTTCCTATCGTTGGCCGAAGGATTGCTGGGCTCGCGGTTACCTTCCGTAGAAAGCCGCCGTACATCACGGCCCTTGACCCACGCCCCCTTCCGAGGGGACGCTAAGAACATCGAAGCTTCCTCGAGAGGCGAAGGAGACAAGAACGATGCGACTGTCGAAAATCCTGGGCGCTGCGTGTGCGATGACGGGCCTTCTCGTGGCGGTTGGCGCGAGCGCCGGCGGCGAGAACTACTCGGTCGCCGGTGGCGGCGGCAAAGTGACCGTCACCTCCAAGGCCCCCTGGCACGTGAACAAGGACTTCCCCTGGAAGGCCAAGTGCGGCGGCACCGTGCTCGATAAGTCGAAGTTCTCCTTCACCGAGACCTCCGCGGCCGTCTCCGGTGGCACGGGCTCTTGCGAGCTCAAGGGCGCCCTCTGCTCGGGCGACAAGTGCGAGCCGTTCACGACCACAGTCAGCTTCTGACGAGAAGGCTGGTTTCCGCCAATACCTTCGCCCTGGCGTCGTCAAAAGTGCTCACCGACAGGAGTCGGCTCCGCGCTTTCTCCTAGCCAGGGCTCGGTCTTGACGGAAATCATCCAGCCTTCTCTCGTTTGACAAGGGTTCGAGGCACCGCGGTCTGGGTCCGCGGTGCTTCTTGCTTTTTGTGGGTTCGCGAAGCGCGAGAGGGAGCGGATTCATTCGCGGTGCTTCCTGGGTTCGCGTGTTCGAGGCACTGCGGTTGGTCCGTGGTGCTTCGTTGCTTCGTCGCTCGCGGTGGGCGAGCGTGACGTTTTGCTTGCGTCGTCGCGCGATCGAAGACGGTCCCGGGGCTCTGGTGGTTTCGGCTTTGTAGGGGGTTTTTCGTACCGTACCTTTTCGAGCATGACCAACGACGATCGCGAGCCCTCGGCTCTCGCCGAGCTCGCGAAGGTTGCCGAGAGTGTTCAACGAAAATACGACGAGGGTCGCTGGGTCCTCTCGTTCGACGAATACCTCGAGCTCTTCGCCAAAGATCCCGTCCGCTACGCGCGCGACGCGAGCCGCTACGTGCGCGACGTCTTCGACCACTACGGCTCGTCCAAGGTGAAGCACCCCTGGGGCGAGTACACCCGCTACAACCTCTTCGATCTCCCGTTCGACGCCGACACCACCGCGGGCACCTCCATCGGCTCGCGCCGCGCGGGCCTCGTAGGGCAGGAGTTCGTCCAAGAGGAGATCTACCGAACGCTCTCGAACTTCGCGCGCGAAGGGCGCCCGAACCGCCTCGTGCTGCTCCACGGGCCGAACGGCTCCGCGAAGAGCACCCTCACCGCCTGCATCCTCCGCGCGCTCGAGCACTACGCGACGCTCCCGGAAGGTGCACTCTACACGTATAGCTGG
>JAAFHV010000056.1:0-6665 GCA_013297655.1 Myxococcales bacterium | reverse complement strand
TCCCGTCGTCGAAGTCGACGCGTGCCTCGCTCGGCTTCGGCGGCCAGCGGGACGAGCTCGTTCGCTCCCAGGTGAAGAGCTACGCCCACCTGACGGACGAGGAGCTCGACGCGAAGCTGCTCGTCGAGGTGCGCGATCATCCGCTGTTTCTCGTTCCGATCGACGAACGACGCGCTCTCGTCGGCGACCTCACCAAGCGGGTCGAGAAGGACGGCTCGGAGCCCTATTCGGAGTGGTTCGCGCGCGGGCGCCTCTCCCACAAGAGCCAACAAATCTTCGACGCGCTGCTCGCGAGCTACAAGGGGTCGTACCGCGAGGTGCTGAAGCACGTGCGCGTCGAGCGCTACTTCATCTCCCATCGGTACCGCGTCGGCGCCGTCACGATCGGCCCGCAGATGAGCGTCGACGCGATGGAGCGTCAGGTCACCGCCGATCGTTCGCTCTCGGCGCTGCCCGCGTCGCTCCAGGCGCTCTCGCTCTACGAAGCGAAGGGCGAGCTCGTCGAGGCGGCGGGCGGTGTGCTCGAGTTCAGCGATCTCTTGAAGCGGCCGCTCGACGCGTTCAAGTACCTCCAGCTCAGCGTGGAGACGCAAGAGGTCGCCCTCACGCAACAGAACGTGCAGCTCAACTGCGTGATGCTCGGGAGCGCGAACGAGCTCCACCTCGACGCCTTCCGCGAGCACCCCGAGTTTCCCAGCTTCCGCGGGCGCCTCGAGCTGATCCGCACGCCGTACCTGCGCAGCTACGTGCACGAGCAGGCCATCTACGACACCCACGTGGTGCCGCAGGTGCGGCGCCACGTCGCGCCGCATGCCACGGAAATGGCTGCGATTTTTGCGGTCCTGACCCGCATGAAGAAGGCCGATCCGGAGCGGCTCCCGACGTCGCTCGGCTCTGCCGCGCTCGGGCTCACCGTCGTCGAGAAGATGGAGCTCTACGCGACGGGCAAGGTCCCGAAGCGCCTCGACGAGGACGCGGCGAAGGTGCTGCGGTCCGGCATCCGCGCGCTCTTCGAGGAGAGCGCGGAGAGCGTCGTCTACGAGGGGCGCATCGGCGCTAGCCCGCGCGAGATGCGCGTCGTCCTCCTCGATGCGGCGCAGTCGTCGAAGTACACCTGCCTCTCGCCGCTCGCCGTGCTCACCGAGATCGAAGAGCTCTGCGCGCGGAAGGACGAGTTCGAGTGGCTCGCGCTCGAGTCCAAAGAGGGCGGCTACCACGACGTGAAGCACTTCGTGAGCGAGCTCCGTGAGCGTGTTCACTCCGCGTGGGAGCACGAGATGTACGTCGCGAGCGGCGTCATCGAAGAGGGCCGCTACGAAGAGCTCTTCGAGCGCTACATCCAGCACGTGAGCGTGTGGGTAAAGCGTGAGCGCATCCGAAACCGCGTCACCGGCGAGCTCGAGGAGCCGGACGAGGGCATGATGCGCGAGGTGGAGCGCCTCCTCGAGCTCAAGGGGGAGGCCGCCGATGCCCGGCGCGGTGTCATCAGCGCGATCGCGGCGTGGGCGATCGACCACCCCGGAGATCGTGTCGATCCGGCGAAGGTGTTCCCCGGGAGCATCGAGCGCATGCGCGACACCGTCTTCGCGGGGAAACGCCCGCTCATCGTGAAGCTCGTGCGCGATCTCACCGTGTTCGTGCGCGACGAAGCGACGGGCCTCGACGTCGCGCGGAAGACCGAGGTGCGCGCCGTCCTCGATCGCCTCGCGGCGCGCTTCGGGTACTGCGATGCCTGCGCCGCAGACGCCTCCGCCGCCCTCGCCGGCACCCGGTTCGCCTGACGAAAGCGTAGATAATCGTTGGACAAAGCGGGGATCGCGCGGGAGGTCCGCGGGCTCGCGGGGCCGGCGATCGCGGCCTCGCTCCTGCAGACGCTCGTGTTCGTCGTCGACCGCGTGATGCTCGGTCGGCACGGGCACGCGTCGCTCGCGGGGATGCAAATCGCAGGTCCGCTCGAGTGGTCCATTTTTAGCGTGGTGTCCGCGTTCGAGGTCGGCGCGCTCGCGCGGGTGGGTCTCCACGTCGGGGCCGGGAGGCTCGGCGCGGCGAGGCGCGCGGCGGTGGTCTCGATCGTCGTCGCGTTCGTGATGGGCGTGCTCTTGGCGATCGCGACGCCGTTCGTGCTCGCGCTCGTCCGCGCGTCTGCGCCGCTCTCGTCGGAGGCCGCAGTCGCGGAGGCCGTCGCGTACCTCGCGATCATGCTCCCCGCGTCACCTGTGGTGTTCGTCGCGACCGCGTGCATCGCGGTGCTCCAGGGGCGCGGAGACACCCGCACGCCGCTCGTCGTCGGTGGCCTCGCGAACCTCCTTCACATCGCGCAGAACCGTGTCCTCGTGCTCGGCGCGTTCGGGGTCCCCGCGATGGGCGCGCGTGGCGCGGCGATGAGCACCGCGTTCACCTTCTTCGTGCAAGCGATCGTGCTGTCGTGGTTGCTCGCGCGAAAGTTCCGCGTCGAGGATCCCGGCGCGCGGCTCTTCGAGGGGGCGCGCGCCGAGCTTGGGCCGCTCGTGCGGGTAGGGCTCCCGTCGTTCGGTGAGCGGGTGCTCTACCACATCGGATACCTGTGTTATTCCGCGATGGTAGCGCACCTCGGGGACGAGGCGATGGCGGCGAACCAAGCCCTCATCAGCGTCGAGTCGATCTGTTTCCTCTCGGCCGACGGTTTTGCGATCGCGGCGGCGGCGGTGGTGGCGCAGCACCTCGGGCGAGGGGAGCGCGAGGAGGCGGCGTGGGGAGCGCGGGTCGCGACGGTGTACGCGACCGCCACCCTGACGACCCTCGGCGTGCTCTCGTGGTTGGCCCGCGGCGCGCTCTTGCCGGCGTTCTCGAAGGAGCCCGCCGTGCTCGCGCTCGGCTTCGCGACGATGCCGGTGATGGCCCTCGCGCAGCCCTTCATGGCGGTCGCGGTGGTGCGCGCGCAGGCCCTCCGCGGGGGAGGCGCGACCGGCCGCGCCCTCGCCGTCACGCTCGTCGGGGCGGTCGTGGTCCGCCTCACGGCGAGCTGGCTCTTCGCGTTCGTGCTCGGCTTCGGGCTCGTCGGCGTGTGGATGGGGTCGACCGTGGATTGGATCGTTCGGACGGTGCTGTTTCTGTGGGTGGACCTGCCAAGGGGAAAACCCGACGACGAAACGACACCGGCACGCTGAGCCTGCCTCAACCTCGCGGCTCGAGGCGCGCGCGAGCGCTCTTCACGCCGAAGATCTCCTTCCCGTCGAGGCTCACGATCGGACCGAGCGAAGTGCCCGCGAGGATGGAGGCGACGAGCAGCGCCGGGCGGTCGTGTGCGGAATCGGCGTGCACGACGAACACCCGCGGGCAGCGCGCGGCGAGGAGGCCGAGCCCCGCCGGTTCGGCTCCTTCGGCGCGGACCGCGAGCGCGCGGTCGTCGTCGGTCGCGGCGCGCGCTTCCACCGGCACGGTGCCCTTTTCGCCCTCGCGATGCACGAGCACGAAGGCCAAGTCGTGTTCCGGGCGCGTGCCCGTCTTTTCGGCGGACAGTCCGATTTGAGACGAAAAAAAACGCGTCGCGTAGGCGCGGAGCACGTCGAGGTCGAAGGGGGGAGGGCTCGCTTGGCCGAACACGAGGTAACCCGCCGCCGGTGAGGGCAAACGCGCCCCCGCGGCGAGCACTCCGTGGCCATCGAGCAAATTGGAGGAGAGGTCGAGCACGGCCGTGAGCTTAGGCGCCCGGTCGAAATAAGTGTGCCATCTCCCGCCGATCCTCTCGCTGCGGCAGGTGGCCTCGTCGCTCCGCTCCTCAGACTACCGGAGTAGGTTCCGGTGCTCGCTCCTCGGGCACCAGCCTCACGTCGGGCTCGACGGACTCCGACACACTTAGTTCGACCGGGCGCCTTCGTCTTTGCCGTCGGACGCGTCGTCGGTGACAGCGATGGCGACGGCGACAATCGTTTCGGCGGACGCGCGGCGTGCGGTATGACGCGCGCAGATGGCGAAGCTCGTCGATACCCACTGTCACCTCGATCCGCAGTACCTCCCCGATGGCCCCGACGGTGCGATCACGCGCGCCCGCGAGGCCGGCGTCGGTGGCTTCGTGACGATCGGCGTCGGGAAAGACGCGCGCGCCGCCCACGACGCGGTCGCGCTCGCCGCGCGCTACCCCGCGTTCGTCGCCGCGACGGTCGGCGTGCACCCGCACGACGCGAACGGGTGCGACGATGCGCTCTACACGGATCTCGAGGCCCTCGCGCGGCGCGACGAGGTGGTCGCCGTCGGCGAGATTGGGCTCGACTACCACTACGATCACTCGCCGCGCGACGTGCAGCGGCAGGTGTTCGAGCGCTTCGTGGCCCTCGCCCGCGCGATCAAGAAGCCCATCGTGGTGCATACGCGCGAAGCGGCGGAGGACACCCTCGCCGTGCTGGAGAGCAGCGGCGCGCGCGACGTGGGCGGCATCATTCATTGCTTCAGCGAGGATCGCGCCTTCGCCGAGCGTGCCCTCGCGCTCGGGTTTTACCTCTCGTTTTCCGGGATCGTGACGTTCAAGTCGGCGAAAAGTGTGCACGACGTCGCCGCGTGGGCGCCCGCCGACCGCATCCTCGTCGAGACGGATAGCCCGTACCTCGCGCCGGTGCCGATGCGCGGAAAACCTTGCGAGCCCGCGTACTTGCCCTTTACCGCCAAGCGCGTGGCAGAGCTCCGGGGCGTCGATCCGGAAGCGCTCGCCGCGCTCACCACCGCGAACGCCGAGGCCGTGTTCCGGCGCTCGTTCGCGGGGGCGTAGCGCGCCCTCCAAAGCTTGTTACGGTTTTGATTGGTGGACACGGTTCGAATACGTCGGCGGCCGCTCGGGGGCATCAGCCTCTTCCTGTCCGTCGTGGCGCACGGGGGCATCCTCGGGCTCCTCTCGTGGGTCGCGTTCATGTCGCTCGCGAAGCGCGAAGCCGAGCTTCGTGCCGCGCACGGGCGCGAGATCGACGTGGGCACTCTCGAGCTCCCGGCGGTGCAAGAGGGCACGCTTCTCTCGGACGACAAAATCGACCCGCGCGGGGACATCCCGACCCCCGCGGGCGGGGTCGCGCAGGCGCACATCGACGACGGGCGAGCCGGGCGCGGCGGAGAGCGCGCCGGCGATCGCGCGACCCACCTCGCCGATCGCGACGAGAAGCTGAGCCTCACCACCGCGAACCCGAGCCACCTCGACACCGACCAAACGCCGCGCATCGACACGGGAAAGAAGCGCCGCAGCTTCGAGGATCGCAGATCGTCGCGCGAGCCGATGGAGCTCACGTTCCTCTCGCAGGGCACCCTCGAGCGCCTCGAGCGGCGCGCCCCGAGCACCTCGGACCCGAGCCGCGGCGCGCGGCACGACGGCACGCTGGCGAACGTCGCGGGCGGTCGCCTCGGCGCGGGCACCCTCGGCGATGAGCTCATGGGCGAGCTCGGCGCGAGTCGGGTCGGCGGGAAAAGCGCGGCCCCGGGTCAGGGCGTGCTCTTCGGAGTCGCGGGGGCCGATCACCGCGAGTCGGCCGCGGTGGCGAAGGCGCGTCCCGACGTCGCGCAAGAAAAACCGAGCGTCGCGGCGGTCGACAAAGGACGCCCGCAGGACGACGTCGACGCGGACCAAAAGGTGTCGACCATCGTGCACTCGCTCGTGCACGCGAGCGCGGCGGGAGGGCAGGGGAACGCGGGCACGGGCGGGTCCGCGGGCGGGGGCGATCCTGGCGCCGGCGCAGCTTCGGGGGCGGGGTCCCACGCGTCGCCGCTCGGCCTCGGCGATGGCGGGCCGCTCGATCTGGGCTCTCGAGATCCGCGCTTCGTGGGCTACTTCCGTCTCATCCACCAGCGCCTCGATCCGCTCTGGGCAAACGCGTTCCCGAAGAGCGCGATGTACGACCTGAAGCAAGGCACGGTGATCCTCGAGTTCGTCGTCGAGGCGAACGGATCGGCGCGCGTGTCGTGGCCACCGGCGCGTCCGAGCGGGATCGACGAGTTCGACCGCAACTGCGCCGACGCGATCCGGCGCGCGTCGCCGTTCCCGCCGTTGCCGAAGGAGCTCGGCCCGCGGCTCCGCATCCGTGCCCCGTTCGAGGCGAAGAACCCGATCGTGAAGTGATCGCCGTCAGAGCGTGGGAACACGGAGCGCAGTCGGCGCGCGTACACTGACAGACTCCGGCGACACCCAAACGTCGACGTGCTGGCCGGCGACCATGCCGTCGCCCATGCGCTCGACGTGAGGCACATCGAAGGTTTTGCGATCGTGGTTGCCGGTGTCCTCGTCGCGGACCTCGACGGTGTGCGGTCCGGGGAGGACCTCGACGGGGCGCGCGTCGTAGCTCGGGCCCGGGGCGCTGACCACCGCACCTTGGCAGGGGACCTCGAGGCGCGCGGTGTGATCGTCGATCGCGACCGTCAGCGCCCGGACACGCTTCACGCAGACGCCGTCGACGTGGACACGGACCTCGATCGCGAACCGCTCGGTGACGGTGGTCGCCCCACGCGCGTGACCTCGTGAGGAGGGCGGGGGCGAATGTGGCTCTTGTCCACATGCGAGCACCGTCGCCGCCGAGAGAACAGCGAAGACCCCGAAAAACGAAAAGCCCGAGCGCCCGAATCGGGGCTCGGGCTTTGGTCGGCTCTTCCAGAGTCTCGCGCTCGCGCGACCGTTCGGATTCCGTTTTTGGTGCCGGAGGAGGGAGTCGAACCCC
>JAAFHV010000055.1:607-41016 GCA_013297655.1 Myxococcales bacterium | reverse complement strand
CGAGATCAGCGAGCGCCACCGCCACCGCTACGAGTTCGCCAACGAGTACCGCGATCACCTCGTGTCCGCCGGCCTCGTGCTCTCGGGCACCTCGCCCGATCACAAGCTCGTCGAGGTCGTCGAGCTCAAGGATCACCCGCATTTTCTCGGCTGCCAGTTCCACCCCGAGTTCAAGAGCCGACCCGCCCACGCGCACCCGCTCTTCGCTCGTTTCGTGAAAGCCGCGCTCCACCGCAAAGAAGCGCGCGCCCGCGGCGAGCTGCGGCCGAGTGAGGCTCGCCTCCCGATCGTGAACTGAGCGCGTCGCCACGCGTTCGCCTCGTCGTCGGCCTTCGGCGACGAGGCCGGCAAAACGGGACGTGAAAGGTCGCGCGCTACTTTAGGGCGCGCTTGCGAGACGCGGCGATCCCGAGCTCGCGCATGCGCCGCCACAGGGTGACGCGTGAGAGTCCGAGCAGCTTCGCGGCTTGCTCGCGGCTCCCGCCGGTGCGCACGAGGGCGGCTCGGATGCGCTTCTCGTCGTGCGACTCCGGATCGGGGAACGAAGCTGCGTCCTCCCCCGCGAACGACGGCGCGAGACTGTCCACCGCGGCCACCTCGGGAGGCAAATGGCCTAGCTCGAGTCGCGCGCCGTCGCCCACGACGTAGGCATACGCGAGGATGTTCTTCAGCTCGCGAACATTCCCGGGAAACGGGTACCGCGTGAGAGCTTCCATCGCGCTCTCCGCGACGTGGGAGATGGTGCGCCGGTTCGTCTTGTTCATCGTCTCGACGAGCTTCTCGACGAGGAGTGGAATGTCGCCCGGGCGTTCTCGGAGGGCGGGCAGGAAGATCGGGATTACACGGAGTCGGTACATGAGATCGGCGCGGAAGCGACCTGCCTCCACCTCTCGCCGCAGCGCGCGGTGAGTCGCCGACACGATGCGCACGTCGACCGGCACCCCGTCGCGCGCCCCCACCGGCAGCACCGAGCGCGTCTCGAGCACTCGGAGCAGCTTCGCCTGGAGATCGAGGGGGAGCTCGGCCACCTCGTCGAGGAAGAGCGTTCCCCGATGGGCGAGCTGCATATGGCCTAGCGTGTCGCGAACGGCGCCGGTGAATGCCCCCTTCGCGTGACCGAAGAGCTCACTCTCGAGGAGATTACCCGGTAGGGCTGCGCAGTTGATCGCGCGGAATGGCCCTTTCGCGCGCGGCGAACAGTCGTGAACGGCCTGGGCGACGAGCTCCTTCCCCGCCCCCGTCTCGCCGCGCACCAGGACCGTGACGTCCTCCGCGGCGGCGCGCGCCAAGAGCCGAAACAGATCCTTCATTTTCGCGTCGCGTGTCCACATGCCGTGAAAGAGCACCGCGCCGTCGTCGTTCGCCTCCCCCGCTCCCTCGAGCGTCAGGAGCCAGCCAACCCGCACGTCGTCGCGGACGATCGGGTTCGCTCGTACACGGATCATGGCTTTGCCGTCGGACGGGCGCGGGATCGTGGCCTCCACCGCGCGGCCCGCGGCGAGCGCCTCGGCGAACGGGCGCTTCGACCGCCCTCCACAGAAGAACGCTGGCGCCGAGACACCACGCGGTACGGCGCCCCCGATGAAATCCTCTGCAGCGCCTGTCACGAGCGCGACGCGCAGGTCCTCGTCGAGCACGATCGCCGCGCCCGCCGCGGTGCCCAGCGCCGCCGAGTAGAGATCGGCCATCGCCATCGATTTGGTCTTCGCGCGGCTCTTGCTCACGACGACACACTACGCCGGTCCCGCGCCGAGTGGCCTTTCGATCAGTACCGTGCGTCCTTCGGCTTGTCGCCCTTCGGCCAGTCCTTGCGCTTCCCCGTGAAATCCGGGCGCGGCATGGTCGTGAAATAGGCTGCGACGTCATAGGCCTCTTGCTCGGTGAGCGTATTGCCCGAACCGAGGGGCATCTTGGCTTTGACGAACGCAGCGGCGGTGTCGAGCCTCGCCATTCCCGCCCCCACGTTGAACGAGCGAGCTCCCCATAGCGGAGGAAATTGGTAGTCGTTCCCGGCGCGCTTCCCGAGACCATCCTCGCCGTGACAGCTCACGCATTTGGTCGCGAACACTTGCTGACCTCGATCCTTATTGCCAATAGGTGGATTGGTCGTTTTGTCGAACCCGCGCCCCTCGACGGGGTGCCCCACGGGGACGTCACGCGAGAGCCAGGTGATGTACGCCACGATCGCCGTCATGTCGGTGCTGCCCGCGGGGAGCTTCGTTCCGTTCATGCTGCGCTCGAAGCAGTCGTTCACGCGATCTTCGAGGGTCGCGACGTCCGCACTCCGCGCGCGATACTCGGGGAACATACCAGCGAGCCCGACCCAAGGCGCGGCGCCGGCGACGGTGCCGGCCCCGAGGTGACAGCTCGAACAATGAAGGCTGTTTCCGACGTTGGCGGGGAGCTCCTCGTAGGTGGCAGTCGCGAGCTTTCTCCCACGCAACACGGCGTCGCCGAGCGGCCCCTTCGGGATCGTGCTCTCGTCAGGAATCCGGAGGGCGACCTTCTCCCCTGCCCCGAGTACTTTGCCGTTCGTCGAGACGCACTCCGTATGCTCGCGGCCGGGAGGGGGATCCGGGCGCACGAAGCTCGAGCTCTCCCTCCGGCCACACGCCTGCGATCCGAGCGCGAGCGCGACGAGGAACGGCGCGAGTGGACGCAGAAAGAGACGTTTCGACAGCGAGCTTGCGTGACGTTTCATCGCGATTCTCCGAGGCACCAGCGGGGCGCCATTCCGACTTCCGAGCACGCGGCGTGCCACTTCGTAGATGGCACTCGTCCAGGTCGCGCCAGACTGCAGTCGTTCGGCAGTGAGCATCATCCGCGACCCTGGTGCGCTCGAGCCGAGCGCAGATGGCGAGCCCCGAACGACCGAGAACCACGCGCTCGTGCGTTCACTGCGCTTCGGCGACGTTTCACTGTGTTGCGCGAGCGCGGACGATCAAGGCAAGAACAGCGAGGCTTGGAGGAGCACACGATCCCCGACGGTATCGAGGATTCGCTTCGCGTCTGCCGTCCCCTCGGGCGCCACGATCCACCTGCGCTCGTAGTCGAGCATGATGCGCATCTTGGGCGTGATCTGCGCCTCGACCGCGGGGGTGAGCGTGCGAAACACGCGCGTGTCGGGATCGCTCTCGGTTTGACGATGGAGCTCGTCGTAGCGGAGCTTGACGAGGAGATACTTGGCAATCCGCACCCGTCCGAAGGCGACGAACCCGAGCGCGCTCCCGTTTGGCGCCACCGCCGCGTCGGCGCCTGCAAAAGGCGGCTGTTGGCCGAGAAATACCATCCCCTTCGCCGACGTGAGCTCGGCTCGCAACCGCACTGGCTCGAGCTCGAGGGACAGCCCGGCTCCGGAGCGGATCCTTTGGTGGCGAAGCCCCTCGTATCCGCGCGAGCCGTGGAGCCCCCAAAAATAGAGCGAGAGCTCCTGGCGATGGGGGTCGGTCCGTTTGCCCGAGAATACCCACGACGCGGTCACGCGACCGGAGACGTCCTTCTCGACGTCGTCGTCGAGCGCGCCCATTCGCCCTTGCGAGACCATCGCGGCATACGCGAGCGACATCTTCTTGCCGAGCGCGAAGCTCTCGAACGCTTCGACGCCGAGATCGCGAAAGCCGTACGCGTTGCTCGTGATTTTGCCTCCTTCGACGCGGTTCTCGAGGAGGAGCTGGGACGCCACGTTCGAGTAATTCACGAGCTCCGACGCGAGCGGGTTCGCTTCGACCGCTTCGTCCGACAGCGGCAGCTTGAATTGGCCGATCCGGAGCTTCATCCCCGGCACGTAGGAGAACGTGACTCCCACGTCCATCAACGTAGCGGGGGTGAGGCGGGTGACTCCCGCGCGCCCGAGCTCCACCGTCGCGATGTACGTGATCTTCTGGTCCGTCCCCGGCACCGCGCCCCTCACCCCGGGCCGCAAACGGCGCACCGCTAGGCCCCACGTGGCCTCGCTGTCTTGGAGCGTATTGAACGTCGCCCACTGGCCTTCATAGGCCCTTAGACGCGGAGCGGTGAGCCCGTAAACACGGTCGCCGAGCACGTTCGCCTCTCCCACGATTTGGGCGAACCCGAAGAAACGAAACGGGGTCTCTTTGACGCCCTCCTCCGTCGCGGTGATGATGGGCCAATCGGCGGCGAGGGCTCGATTTGCATCACCGACGACGAAGGCGACGAGCACGGCGGCGACGAGCGGACGTTTCATTCTCGCCGGTACTGCACGGGCCAGGCCGACCTAAGACGGAGCCAAAATGTGCGCACGTCCGGGTCACGAGAAACGAACTGAAACGAATGAATCCGCGTGCTGTCTCGGACTGAAATAGCGAGAGGCGCCCACCGGGGACGCCTCTTCGTTATTCGATGCACCACTCGCGAGAGCTGGCGAGGCGCGTATTCGTCGGCGCGACTACCGAGCGACAGCGAGCTTGGCTTCGTTCACGGCGAGCATTCCGCCCGCCATATTGACGACGCGAGTGAATCCCAGGTTCGCGAGCGCGGCAGCGGCCTTACCCGAGCGACCACCCGAGCGACAAATGAGCACGATCTCCGCGCTCCTGTCCCACGAGGCGGCCGCTTCGACGACGGTCGCGAGGGGAACGAGCTCCGCCCCCTCGACATGACCGAGCTCCCCCGTGAACTCGTCGGGCTCGCGCACGTCGACCATTCGAACACGACCCTTCGCGGCATAGACGTCCGCCACCGTGGCGTCGCGGTAGCCGGCGGGGTTCTGGGTACCTTTATCGTAGATCATCTGCTTCACCGTTCTATTCAGGATTCGGGGGTAACGTTTCCACACGCTCGATTGGCCGGGACGGCGACGTCGAGGTGCTTCGGGGGAGGGAGCTTGAGTCCGTTCATCAACCCCACGAACTCGGCCTTGGTTTTCCCCACGACACGGGGATTCAGCGCCTTTTCTTCGCCGATCGTGGAGGACGTCATGCCCTTGTAGTCGTGCGCGGGGAGCACGACGGTTGCGTCCGGGAGCGCGAAGAGCACGCCCGTAATCGACTCGAAGAGGGCCTCCGGATTGCCGTTTTGAAAGTCGGCCCTCCCGCAGCCCCGGATGAGCAGCGTGTCGCCGGTGAGCACGTGACCGCTCACCGCGAAGGACATCCCGTCGTCCGTATGACCGGGGGTCGCGAGCGCGGTGATGACCACCTCTCCTACGCGGACCACGTCGCCGTGCTGCAAATGCACGTCGACGCAGGGCGCGCCGCTCGCGCTCGCATGGGTCTTCGCCCCGGTGCGCTCTCGTAACACGCCCGCCGACGTCACGTGGTCGGCATGAACGTGGGTCTCGAGCACATGGGTGAGCTCGAGGCCGAGCTCGGCGACGAGCTTCAGGTCGCGCTCGACTTGGCCGAGGACCGGGTCGACGAGGGCGGCCTGGCGCGCGCCGACGTCCGCGATGAGATAGGTGTATGTCGAGCTTTCCTGGTCGAAGAGCTGTCGAAGGAGCATCTTGGCCTCGGCTTCCTGTTTGGCGATGGCTTCACACTACGGAGCTATCGATTCCTATGGAGTGCTCCCCTTCCCGATGGCCTCGTCCTCGAATCGGGTCGGTTTGGAGGGGCTCGCCGTGGCGTGTTGCACGAGCATGCCGATCGTCATCGCAACAACGAACACGATGGCCTCGGTGCGCCCAGCGGCAGCGCTCACGAGGGCGGGGCCGGGGCAATAGCCCCCGAGCCCCCATCCAACCCCGAAGATCGCGGCTCCCGCGACGAGCTTCCCGTCGATTTCGGATCGCTTCGGGAGGTGAAATATCTCGGCGAGGAGCGGGCGACCTCGTTTTTGAATCAGACGAGTAACCACCAGGTGCACGGCGATCGCGCCCCCCATCACGAACGCGAGGCTGGGGTCCCAGTCGCCGGTGACGTCGAGGAACGCGATGACCTTGGTGGGGAGCGTCATGCCCGAGAGGCCGAGCCCAGCGGCGAAGACGACTCCGGCGACGAACGCGAATCCGAGCTCTCGTTGCTTGTTCATTTCACGACTCCGAGCTTGTGCGTAAGGAACGCGGTGAGCGCGCCGGTCGCCATGAACGTCACTGTCGCGACCAGCGAGCGACCCGAAAAACGAGATAGGCCACAAACTCCGTGCCCGCTCGTGCATCCGTTGCCCAACCGCGTACCGAACCCGACGAGGAGGCCCGCCACGACGACGGCTGCCATAGGCACGCCGGAGCTGGCGGAAGGAAAGCTCGACGGTCGCAAGAACAGCAGCCCGACGCCGCCGGCGAAGAGCCCTCCGACGAACGCGAGGCGGAAGTCACGGTCGTGCACCTCGCGCTGGAACAAGCCCCCGAACATTCCGCTTATGCCGGCCACTTTGCCGTGAACGGCAAGAATGATGGACGCCGCGAGGCCGATCAACATGCCACCGATTCCGGAGGCGATAGGCGTAAACTGGCTCATATTGGCTTTGCGGAGGGGGTAGAGGTTTCGAGGGTTTTCTGTTCGCGCGCACCGCGGACGAGGAACACTATCGCGAGGGCGACGACGACGGCTACGCCTGCCGGGGTGCCGAAATCTCGCAGCACACCGGGAGGGAGCTGCTTTCCGAGGAGGAAGACCCCCATCGCGAGAACGAGCCAGCCGAAGGACTTTCGTAGGGTGTCTGGGTTCGCGTACTTCGCGAGGCGAGCACCGACGAGACTGCCACCTACCGAGGCGATCGTGACGACTCCGAGGAGCTGCCAGTGGAGGGATACATGGCTGATGTGCCCGGCGAAACCCGACAACGACTGCATCGCGATGACCATCAGCGACGTCGCGACGGCCCTCGGCATCGGCAGTCCACCAAGGATGGAGAGCGCGGGCACGACGAGGAACCCTCCGCCCGCGCCTACGAGCCCCGACACGTTCCCGACCACGAACCCGAGCGCGAGCGCCTTCGCGACCTTCGCGGGCGCGATAGGCCCCTTGCCGGCGTCCGCGGTGGGTCCACCGTCTCGGCCGCGCCGACCGCGAAGCATCGCCATCGACGTCATGAGCATCATGGCGGCGAACAAGACGAGCAACACGGTGGCGGGTACGTGATGCGCGAGGCGGCCGCCGAGATACGCGCCGCCCATGCCGGCGAGGCCGAACATCGCGCCCTCCGCGTAGGCGACGCGACCCGCGCGCGCGTGGGCGATCATCCCGACGAGGCTCGTCGTGCCGACCACGAAGAGCGAGCTCGCGATCGCCTCCTTCGGGTCGAGCTCGACGACGTAGACGAGCATCGGGAGGGTGAGGATCGAGCCGCCCCCGCCGAGCAAGCCCAGCAGGACACCGATGAGCGCGGCGAGTACGGCGGCGACGGCGAGCATGACTCCCATCAATACACTTATCGTGCCAGCGGACCGCGGCCCGGGCACTATCTCCGTCGGCGCGCGCTCTCCGCGATTTCCTCCGCTGAAGGGTCCGTCGACGCTTCATTTGCGCGCGCACGTCGCCGCGCATCGCGAGACGCCCCGCTCGTCAGCGGGACCCAACGTTGCACTGTGAAACATAACGAAACGACGAACGTTTCAGCTCGGCGCGCGGGTAGAGCACACCACCCCGGTCCGCAAGCGCGGCGTTGGGCCGCTCGTTGCAAAAGCGGAGCGCCCATGACGGCCCACGGTCCTCGGCGGCGCCCGCGCTCGCCCTCGCCACTCGCTCCTCGCCACTCGCGCGCAGGAGCCGTGTCGCTCAATCTTCCGTAAAGTCGAGGTCCTTCCCGTGCGTCTCTTCGAGGCCCGCGATCGACAAGAACCCGATCCCGAGGACGACGACGCCGACCACGGCCGCGCTCCAAACGACCCCGAGTGGGCCTTTCAGCAACTGGAAGCTGGAGGTCACGATGACCACCGCGCCGCGGACGAAATTGGGCGCGGTGGTGGTCGCCGTCGCGCGAATGTTGGTACCGAACTGCTCCGACGCGACGGTGACGAAGACTGCCCAGTACCCCGAGGCGACTCCCAAAATCACCACGACCACGTAGAACGCGAAGAGCGAGGAGCGACCGATCGTAAAGTAGGCGACCGTGGCGAGGCTCGAGAGCGTCAGGAACCCGAAGAGCACCTTTTTGCGACTCTTGAGGATGTGGCTCAGAAAGCCGCTCCCGAAGTCGCCCACGGCGAGCCCGCTGTACATGAGCATCACCGCGGTCGAAGGCTTGGGCAGCTCGACGAGGCCCATCCCCTTCGCGATTTCGGGCGAAAACGTGACGAGGATACCCACCGCGTACCAAACCGGGATTCCGACCAAGATGACGGCGAGATACCGCTTTAGGCGGGTCGCCTTGCGGAACAACAAGAAAAAGTCGCCGTGGCGGACGCCGCTCTTCTTCGTTTGTTCGAACATGCCACTCTCCGTCACGCCGACGCGCACGAAGAGGAGCGCGAGGCCGAGGCCGCCGCCCACGAAGTACGCCGTACGCCAGGAGAACGCGTCCCCTACGAGAGCCGCGACGACCGCGCCGAGGATGCCCACCCCCGCTACGATCGTGGTGCCGATACCGCGCTTCTCCTTCGGCATCACCTCCGAGACGAGCGTAATCCCGGCGCCGAGCTCACCGGCGAGGCCCACCCCCGCGACGAAGCGCATGATCTCGTATTGCAGCACCGTCTGCGCGAAGCCGTTCGCGATGTTGGCGAGCGAATAGGTGAGGATGGATCCGAAGAGCACAGTGAGGCGCCCGCGCTTGTCGCCGAGAATTCCCCAGAGGATTCCGCCGATGAGCATGCCGCCCATTTGGCAGTTGATGAGCCTCACCCCCACGTCGGTGAGCGCCTCCCCGGACAGACCGAACGACTTCAAGCTCGGCACGCGGACGATGCTGAAGAGGATGAGATCGTAGATGTCGACGAAATAGCCGAGCGCGGCCACCACCACCGTGAGCATCACGTTGCGCTTCGTCTTCTCGTCCATGCGTGGTGCACAACACCAGAGCGGCACCGAGACGGTCAATCGAGAAGGCCGCGCTCACGCGTTCGGCGTGGCCGCGTGGCGCGTGGCGTCACGGGCTCGTGTGCGAGCGAGGTGGGCGGACGGCGAGCACGCCTTCTTCGAGCGCCCTCGCGACGAGCACGTGGGTGGCGGCGTGGCCCGGGAAGATCGCGTGCACACGGCCTCGCGGCGGCCCTCCGTGAACGAAGAGATCGCCGACGAGATCGAGCAACTTGTGGCTCGCCGGCTCGGCCTTCCAGAACGGGTCGCCGGCGGAATGGATCGTGTCGTCCGCGAGAATGACGACGCTCTCGGGAGACACGTGGGACGCGAGCCCACGCGCGGCGAGGGCCTCCATTTCGTGCGCGAAACCGAAGGTACGGGCGCACGCCACACGAGACGCGTAGTCGTCCGGATCGCCCCACCACGCCGCGAGATCCGAGATCCGCGAGTCGCCGAAATCGATGGTGACGGAGACCCGCGTCTCTGCGGCGACCGCAAAGACCATCGTCGTTCTCTCGTGGGTGAGCGCAGCGTCTTCGACGACCTCGAGGAGTGACGGCGAAGGCGCGACGGCGAGCTCTCGTAGCGCATCGACGAACGCGGTCGCGCGACCATCGAGGAGCGGCACCTCGTCGCCCTCGATCACGATCGTGACCCCTTCGTGGATCCCGAGGCCGCCGAACGCGGACAACAGATGCTCCGTCGTGCGCACGGTGTGAGGCCCCCAGGAGAGCTCGGTCGAGCGCCGCGCGCCCGATGGAACCGCCGCCGAGAGCGGCAAACGGCGGCCCTCCTTCTCGAACGCGACCTCGCCCGGAGCACGGACGAGCGTAATCCGCGCTGGCGCTCCGCCGTGAAGTCCGCGCCCTTCGAGGGTGATCACGGCCCTTTGTTTAAGAGGGAGGGCTCGATTGTGCAACAAGATCACGAGGTTCGCGGAGAGCGCGGAAGACGTGGAAATGCGCGACAAGCTCTGCGAGAGTGCGCCGCGATGAAGCCCCGAGGTTCTGCCTTTCTCGACTCTCGCGCCTTGTGCGCTTCCGTTCCTGCCGCCCTCGGTATCGGTATCGGGCTCGTCCTCGTCCTCGCGACTTCTGTCGCAAGAGCCGACATCCTCCCGGAGGGCATGCACCCGATCAAGGTCGCGGTCACGTTCGAGGCGCCGACCGACGGCCACGTCGTCGCGTATCCGATCGACTGCATGGGCCTCGACACGAAGCAGAACCCTTCGCTCGAGTACTTCCAGAACTACGACGTCGTGGAGCCGAACACCCCGCGCGCGCCGTACAAGAGCTGCGGCGACAAAACGAAGGTGTGGATCCTCGACACGAGCGCGTTCAAGAAGGTCGCCGGCGAGAAGGTGCCCGCGTTCGTGCGCAGCGAGTGGAAGCTCGAGGAGCTCTCCAAGATCAAGGTCGACGATCGGCAGCTCTTTTTCACGAAGAACCAGAACGTGCACGCGACCGGCTTCGCGATGCCCGCGGTCGGCATGGTGAACGACGACAACCCGCTCACCGAAGTGGCCGAGACCGTCGCGTTCGGCGGCATCCCGGCGCGGGTGCAGAACGTGAGGCTCGTCTACAAGTACAAGGACGGCGAGCAAGAGGCGCACACCTACACCGTCGGCTCGCGACCGCAGCCGCGCCGCACGGCCGCCCGTGACTGGATGGGCGGCCTCGTCGACAAGGGCGACGCGGGGGCAGACAGCGACGCTGGCGCGGCCACCACCCCGCCGAACCCGAAGGACTTCCACCTCGATCGTTCGATGTTCGTGAAGCGAAAGAAGCTCGAGGCGCCGCCCGCCGAGGCCGAGCTCGTTCCTCACAAGCGCAGGCTCAGCCCAGCGAACAAGCTCATGCTCGGATTCGGCCTCGTCGCGCTCATCGCCTCGATTTTTGCCCTCCGCGAAGACAAGAAGAAGAAGAAGTAGCGAGCCGTCGAGCGAAGCCTCGGGCCGCGAAACGACAGGTTGGCTCGATCGCAGGGCGAGCTCGAGGCGATCGGCCGCGCCCGCGGGCTTCTGGCGAGCGAAGCCTCGGGCCGCGAAACGACAGGTTGGCTCGGGCGAGCTCGAGGCGATCGACCGCGCGCGCGGGCTTCTGCTACGCCATGCGCCACGGCCGTAGCAGCGCGCGATCAGCTCGCCGCGCGATCCCCATCTTCGCGCGGCACACGTCCAAAATCGCCTCGGTGAGCGCCGATCGCGCCAACGCGACGGCCCGAGCGCGGCGCGCCCCTCGCGGAAGAGCTTGCACTCTACACGAATTTGGAAGCGGCGGCCGCGCCCTGATGGATCAGGTCGTGGGGACGGCGATGGCCACGAACGCGTCGGCGAGGCGCTTCATCGTCGCGCTGGCCCGGGCCTCGGCCTGGGCGAGGGTCTCCCCTGCGGTCATTGGCTCACGCACGTCGACGTAGAACTTCACCTTCGGCTCGGTGCCGCTCGGACGCGCGATGACACGGCTTCCGCCCTCGAGCTCGAACACGAGCACGTTGCTCGGGGGGAGCGGGAGCTCCTCCGTCTTGCCCGCGGCGACGCGGGTGCCCGCTTCTACGTCGGAGAACGCCGCGACGGCGACTCCACCGATGCTCGACGGGGGATTTTTGCGGAGCGCGTCCATCATCGCGGCGATCTCACGCGCGCCGGCTTGCCCCTTGCGGGTGAGGTTCACCTGCGTGCTCACGAAGAGGCCGTACTTACGATAGAGCACCTCGAGGCGATCCTTGACCGACGTGCCGAGGGCCGAGAGCTCGCTCGCGAGCTCCGCGAAGGCGAGCGCGGCGCTGACGCCGTCCTTGTCGCGCACGAGCCTGCCGACGGTGTAGCCGAGCGCCTCTTCGTAGCCGAAGAGGAACCGGCTCTTGCCGTCCGCCTCGAGCGCGATCGCGCGGTTCGCGATCCATTTGAAGCCGGTGAGCGTCTCCTCGTAGTGCGCCCCCATCGAGCGCGCGACGACGCCGAGCATCGGTGACGAAACGAGCGACGCGAGCAGCACCGCCGTCGCCGGATCGGGATCGCGGGAGAGCACGTGGTGCCCGAGGAGGACACCGACCTGGTTACCTGTAAGTTGCATGTATCCCGTCGGCGAGCTCGGATCCGGGATCGCGACGGCGAGCCTGTCGGCGTCCGGATCGTTGGCGAGCACGAGCTCCGCGGAGAGCTTCCTCGCGAGCGCGAACGAGAGATCCATCGCCCCTTTTTCTTCCGGGTTGGGGAAGGCGACGGTGGGAAACTTTCCGTCTGGCTCCGCTTGCTCCGGCACGGTGGTGAGCGCGGTGAAGCCCGCCTCGGCGAAGAGCTCCTTCACGAGCTTGCCCCCCACGCCGTGCATCGGCGTGTACACGATGCGGAGGTCGCGGCGCTTTCCCTCCGAGGGCGCGAGCTCCTTCGCGGCGGCGAGGTACTGCTCCTCGATCGGCGGGGGCACGTCCAAAATCAGGCCCTTTTCGCGGCCTTCCGCGAGGGAGAGCACCGCGACGTCTTTCGCGGGCGGCGCGGCGAGGATCGCGTCCGCGATCGCGACGTCGATCGGGGGCACGATCTGCGCGCCGTTTTCCCAGTAGGCCTTGTAGCCGTTGTACTCGGGAGGATTGTGGCTCGCGGTGACCATGACTCCGGCCGCGCAGCCGAGGGCAGTGAGCGCGTACGCGGTGAGCGGTGTAGGGCCGAGAGTGGGGAAGAGGAACGCACGAATGCCCATCGCAGCGAGCACGCCGGCGGTGTCCTCCGCGAGCTCGCGGCTCAGCACGCGACCGTCGTAGCCGATGACCACGCCACGGGTCTTCGGCGCGTCGACGAGGTCGAGGAGCGCGGTTCCGAGGCCGTAGGTGGCGACGCGCACGACCGCGCGGTTCATGCGGTTCGGCCCCGCGCCGAGCACCCCGCGCAAGCCCGCGGTGCCGAACTCGAGGCTCTGCGCGAACCGGTCGGCGAGGTCCGTGGTGGCCGGATCGCTTACCGCGAGGAGCTCGGCGAGCTCCGCGCGGGAGTCCGCGTCCGGATCGTTTTCGAGCCACTCGCGCGCCTTCTCGACAAGGTCTTTCATCGGGCGACGACGTTACCACGCTCCTCGCGTCGCGCCGCGATCGCGCTCGGCGGTGCTTCGCGTGGGCGGCCCGAAGTGCGATAGTAGGCCGCGAATGCTCCGGTACATGCTGCGCCGCGCCTTGTGGGCGGTCCCGACTCTGTTCGGGGTGAGCTTCGTCGTCTTCCTGCTGACGACGCTGCTCCCCGATCCGAAGTCGCGCCTGACGGAGGCCGAACGACGAACCCTGCTCGCGAAGCCGGAGAGCTACCTCGAGCTCGAAGAGCGACGCCGACAGCTCTTTTTGGACCTCCCGCGGATCGTGAACGTGACCCCGGAGGACGTTCGATCCCGCACCGACGACGCGCTCGATCACCTCGAAAAGGACGACGAAGAGGCCGCCGTCGCGGGCGCGACCCTCGTTCGCCTCGGCGGGGCCGCGCTCCCCTACGTGCTGCCCCACCTCGACCGCCTGAGCCCCGAGGCGCGGCGACGGGTCGCGACCGCGCTCTTGCCCCTCGGCGCACGAATGGGCCTCGATTTGCCGGACACGACCGTCAGCCAAGACGCTGCGTTCCTCTTTTGGAAGCACTTCTGGGACGACCGCTCCACCGACTTCACCGGGCCGGCGGTGAAGCGAAACGTCGAGCGCTACGTGCAAAAGGCCACTCCCGCCCGCGCGCGCGACCTCGAAATGGTGGACACGTTCGCGCTGCCCGCGTTGCTCGTCGCGCTCGACGGCACGAAAGACAAAGAGGCGCTCGCGAACGTGACCCGCCTGCTCGCCCACGCGACGCAGCGCTCGTCTCCGCTCGGCGTCACCGCGACCGACTCGGAGGTCGCGCGCTCCGTCGCTGATTGGCAATCATGGTGGTTCATCCACGAGTCGGATTTCGTGGTCCGCGAGGGCACCATCCGCATGACGGCGAGCGTGGGCGATACCCGCTACGCCAAATGGATGACCGGCGCGGCCACGGGAAGGCTCGGCCTCTCCAGCCGCGACAACGAGCCGATCGGAAAGAAGCTCGCGAGCCGCGCCCCGATCACGTTCGCGATGACCACCTTGGCGATGCTGCTCGCGTTCGCGTTCGCGGTCCCGATCGGCGCGCTCACGGCCTGGAAGCGCGGGCTCGGCATCAACCGCACCGTCACGGCGGTGCTGTTCACGGCGTACTCGCTGCCGACGTTTTGGGTCGCGCAGGTGCTCTTCAGCCTCGCCGACGTGCGCAGCTACGCGGGTGTCGCGCTCCCGGTCGTCGCGCTCGCGATCACCGCGATGGCGACCTTGTCTCGCCATCAAAGGGTCAGCATCCTCGAGGTGGTCCAGAGCGACTACGTGCGAACGGCGAAGGCCAAAGGGGTGAGCCCCTTCCGCGTCGCGGTGTTCCACGCGCTCCGTAATGCCATATTGCCGACGGTCACACTCGCCGGCTTCCAGTTCCCCGCCCTCCTCGGCGGCGCCTTCGTCATCGAAGAGGTGTTCGGCATTCGCGGCATGGGCTGGGAGACGCTCCGCGCGATCGAAGCGCACGACACCGCCTGGATCGTCGTCACGGTCCTCCTCTCCGCGATCGTCACCTCCGTGATGCTCATCGCGAGCGACGTCGCGCTCGGGGCGCTCGATCCGCGCGTGCGCGAGCGCCAGCTCCGCGGGAGGCTCTCGTGAGCGGCCCCAACTCGACCGCGACGAAGCGACGGCGACGCACCATCCCCGGCTCGTTCGCGCACACGTTCGACCGCCTCACGGAGCGAAGCCGCGCGCGCGCCGGAGTGCTCGTGCTCTCCCTCTTGGCGATGATCGCCATCTTCGCGGACCTCCTCGCGAGCGACTTTCCCCTGATTTGCTCGGTCGACGGCACGGTCTACGTGCTGCCCGCCGTCACCCACCCGGCCTCCCTCACCGGCCTCGACAACGAACAAATCGCGAACGCGCACGCAGGTTTCGCGATCTATCCTGTCGTCCGGCACGGGCCCACCACCCAGAGCGCGGACCGGGTCGCGCGGCCCTCGCGCGGGCACCCCTTCGGAACGGACGGGAGCGGCCGCGACGTGTTCGCGCAGACGGTGCACGGAGTTCGCACGCAGCTCGGCTTCGCGCTCCTCGCGGTGGTCGCCTACGTGACGTTGGGCGCGCTCCTGGGGGCGCTCGCTGGCTATTTCGGCGGGTCGTTCGACTTCATGGTGCAACGACTCACGGACACGATGAGCTCGATGCCGAGCTTCGTCCTCGTGCTGTGCGTGCAGGCAGCGCTCCCGCACCCGGACTTGACGACGCTCTTCCTCACGATCGTGGCGGCCCGGTTCGCGGAGGTCACCCGCCTCGTCCGCACCGAGGTGGTCGACGTGAGCTCGCGCGATTACGTGGTTGCCGCGCGCGCGCTCGGAGCGTCGCCGCTGCGGGTGCTCTTCCGTCACGTGATCCCGAACGCGAGCGGACAGGCGATCGTGTCGGCCACCTTCGGCCTCGGCGCGGTCGTGCTCCTCGAGGCGCAGCTCGACTTCCTCCGCGTCGGCGATCGTGGCCGTTATGCGTCGTGGGGACAGGTCATGAGCGACGTGCGGCAGCGCCCCGAGGCCTACTGGCTGCTCTTCTTCCCGGGCGTCTTCTTGCTCGTCACGCTCATCGCGTCGAACCTCGTCGGCGAGGCACTCCGCGACGCGCTCGACCCGCGCGCGTTCTCGCGCAAGCGACGCTGACGGCGGCGCGGGGTGCCACATACATGCACTCCACATGCGAACGGTCGCGCCCTCACGCTCGCGCGAGCGTGAGAGGAGCAGGCTCACTTCTTCATGCCACGATCGCCGTACTCGGCGTCGGCGGGCTCGTTGGTCGGTTTCATCGCGGAGCACACTTGGAGGTCGGCCGCCTTCTTCGCGCGTCCGATGCAGTCGCGCTGCCAGCCGAGCACCTGCGGCGGCGTCTTGGGGCACTGCGCGAACCGAAGTTGGAAGTAGAATGAGCGCGCCTCGGGCGTCGTAAACTCGGTGATCTTCATCGGGGTCGTGCGCTTCACCGCGTCGAGGCACTGCTCGAGGGTGAGGGCCACGCGCGCGGCGTTACCCTCTGGCGGAGGCGCGGCGAGGTACTTCGCCCAGGGCTCCCCGACCAGCTTCGCGAGCGACTTCACCGGCACCGCCTTCTTCTCGCGAATGGCGTCGACGATCTCGGACGAAGCGCGGCGCTTGTCGACCGTCGACTTCTCCGCTTCTTCGAGCGCGGTCTTGTCCTCGGCGGAGATGAGGCTCGAGAACGCGATCCGGATCGCGCGGCCGTTGCGCGTGATCTTCATCGCCTTGAGCGCATCGAAGTAATTGTCCACGATCGCGGCGAAGCGCTTCGTTCGCGCGTCGTAAGGAGACTCGCGCGAGGAGCGGGTGAGCTTCTTCGCGTTCTCCTCGAGGTGGCTCTTCCACTCGTCGACGATGCCCTTCACCGTCTTCTCGGAGTCCTTCGCGGAGTCGGGGTTGCGGAAGACGAAGACGAGCGAGCCGTGGATGGCGCCCGCTTTGGCGTAGTCGCCGTCCAGCTCGTAGCCGGCGGCGCGCAGCTTGGCGTCGAGGCTTTCGATCTCCTTGTCGATGCCCTTCGGGAAACAGCCCTCGTTGAACTCCTTCATCGGCGCCGACGAGTGGAGCGAGCCGAAGGTGCACGGCATCATGAAGAACTCTTTTGCCGATTTGGGCTCCGCCTGGAGGCGCACGATCGGGAGACCATCGAGCTCCGCGGCGGCGTCGCGGATGGCGGACACGGTCGCGGTGAGCTCCTCTTTCGGGTGCTCGATCGCGAGCGCCATCGACTCCAAGGCGTCGCGAGTGCCCATGAACCAGTTGGGTTCTTTGATGAACATCGCGTGGGAGTCGCCCTTACAATCGACGTTCTTGCCAGCCGAGTCCACGCTTCGACAATAGCCGTTGCTGCTCGAGAATTTCTCCTTCGAGAAGCCGATCGAATCGGGCAACCCGGTGAGCTTCTCTTGTGCGATGCCGACACGGCGCTTCTTGCCGTCGTCGTCGAAGACGAGCACGGTCTGGTAGGGCGAGGCGAGCGACCCGCCGAGCAGCGCGCCGCACGCGAGCACGTCTTGCGCGTCGGTTATGGCCTTTTTGTCGAAGAAGAACTCGCGTGCCGACTGCGGGGTGAGCGATCCGAGGCGCTCGAAGAACGAAGCGTAGTTGCGGCCCCCGGGCCTGCACATCTCCGACCCGAGCTCGGCGGCGAGATAGGCATTCTTGATTCGCTCGTCCGGCTCGCGAGTGGACTCGATGAGCTGAGTGGCAATCTCGGTCGTGCCGCCGGGCATGAGCTTCGCATCGACGGGGAGGACGACACGCTTCTTTTTCCCCATCATCGACACACCCCCGACGATTCCACCGGCGATGAGCAAGAGACCGACAGTGATGCCGATCACGAGGGGCGCGTTGCTCTTCTTTTTTCCGCCGGGAGGGGTCGCAGGGGGCGCCCCGAACGATGGCGGCGCGGCGGCCCCCGGAGGCGCGCCATAACCGCCGCTCCCGCCCGGCGGACCGGGAGGCGCACCGTAACCACCTCCCCCACCGGACGGCGGGCCATATCCACCGCCGCCTCCACCGGGCGGCGCGCCTGGCGGGCCATAGCCACCTCCGCCTCCATCGGGCGGCGCACCTGGCGGACCGTAGCCACCTCCGCCTCCACCGGGCGGCGCGCCTGGCGGACCGTAGCCACCTCCGCCTCCACCCGACGGCGGACCATAACCACCACCACCTCCACCGGGCGGCGCGCCGGGCGGGCCATAGCCACCGCCTCCACCGGGCGGCGGGCCATATCCGCCTCCGCCTCCACCGGATGGCGGCGCGCCGGGCGGGCCATATCCTCCGGGGCCGAACGAGACGGAGGGAGCGGAGGTTTGTGCGACGTTTTGGCCCATCAGCCGCGATGGAACCATGCCGTGCCCACAATTCCCAATTCTTCCCCCGAAAGGAACTGAAGGTTACGCGACCTTGGTCCGCCAATCGTGGGTGGTGGACACTGCGAGACTGGCCACCTCGACGGCGTTTGGCACCCGGCCGTCACGTCGAACGCCGCGCGGCGGCGCGCACGGGCGCAACCGGAGCCCCGAATGGGTGAGATGGTGAGGCGAGGTGGCGCGCTCGCGACGTTGGCCGCTCAGCCGCGTTCGATCGGGAGCCCCTCGGACTCCCACGCGAGGAAACCGCCCTCGAGATAACCGACCTCGGTGCCCTGTTCGGCGAGCTTGGCCGAGAGCTCCTTGGTTTTGTCACCCGAGCGGCAGTAAAGGATCGGCTGCCCCTGGAGCATGAAGAGCTCGGCGAGGCGCTCTTCGATTTGCTCGAGGGGGAGGTTCGTAGAACCCGGAACGTGCGCGCGGCCGAACGCCCCGGCGTCCCTCGCGTCGACCACGGAGATGACTCCACGCTTGACGAGCTCGGCGACCTCGACCGCCTTCAGCGCGCCGGCTTGGCGCGGGAGGTGTGGGTCCACCATGGTGAGGAGCGCTTTTTTCGTGAGGGCACCCGCTTGACCGTCGACGATCCGACCGCCCGCGAACACCATGAACATCGGCACTTGTTGGATGCGGAGCTGCCGCACGAGGGTGGGCGCGTTCTCGATGTCGACCTTGACGACCTTGAGCTTGCCCGCGAGCTCGCTCGCGACGCTCTCGACCTCGGCGTCGGTGCGCTGGCCCGCTTGGCCCGCGCGCTGCGACGAAAAGTAGATGAGCACCGGCTCCGTCGCGCGGAAGACCTCGGCCTCGAAGTCGCGTTCGCCGATTGTCTTGAGCTTGCTCTCCGCGCCCGGACCCTTGCCACCGAGCCCGCCACCACCACCGAATCCGCCACCGAGGATCATGACGCGTGGAGTAGTCGATGCGCGGAAAAGAGGGAAGTCTCCCGGCGCGAAAATGCCACCCTCGCGGGGGCACGAAGGGCCGCTATTGGCTTGTTTTTGCCTATCATCGTGTCAGGGGCCGAGCCGCAGATCGCCAGCCGGCCCGAGCACAGCAGGCTTACGGAACGTCCATACGAGCTTGTCGGCGTCCACCTTCGGAAACTGCCCGCTTGCGACGTCCCACCCCGGGGGCCAACCTTCCGTACGCGCGGTGACGAGCGGCCCTTCGCAACGCGCGGCGCCCGCTTCGTCCTCGTCGCACGCGTAGGCTCGCTCGACGGTGCCTCCCGGATCGGTCGCGCCGAGCCAGTACACGTCGGTCGCGAGGGTGCGCAGCACGAGCACCGTGCGCCCCCGTGCCCCGGTCACGAGCTTGGCGTCCTCGAACGAATGCTCCGACGCGTGCCCACAACCCGGATCGTCGTGGTACCGCGACCAGAGCTTGACGCTCGTGAGCGCGAAGCCCTTCGCCGTCTCGAGGACGAGGCGCGCGTTCTCGCGCTCCGGATCGTCCACTCGGACCACGATCGCGGAGCGGAAGGGCGAGCCTTGTCCCGTCACGACGGGGGCAGCTTCCTTGACCGGCGCGCAATGAACGGGCCCTATTTTTCCAGGGTATCGATCGCCTGGAAACGCGGCGTCGATCGGCTTGCTCATCGCGCGGGTGTAGTCGCTGCAGAGCTCCGCGACCGACGCGAAGGGCCCCGCTTTCGGCTTGCCCTCGAGCGCCTCGCGACGTGGCGGCGCGCCGTCGAGGGAGCCCAGCGCGAGCTCCGGCAAATGGTTCGGATTTTCGGGAGCGCCGTTCGCGTAGCCGAACACACGGAGCTCGGAGACGACCAGCTCGCGCCACCCCTTCTCGGTGCCCGGCTTGGTCTCGAGAACCTCGAGCTTGAAGTCCCCTCCCGCCTCGTCGATCGTGAGATCCTGGAACCCTCGTGCGTCGGGGTTCAAGTCACGTTCGAGCAGCGTTTTCCCGGCCCGCGAGAGCCTCACCTTCGCGATCCGATGGTTCTTCGTGAAGAGCTCCCCGCGATCGAAACCGACCGTGAGCGAAACTCTTCGCACGCGCGTGACGGCAGGCGTGCGAAACGCGATGTAGCCCTTTAGATCGCCGGTTCGCCCGTTCCAGGCCGTCTCGAGCTTTCCGTCGACGAGGTGCTCCGGGAAGTCCTTCGGGTTGTCTACCTTCGACGACACCGCCACCACACAAGCGACCGAGTGGAGCAGGTCGATCTCCTTCGCCGCGCTCGTGACCGCGGCGTCGGGGCTCGACGCGTCGCCGCTCGTCGCTACGAGCACGGGGACACTCTTCGGGCTCGCGGCCGCGTTCGGCGGCGACTCGACGGAGTGACAACCCGGCGACGCGAGGCACGTCACGAAGGCCGCAGCGGGGAACAAAAGACGAGCCGATACGCGCATGGATCCTCGAACGCTCGAGAGCACGAAGGCGCATCCCGGATGTCCCACGATCGCCAAGTTCGTCGTCCGCGTAAAGCTCGACTGCGACGTGGGTCAGAGCGGCGACCGGAACGTCACCGTCAGCATCTGGCCGCCGACGATCGGGGCCGCGCTTACCATCACTTTGTTCGTGACCGGCGCGTGGAAGAGCAGCGGCAGCCCGACGCCCACGAGCGCGCCGACGAGCATGCCGCCGAGCACGTCCGTGAAATGCTCACGATCGCCGGCGAGCTGAAAATAGCTGGTCGCGAGCGCGAGGGGCACACCAACGCCCCACACGAGCGGCGCCATGCGATAGCCGCGCATCTGCGCGATCGTGCCCGCCGAGGTGACGAGCGAGAACGCGAACGTCGCGTGCCCGGAGACGAACGACGTGTTGTCGGAGGAGCTCGTGGAGAGCGAGCCTTCCTCGGGGGAGAGCGCCGGCGCGGAGGGTCGCCTGCGCGCGAGCGTGACCTTCGTGACGGAGCTCGCGAGCATCGCGACGGCGGTCGCTTCGGCGACGAGCAGCGCGTCGAGCGGGATCTGATCGGCGTGGCCCTCGTCGTGCGCGGCGAGCGCGAGGAGACCCAGACCCGCGAACGGCGCAGCCCCGACGACCACGTCGCTCACGACGCCAGCGGGGCCCGGATCGTTGCGACGGAGCGCGCTCCTCATGCTGTCGTCGATGCCATTCGAGCCGCACCACCGGCAGCTCGACGCGAGCGAGCTCGACGCGAGCCCGAGCCCGAGCGCGGCCCCCGCCGAGACGACCGTCACGGGGAGATCGAGCCTGAGATCGTGCGCGAGCGGCCGAGGGGGCTCGTCGGCGCGGGACGACGTCGACACGCTCGTCGCACACGCGAAGGCCGCGCACACGAGGAGCGCCCACGCCCGGACGCGCGACCGTGATTGGCCTCTAAAATTCATGGGAAGAGCTTTGCGGCTTGACGCATCCATCTCTGGTGGGCAGCGTGTGCCGAGGCGACCGAGGCGGGAGACTTTGCGATGAAACAGAAGCCGCACACCCATGCTCCGCCGAACTTAGAGCACTTCCGCACCTTGCTCCACCAGCACATGGTGAAGAAGGGGCTGCGCTCGACGGACCAGCGGCGCCTCATCGTGGAGACGTTCTTCGGCGCGCCGAACCACGTGAGCATCGAGGAGCTCCTCGCCCAGGTGCGCGCGAGAGATCCGAAGGTGGGTTACGCCACCGTTTACCGCACGCTCAAGCTGCTCGCGGAGTGCGGGGTCGCCCTCGAGCGCCGCTTCGGCGACGGCCTCACCCGCTACGAGCTGGCCGACGAGCAGTCTCACCACGACCACCTCATCTGCGTCGAGTGCGACAAAATTCTCGAGTTCGAGGAAGACCGTATCGAGGTCCTCCAGGACGAAATCGCCAAGAAGTACGGCTACATCCTCAAGAGCCACAAGCACGAGATGTACGGCGTGTGCCCCGAATGCCAGGCCAAGGCCTCGCGCGCTCGAAAGAACTAGCGCGAGCCAGCTCGAGGCCGACGAGGGCACGGGATTCACCGTTCTGTCCTTCGCGGGAGGCGCGTCCGCGGCGGTCGGGCATGTGCGCGGCCCAGCTTTCACTCGGCCCGGCTCGTGGGTAAGCTCGATCGCCATGAGCTGGGAAACCACCGTTCGTACCGGGCACCCCTCGAGCGACGCTCAGGCCGTCGAGGGCCTCCGCAGACAAGCCGAGTCCCAAGGCATGACGTTGAGCGTCTCGCCCATGCCGCAGGGCGGCCTTCACGTACGCGCGGTCCCGCGTCAGCCCGCGCACTCGGCATACGGTGGCCCGCAGCCCGCTTACGGTGGCCCGCAGCCCGCCTACGGTGGCCCGCAGCCCGCCTACGGTGGCCCGCAGCCCGCTTACGGTGGCCCGCAGCCCGCCTACGGTCGCCCGCAGCCCGCGGCCTACGGAGCACACGGCTTGTCGCACGCGCATGCCGGTGGCTCGGTCGACAACGCGGCGAACAAGGCCCACGCCGAAGCCCACGGCGGCGCGGCGCCGGCCCTCGGGAGCCAGCGGGTCGCCTACCTCCGCAAGGTGTACGGGCTGCTCGCCGGTGCGGCTGCCGTCGCGATCACGCTCGGCGCTTCCGCGATCTACTTGAGCCCCACCGAGACGGTGAGCTTGGACGACGGGTCCACCCTCGAGGTGCCCATCGCGTGCGCATTTTTGCTGCATTTCCACATCGTGGCGTTCGCGCTCCTGTTCGTCTCCACCCTCGTCGCGGGGTGGGTGAGCCGGGTCCGCGTGCTCAACGTGATCGCGCTCTTCGGCGTGGCCGCGCTCATGGGCCTCGAGCTCGCGCCGATGGCGTTCATCGCGCAGGTCCTCGCCTCGCGCGGGGAGACCCTCTCCGCCAACCCGATCCGCGACACGTTCGTGATGGTCGGAGGCATCTTCGCCGCGCTCACCGGCTACGTGTTCGTCACGAAGAAGGATTTTTCGTACCTGAAGGCGACCCTCGCGATGGGCTTTTGGGTCGTGTTCTCCGCCGCGATCCTCTCGGTGTTCCTCGGCAGTGAGCCGTTCTCTCTCGCCGTCGCGAGCGTCGGCGCGCTTCTCTCGATCGGGTTCTTGCTCTACCAAACGAGCCACATCTTCCGGAACAGCGCGATGGACAACCCGGTCGGCGACGCCCTCGGCCTCGTCGTCCAGCTCCGGAACCTGTTCGTGTTCCTCCTCCGCATCTTCATGTCGCGGCGGTAAGCCTATGATCTACAAGCACTTCTTTGGTCCCCTCCTCGGGCTCACGCTCGCCCTCGGCTGCTCCGCGACCACCACCGAAGGCGGCCCATGCGAGAAGACCAAGAACGGCTCGTCTTGCCGCGCCGACGGCGACTGCTGCAGCGGGAGCTGCCGCTGGCAAGGGGGCGGGTTCTGCCAAGAAGCGAAGCTCGATCCCCCACCGTGCCAAGAAGCGGGCGACGGGTGCACCCAGGGAAGCCATTGCTGCAGCACCGTCTGCGAGAGCGACAGGTGCGTCGGACAGCAACCGCCTAGCTCGTCGAACATGGGCACCGACGGCGGCGGCGCTGGCGTCTGCAGACCCCCGGGCGCTGGCTGCGCCACCGGCCGAGAGTGTTGCACCGGCGCGTGCGCGGACGGGCGCTGCGGAGGCGGCGCGGCGGTCGACGGCGGCTTCGGTGGGGGCGGCGGCGGCGGTTTCGAGTGCAAAAAGACGCTCGCGATTTGCTCCTCGCCGAACGAGTGCTGCAGTCGGCTCTGCGTCGATCGTCGGTGCAAGTGAAGCCCGCTTCGCCCGGGCGCTCCGTTCGCTCCGACAGGTCCCGTGATAGGTCCCGTGACGGGGATCGCGGCGTGCGCGAGGGCGCGCCGACGTGATGCTCCTCACGCCGCTCGCGCTCGCGATCGCGTTGTTCGTGGTGGTGCCCGTGCTGGCCCATCGGCTGCGGCGCCGCGAAGCCGACGTGCGCCCGTTCCCGGCGGCAAAGCTGGTCCCACCAACACCGCCAAAGGCTCGGAAACGTTCCAAAATCGAAGACAAGGCGCTGCTCGCGGTACGCGCGCTGGTGGTGCTGGCGCTCGCGCTCCTCGGGGCCTCCCCGTTCGTGAAGTGCTCCCATCTGTCGCTCGATCGTGAGGGTGGAGCTTCGGTCGCGCTCGCGATCGTGCTCGACGACTCGGGCAGCATGCGAGCGCCCGCGAAGGGCACCACGAAGTCGCGCTTCGAGACGGCAAAAGCGGGCGCGACGCAGCTCCTTTCGAGCGCGCGCGAGGGGGACGCGATCGCCGTCGTGCTCGGCGGCGCGCCGCCACGTGTGCTGCTCGCCCCCACGACCGACCTCGCCGCCGCGAAAGCCGCGATCGACGACGCCGTGCCGTCCGATCGCGCGACGGACCTCGAGGGCGCGATCGCGGTCGGCGAGGGGCTGCTCAAGGATCTGCCCCACGTCGACAAGAAGCTCGTGCTGCTCAGCGATCTCGCCGACGGGAAAGCCACCGCGCCTCCGCTCGGCCGCGGGAGCACCTTGCCGCTCGGTGTCCCGCTCGTCGACCTCGCCGAGAAGGTCGCCGACTGCGCGATCGTATCGGCCGACCGCTCCGGAACCGCGGTCCGTGTGCGCGTCGCGTGCTCTCCGGGAGACACCTTCGCCGGTCGGAGCATCGAGGTCCTCGCCGGCGGAAAGGCGATCGGCGCGTCTCCCGGGGTCGCGTCGTCGGCGACCGAAATCCTCGTAAAAATCCCTGCCGATGCGCCCGTCGCCCTCGTCGCTGCGTTCGCGACACCGGACCGCGTGCCGACGAACGATCGCGCGCCGGTGCTCTCCGAAGCGGGGCCAAGCGCGATCGCCGTCGTCGCCGACACCGCGACCGAGACCACCGTCACCGGCGGCGCGCCGGTCGTCGAACAAGCGTTCACCGCGCTCCGGGGCGACCTCTCGATTCGACCTCTCCCCCAGCTCCCCGAGAGCCCGGAGGACCTCGCGAGCTTCGCCGGCATCCTCGTCGACGATCCGCCCGGGCTCACCCCAGAGCAGCGGAGGGCGGTCACGCGGTTCGTCGCCGGAGGGGGCGTCGTGCTCTTCGCGCTCGGACCACGCGCGGCAGAAGCTCCCCTCGGCGCGACCTTCGAGCCTATCCTCGGCCAAGCCGTGACATGGGAGAAGAACCCCGCCGCGGGCGCGACCGCCACTTCGGCGCACGCGCTCTTCGCGGAGTCGGCGAAGAGCCTCACCGAGCTCTTCGCGCAGAAGCGGATCGTGCTCGGGGTCAAAGATCTCCCGGCCTTCGAGTCGCTGCTCGCGTTCTCGGACGGCGCGCCGCTGCTCGGGCGTCGTGTGATGGGCCCCGGCGAAGCGTGGATCGTGACGCTCCCGTTCTCGGTCGACGACAGCGATCTCGTGCTCCGGCCCGGCTTTCTCTCCATCCTCGACAACTTCGCCGACGCCGCGCGCCGCCACTCTGCCCCGCGGAGGTCCGAGGTGGGCATGCCCTGGCTCTTCGCCTCTGCGGTGAAGGAGATCAAAGGCCCCGACGAGCGCGCGGTCCCCTCCGTGAAAGACGCCGACGGCACCCGCGTGGTGCCCGGTCTCGCCGGCATCTACACGCTCGTCGTCGACGGCCAACGCGAGACACGGGTCGCCTCCTTTCCGACCGCCGAGCTCGACACCACGCCGCGGAAAGTCGAAGGCGCAGAGGCGAGCGCGAAGACCGGCGGCGTGCGCACGCAGACCGAGATCTCGTGGGTCTTCGCGCTCCTCCTCCTCGCGCTGACCGCGGCGGAGCTCGTGATGCGGGCCATTCGAAAGCCCGCCACCGCCTGACCGCCGGCCAAGGAAGCCACGGAAGCGCTCGTAACGGTTCGTGAATTTCGGTTTTGGCATCGCGCGCGCGGCCACCCGAAGCGGGAGGTTTCGAGGGCGCGTGCTATTCGGGCCACGTGCTCGCGCGAACGAACGAAGGCCTCACCCTCCCCGCCCTCACCACCGCCCACTCGCACGCGTTCCAGCGTGGCATGCGCGGCCTCGCCCAGCGCCGCGGCGCGAACCCGGCCGACGACTTCTGGACCTGGCGTGGCCAGATGTACCGCGTGGCGACGAGCCTCGATCCCGAGTCGATCGAGAGCATCGCGCGCGTCGCGTTCGCCGAGCTCCGTCGCGCCGGCGTCGACACGGTCGGCGAGTTTCATTACGTGCATCATGCACCCGACGGCACGCCCTACGCGAACCGGACCGAGCTCGCGGAGCGGGTGGTGCAAGCCGCGCTCGCGGAGGGCCTGCGCGTGTCGCTCCTTCGAACCGCGTACTTTCGCGCCGGGCCGGGGCGGCCTCCGGAGCCGGGGCAGCTCCGGTTCTGCGATCCCGATCCGGACGTCGTGCTTCGTGACGTGGAGAGGCTGCGCGCGCTCTACGCGAACGAGCCGCGGGTGCGGGTCGGCCTCGCGCCCCACTCGGTGCGCGCCGTCCCGCGGGACTTTCTCGTCCCCCTCGCCGAGTACGCAAAGACCCATGATTTGCCGCTTCATATGCACGTGGCGGAGCAGCCGCGCGAAGTCGAGGAGTGCCTCGCGGAGACGGGAAGACGCCCCGCCGAGCTCCTGGCCGACCTCGGGATCTTGGGCCCGCGGTTCGTGGCGGTGCACGCGACGCAGCTCCTCCCCCACGAGGCGCGGCTCCTCGGCGAGGCGGGCGCCTTCGCGTGCGTGTGCGCGACCACCGAGCGCGATCTCGGCGACGGGCTCCCCGATCTCGGCTCCCTCCGCGAGGCCGGGGCGCGCCTCTGCACCGGGATCGACAGCCACGTCATCACCGATCCATTCGACGATCTACGCTCCCTCGAGACCCACGAGCGCCTGCGCACCAAGGCGCGCGTGACGTTCACGCCGCGCGAAGGCACGCCCGCGGAGCAGCTCTGGCGCGAAGGCTCCGAGCACGGCGCGCGCGCTTGCGGCTTCGACGGACCCGCGAAGCGCATCGTGATCGATCCGAGCCATCCCTCGCTCGCGCTCGTAAACGACGATGCCCTCCTCGACGCGATCGTCTTCGGAGGGCACCCCGGCCTCGTGAGCCGGCTCGTCTAGAGTGGGGAACGGCGGTTGCGCCGAACGCGGAGCGAGGCGGGCTAGCCCTTGCGCGGACGCGGGATGCCGAAGCGCTCCATCTTTCTGATCACGGTACGCCGCGAAACTCCTAGGATTTCTGCGGCGCGACTCTGGTTCCAGGCGCCCTCGGCGAGCGCGGCGACGAGGCGCTCCCGTTCTCCGTTGCCGAGCGTGGACGAGGGACGGGTGACCGTGAAGGTGAGGTGCGAGGGCTCGATCGGCGCGCCGCGAGACGCGAGCACCGCGTCGTCGATCACGCGCCGGAGCTCGTGGGCGTTGCCGGGCCAGGCGTGCGACCGCAGCTTCGCGATCGCCTCGCGCGAGAGCACGACGATGGGCTCCGGGAGGGTGCGCTCGAGCGCGATGCGAGCGAAGTGCTTCGCGAGAGCCTCGACGTCGTCGAGACGTTGGCGCAGCGGGGGGAGCGTGAGCGAGGTCGTGAAGGCGCGCTGCACGAGCTCACTCTGGCGCCCGCGGAGCGAAGGCTCCGAGGTGCTCGAGCTGGTCGCGATGATTCTCAGATCGACGCGCCTCGTGATCGAGCTCGCGACGGGGGACAGCTCGCCGTCCTGAAAGAGCCGTACGAAGCGGCGATCGAGGTCGATCGGGAGCTCGTCCGCGTCTTCGAGGATGACCGTGCCGCCGTCGGCGCGGGTGAAGATCCCGTCGACCGAGCGGAGCCCGCCTGCTTCGCGGCGCTCGACCCCGAAGAGCTCTTCTTCCGAAGGAAGGGCTCGGGCCATGAGGCGCACGACCGGAGCGTGGACACGTCGCGAGCGTTTGAAGAGCGCATCGGCGAACGAGGTCTTTCCGGTCCCGGCCTCGCCGCAGAGAAGCACGGGGAGCGAGGTCAGCGCGAGGGGCTCGATGAGACCTTCGAGATCCAGCGTGGTCCGGTGAGCGAACAGTCGGGCCTTGGGGGCCGGGTTGGTGCTCACGGTGGGAATGGTTCGAGAGAGTGGCCGCGACTCCAAGAGCATGAATCCTCCAGCGTCTCGACATCTACGAAGGAGGCGGCCTACCGGATTGCCGGCCGGCGCTCTTTTTCCGGCGCCCGACGAAGATTTCACTGTTCTCTCGGAAATAAAGCCAGATCGGGAAGGTTCGCGCGCGGGACCGGGTTCGGTTCGTATGATTCGCCCTCGTCGCACCACGCCGTCGCGCGCTCGCTCGTTCCTCTCGGTCGCCGGCTTCGCCGCCGCGCTGCTCTTCACAAGGGCCTCTCTCGCCGATCACTACCGCGTGCCTTCGGGCTCGATGGAGCCCACGGTCGAGGTCGAGGACCACGTGGTCGTGCTGAAGGCCGCCTACGGTCTCCGCGCTCCGCTGACGGACGCGTATTTGCTCGGTCCGCGCACACCGGCGCGCGGCGACGTGGTGGTGCTCACCTCCCCGGACGACGGCATCGTGCTCCTCAAGAGGGTCGTCGCGGTCGCCGGCGACATGGTCTCCGTCACCGACGGCCACGTGAACGTCACCCCCGCGCGGGGCTCGTCCACGTCGGCGCGCGAGGGGGTCGACTTCGCGATCTCACTCGACTTCGGGGGCGGGCCGAACCTGCTCGAGCAGCGCGTTCCGGAAGGGAAAATGCTGGTCATGGGCGACAACCGCGGCAACAGCCGCGACGGCCGCACCTTCGGCTTCGTCGACGTCTCGAGCGTGCTCGGACAGGCCAAAGCCGTCATGGGAAAACACGGCGTCCGCGGCCTGTAACCGCTCGCGCGGGTCACGACGGCGCGCACGAGCCTCGGCAAGAACCGAAGCAAATCCGGAGAGATAGCCCGTTAGGGTTTCTTCGGTTTGGGCCCGTCCTTCGGGGGCGGGAGGAAGCTCGGCGGCGCGCCGTAAGCGGCCGCTGGGGCCATCGGGGCCATCGGTTTTGCGCCCGCGTCGGCTTTCGCGGGTGGCTCCGGCGCCGGCGGCGCGCCATACATCGCGACGATCGCGCCAGGAGGGGGCTTGGGGGCATCGCTCGTGGGGCCGCTCGATGACGTGCTCGGCGCGGCCGGCGGGACCATCCCCGCGTCCTCCACGACGGGAGGGGCGCCGTACATCGCCGCCGCGGCCGGGATCGTGTCTCCGCAGCCCTCGATCGCCGCCGAGAGCGCGACGACCCCGCCGAAGACGAGCATCGCGCGGGACACGCCGCTCACGAGCTTCGAGGTGGGCACCAGCGCGGCCGCGAACGTGGCGCCACAAAACGGGCACGCGTCCTCCGACTGGCGAACGTGGCGGGAGCAAGTGGGGCACGGGGCGAGCGACATGGCGAACCTCTCCACGGACGGGGCACGCGCCTCGTCACGACCAAAAACGTACCGCGCCTCGCCCTCGCACCTCGAGAAAAAGAGCGCGCCGAGCGGGAGATTCTGCGCCCCGACGGCCCCCCTTGACCTGCGCGAGGAATGAAGCGAAAGCGGAGCGACCGCATGGAACACGCATCTCTCGCTTCGCACCGAGCTTGGCTCGAGTCGGTCTCCGCGCTACCGGCCGGGTTCCGCGTCGGCGCCGCCCGTTTTTCGTTCGTCCCGATCGAGGTCGACAAGCCGGGGACCATGACGCTCACGTTGATCGCGCTCGACGAGCCGACCGACGCGTTCGGCGCGATGTTCACCAACAACGCGTTTCCGGGCGCGCCCGTGATCGTGGGCCGCGCGCGCCTCGACGAGCCTTTGCTCTCGGCGATCGTCGTGAACAACAAGATTTCCAACGTGTGCGCCCCGGGCGGGGTCGAGGCGTCGAACGCGGTGTGCCGCGCCGTCGCGAAGGAGCTCGGCGTGGCGGAGACCGCGGTGTTGCCGTCGTCGACGGGGGTCATCGGGTGGCGTTTGCCGGTCGAGGCGATGGTGAGCGCGGTGCCCGAGGCGGTGCGCGCGCTCCAGAGCACCTCGGTGATGCCCGCGGCCGAGGGCATCGTGACGACCGACCTGTACCCGAAGGTGCGCCGCGCGAGCGTGGGCGCGGGCAGCATCGTCGGCATCGCGAAGGGCGCCGGCATGATCGAGCCGAACCTCGCGACGATGCTCGTGTATCTCCTGACCGACTGCGACGTGCCGCGCGAAGCGCTCCGCGAGGCCCTCCGCGACGCGGTGACGCCCACGTTCAACGCGATGTCGATCGACACCGACACGAGCACGTCCGACACGGTCGCGATCGTGTCGTCGCGCCGAGTTCCGTGCGATCTACAAGCATTCCGCGAGGCCCTCGTGCGCGTGTGCGCCGAGCTGACGGCGGACGTGGTGCGCAACGGCGAGGGTGTGCACCACGTGATTCGGGTCGCGGTCTCCGGCGCGCCGACGAGGGCGCTCGCGCTCGGCGTGGGCAAGGCGATCGTGGGCTCGCCGCTCTTCCAGTGCGCGATTTGTGGGAACGATCCGAACGTGGGGCGGCTCGTGATGGCGATCGGGAAGCATGTGGGCACCTTCGCGCCGGGGCTCGATCTTTCGCGCGCGACGATCGCGATGGCGGGCCACACCATCTTCGAGGGGGGCGCGTTTCGGCTCTCGCACGAGACGGAGGGCGCCCTCGTGGCGCACATGCGCGAGGCCGAGCTTTACGCGAGCGTCGCTCCCGCCGACGGGCTCACGTTCGTTCCCCCGGTACGGTTTCCGAGCCACGAGCGCGCCGTCGAAATCGCGGTCGATCTCGGCGCCGGGAGCGAGCGCGCGACTGTGCTCGGCTCGGACCGCTCCCACGAATACATAAGCGAAAACGCGGACTACCGGAGCTAGAGCACCGGTCGAAGAGGTCGACCGTGCGAGCCGCCGTGGAGGCGGGGCCGGGCCGAAGGACCGCGTGCGCGACCCGCCTCAGCCTTCGCGCTTGGGGCGGCCCGAGTAGAGGCGCTCGAGGCCGAACAAGTCTTCCTTGCCGAGGCCCGCGGAGACCGCCTCTTCGAGATCACGAACGACGGCGCGATGGACGGGGAGCTTCATGTCGAGCTCGTACTGGAGCTCCACCGCGAGGGCCGCGTCTTTCAACGCGAGCGCGAGGGCGAAGTCCGGCGAGAAGTCGCGCGCGAGCACCTTCGATCGTTTGCCCTGGTAGCTCGGGGTCGCGAACGCGCCGCTCGTGAACGCGTCGACGATGTGCTCCCGCGAGAGGCCCGCGCGCTCACCCAAGACGAGCATGCTCGTGAACGCGACGAGATGATGCGCGCCGAGGCCGTTCAACACCACCTTGAGCACCTGCCCCTGCCCTACCGAGCCGGCGTGGATGATCTTGCGACAGATCGCGTTCAGCACCGGCTCTGCGCGGCGGAGGGCCGCCGTGGACCCGCCGACGAGGGCGACGAGCTCGCCCCGCGAAGCTGGCCCCACGGTGCCGCTCATCGGGGCGTCGAGGTACTTGGTGCCGCGCGCGTCGACGAGGGCCGCCATCTCGCGTGCGGCTTTGCGGCCGACGGTGGAGAGGTCACAAAAGACTTGCCGTGGCACCGCGCCGAGCCCGCGCACCGCGCCGTCGTCGCCGGTGAGGATCGCGCGGAGGGCGTCGGCGTCGCTCACGCAGGCGAGCACCACCCGCGCGTCGCGGACGGCCTCTTTCGGGGTCGCGGCGACCTTCGCGCCGAGGCCGACGAGCCGTTCGGCGCGCGCGGGCGTGCGGTTGTAGACGACGAGCGGAAATCGAAGCCCCAAGAGCCGCGCCGCGACCGCGCTCCCGAGCGCACCAGCACCGAGGAGCGCGACGTTCGGGAGCACTTGGGATTCGTTCGTCATCGAAGACTTCTATTTGCCATTGCTCCGTGCCCGAACGCACGAAAACATTCGCGAAAGAGACCACGGGATTCGTTCGACGCGCGCGCCATACGAAGTACGATGGGGGTGTGCGTAAGCTTCTTCCTTTCGGCGCGCTCGGCGCTGCCGTGGTCGTCGTCGTCGCGGTTCCATCCTGCAAAACGGCCACCGCGATACGTGCACACTACACGACCGACTTCGGCTGCAGGGAAGACAGCAAGCTCGAGCGCAAGGTGATGTTCGCGCTCGCGGTGGCGAACGGCGATTTGGTCTTCGATAGCCGCGACCCACGAGACGCGGAGACGTGCACCCCGGGGCCGCGCGCGACGATCGGCGACAAGGATGGCCTCGTCCTTCGCCCGAGCACCACGAGCGAGACCCCGTTCGACGTCACCTACGATCTCGTCGCCATCGTAGGCACCGAGGGCGACACCGCGACCGCGTGCAACCTCGGCCCGGACGGCCGCGCGAACCCGACGACCGGCGTGCTCGGCGGGCCGACCTGCGTCGTCGCGCGGCGCAAGGTGCGGTTCGTGAACGGCTCCGAGGTGCAACAGAACGTCTTCCTCTCGAGCCGCTGCGCGGGAGTCATCTGCACCGAGGGCCGCACGTGCAACCCGGCGACGCGCCTGTGCACGCAGCCGGTCGAAAATAGCCAAACCGAGAGCGGCGGCAACGAGATCATTCCCGAGACCGACGGAGGCGCTCCGCCGCTGGACGCGGGCATCGACGCCACGATCGAGCCGCCCTCCGACGGAAGCGTCAAGGTCGACGCCGGGATGCCCCTGTGCGCCCCCGCGGCGAACCTCACGTGCCTCGGTGGAGCGCGCGTCTTCATCGGATCTTCCACCACGATGCCCAAGGTGGTCGCCTCTAGCGGGCGCGCCGCGTGGATCGAAGGGACCGAGATCAAAGAAGGGACTTTCGGGGTCGACAGCGGCGGCCCTGCGATCGTAGCGAAGCCGTCGGCCCTCGCGATCCCGCTCTTCCTCGCGTACTCGACGATCGGGGTCCGCGCGAACGCGCTCGTGGGTGCCTTTCGCACCGGCGGGACGAGCGACGGCCTCGACGAGGTGCACACGTACAACGGCGGGGCGTGGTCGCTCATGGGGACCTTGGGCGGCTCGATCACGGCGCTGGCCACCAACGGGAGCCTCCTTGGCGGGATAACCAACACGCGCGGCGGGTTCGGGGCGGCGTTCGCGTTCGACGGCGCGGCAGTCCTCGAGACGTGGACGGAGACTCCATACAATCCGACGATCGTGCCGATGGTCGCCACCAAGGGCGCCACGACGAGCCTCGTGTACGGCGCCGGGACCGACACGCACTCCGCGACGCCGAAAGAAAAGTCGACGACCACGATCGCCGGGGCGCTGCCGTCCGGCGCCGCAGTCTCTCGTCTCGTGACCTACACCCCCGACGAGCGCCTCGTCGTCGTCACGGCCTCGAACGGCACCGATGGGAGCACTCTCGTTCTTCTCGAACCGGGGATCCAATCAGGCGCGACGAGCCACATCCTCGCCACTCGGGTGGTCGACGTCGCCGCGGACGCCAATCGCATCTACGTGGTGCGCAGCCTCCCGGACATGCGCAGCGCGACCGAGCTCGTGTCGATTCGAAAGGCCGGGCTCTCCGCTTCGGCGAACGAGACGTGCCGCATCACGACGAGCGACGCGCTCCCGGTACGCGCGATCACGCTCGACGACGGGTGTTTGTATCCGACGTACGGCGTCGCCCGTTCGGTGGGCAACAACGTAGACTACTCCGTCGGCCGGGTCCCCAAGGTGAACTGATCGGGCTCGAGGCCAGCCTGCGCACGCGGGCTCTCGATGGGAGTGCACGGTTGCCACACCCGCCGCGCCAGCCGCGCCCCACTCGGTGGCGCGCGCAGGTGGCATGGAAGCGCCCGCAGGCCTTGCGGAAATCGTCGGGAGGACGGACCATGTGCGCTTCATGTCGGAGAGGCCATTCAAGCTCGTCACGTCGTTCGAGCCGCGAGGTGACCAACCTGCCGCCCTCGCCCAGCTCGTCGCGGGGCTCGAGCGCGGGGAAAAGCACCAGGTTTTGCTCGGGATCACGGGCTCCGGTAAGACCTTCACGATCGCCAATTTGATCGCGAAGGCGCAGCGGCCGGCGCTCATCCTCGCGCCCAACAAGACGCTCGCCGCCCAGCTCTACGGGGAGATGCGCGAGCTCTTCCCGGAGAACGCGGTCCAGTATTTCGTATCCTATTACGACTATTACCAGCCCGAGGCGTACGTCCCCACGAGCGACACGTACATCGACAAAGACGCGATCATCAACGACGCGATCGATCGCATGCGCCACGCGGCGACCCACGCGCTCCTCTCGCGCCGCGACGTGATCATCGTCGCCTCCGTGAGCTGCATCTACGGTATCGGCAGCGCCGAGAGCTACCACGGGCTCCTCATCGACCTGAAGGTGGGCGAAGAGTTCCGCCGCGACACGTTGCTGCGCATGCTCGTCGACATCCAATACGAGCGAAACGACGTCGACTTCCACCGCGGCACGTTCCGCGTCCGCGGCGACGTGGTGGAGGTGTTCCCCGCCTACGAGCACGAGACCGCGATTCGTATCGAGTTCTTCGGCGACACCATCGAGGCGATCAAAGAGGTAGATCCCCTCCGCGGCAAGGTGCGCGGCTCGCTCCAGCGGTATGCCATCTTCCCCGGCTCGCACTACGTGACTCCGCAAGACCAAATGCGAAAGGCCGTATCGAGCATTCGGGAAGAGCTCCGTGAGCAGCTCGACGTGTTCGACAAAGCCGGCAAATTCGTCGAAAAACAGCGGCTAGAGCAGCGCACCCAGTACGACATCGAGATGATGGAGCAGATGGGCTTCTGCAATGGCATCGAGAACTACTCGCGCCACCTGTCGAATCGAAAGCCCGGCGATCCGCCGCCCACGCTGATTGACTATTTCCCGGGCGACTTCCTCATGGTGCTCGACGAGTCGCACCAGACGGTCCCGCAGGTGGGCGCGATGTACAAGGGCGACCGCGCGCGCAAAGAGACGCTCGTCGAGTACGGCTTCCGGATGCCGAGCGCGCTCGACAACCGCCCCCTGAAGTTCGACGAGTTCGAGGCCCACATCAAGCAGGCCATTTACGTGTCGGCGACGCCCGGCGACTACGAGCTCGATAAGGCCGAAGGCGTGTTCGTCGAGCAGCTCATCCGGCCGACCGGCCTCCTCGATCCGGTGATCGAGGTGCGCCCCGTCGCGGGGCAGGTAGACGACCTCTTGACCGAGATTCGCCTCCGCGCCGAGCGCAACGAGCGTGTGCTCTGCACCACTCTCACGAAGCGCATGGCGGAGGACCTGACCGACTATTACCGCGAGCTCGGGGTTCGCATTCGGTATCTCCATTCCGACATCGACACCCTCGAGCGCATGGATATTTTGCGCGATTTGCGGCTCGGCGAGTTCGACGTGCTCGTCGGCATCAACTTGCTCCGCGAGGGGCTCGACTTGCCCGAGGTGTCGCTCGTCGCCATCTTCGACGCCGACAAAGAGGGCTTCCTCCGCAGCCCGCGTTCGCTCATTCAGACCATCGGCCGCGCCGCCCGAAACGCGAATGGGCGCGTGATCATGTACGGCGACTCGATCACCAAGGCGATGAAACAAGCCATGGACGAGACGAACCGAAGGCGCGTCATCCAGGCGGCTTACAACGAGAAGCACGGCATCACGCCGCAGACCGTCGTTCGCGCGATCATGAACATGAACCCGGCCGCCGGCACGATCGACTATGTCGAGGTGCCCAAGTTTCGCGCCGACGGCAGCAAGAAGGGCAAAGCGGACGACACCTCGGCCGACCCCACGGAGACCCTCCGCGCCCTCCGCGCCGAGATGTTCGCCGCCGCCGAGGCGCTCGATTTCGAGAAGGCCGCTCGACTCCGCGACGACCTGAAGAGGCTCGAGGCCGCCCTCGGGTCCGAGATCACGCAGGCCTCCCTCGAGGGCGGGTACGAGCCGTATTCACCCAAGTCGCGCACGCGAAAGAAGCCGGCCGCCGCCGCCGACACCAAGAAGCCGCTCGCGCGGTCCCCCGCCGCCAAGAAGCGCGCGACCGCGAAGTGGAAACCCTGAAGAAGCACCCGCGTTTTTGGCGCACCTAGAGCACCGAACGCGGCACGAGCGGGCCGACAAAACTCGAACCGCGCGAGACGCTCCGGCTGCCTCCGAAGAGGACCGAGAGCTCGTTTCGCGCGGAAGCGTGAGAACGAGTCGTGATCAGTGCGTGGGGTGCGCGGCGCCGGCTTCCCAACGCGAGAGGTACTCGAGCATCTCGGGGGTGGGGCGCATGACCTCGGTCTTGCCGTCTTGGCGCGCGCGCGCCCAGCCCCACGAGCCGTCCTCGAGGCGGACGCGGCTCACCTCTCCACGCTCCTCGGCGTGAAGCATCATGTGAGCGACTTGCTCGGCGCTCGGCGCCGCGGGGCCGATGCCGGCGAGCTTCTTCGACGCAGCCTTCTGGAGGGCCGACTTCTTTCCGTTCTTTGCCATGGTCCGCCCGTTTTTCCTCACGGCCGCGCGAACCGCAAGCGTTAGCTTTTTTTGTATCTGCGATGCTCTTGCAACACAGAAGCGTTGGGATGGAGCAACCGACGGAACCTCGGAAAAAAGAGCGCGAAACCGCGCGATCGTCGAGCAACCGTCAAGACTTGGTATCCACCGAACCACGCAAGACCGACGACCTGGTGTCCGCCGACGCGAGAGTGCGACGTAGGCTCCAAATACGGTCGAGGCTCGACGATCCGCCGACCTCGTTTCGGCGTGATCACAAGGTCACGGAAGTCGCCAACTCCAGGTCTCGGGCTCCCACGTGGCAACGAGGGGTCCTGCGAGCGCAGGGTCGAGGAAGGTCTGGGCCGCCCGCGTCACCTCGTCGAGAGAGCGCCACGCGAGCTGGTCTTCGCGAGCCATCGCTGCGTAGGGCGCCGTCCACGCCGCGAGCGGCGCCGGCACCTTCGCCGGCAGCGCGTGCGTCTTGCGGAACGTGAAGGTCTGCTCGAGAGCCATCCGCAGACGCGTCGCTTCGATGGACTGCGCCGTCGCGAGCAGCGCGATGTCGGGGAGGTCTTTCACACGCGAGTTCGGGCGCGACCGCGGCATCGTGTATGCGTGCAGCTTCTCGGCGAGGTGCGTCTCGATCGGGTAGAGGCGCAGCGTCGGTGGCGCGATGCCGGCGAAGGCGAGGACGTCGTCCGCCACCACGCTCTCCGGCTCGCCGAGGATCGGGTCGCCGAACGCGACGTCGACGCCAAAGCGCTGGCCGTAGACTTTGCCAGCGAGCTTGCACTCGGCGCGGAAGCGAAGCCCGTCGTACTGGACGCCGTCGTTCTGAATCTCGGGGTGGTCCTCGTCGGGGCGGACCTCGAACGTGAAGAAGTCGCCAAGCTCGCGACGTCCCGCCTCCTGAAGGCGCGCGAGCATGTCGTCGGGCGAGCCGATCATTCGCAGATCGATGTCGTTCGTGGTGCGAGCTCGGTCGATTCGCAGCTCGAGGACGAGCCCGCCTTTGAGCGTCGCCGAATCACCGAGCACAGCGACGACGCGAGCCAGGAAACGATCGAACACCAGCAGTTGCCGCTTGCGGGCAAACTCGGCGCCAGAATTGGTGGATGTGCGCAAGCGCTGTTCGAGGGCCTGCTTGAAGGCCTCGGGCGACGAGTACGTGCGAATCGTCATGCGACGATCCCTCCGAACGGGTCGAGCGCTTCTTCGACCTCACGGAGCTCCGGCGTCGTGACGAGGCCGCGGCGAAGTGCCTGTTGCGCCGCTTGTCGAAGCAAATCGGGCGAGAGTCCCTCGCGCGCGCAGTCGTTTAGCGTGCGGCGCGGGTTCGTGGTCGGGACAGCCGAGGACCAAGCGCGGTCCTCGGGTGCTATGTCGGAGTAGTGAAGCACCACGTCGCGCGGCACACGAAAGCGCCGCTTCGTCCACGCAGCCGGAAGCGTAAGGTGAACCTGCGCCGGCAGCGCGTCGGAGAGTCCGTGCAGTGACAGCGCCGTCTGGTGCGAGATGACGCTCGCCTGCTCGGACCACAGCCACGCAGTGACCAGCTCCTCGTGCTCCCCAGCCGGGAAATGCACGAGCCGGTAGATGCCCCGCCGACGCCGCGCCACGCGGCCGGCGTGGATGTGCTTCCGAAGCAGATGGGTAGAGTAACCAGCCTCGGCAGCCTGTTGCGTCGTGACGTACCCCGACTGCGCGGCGGCGATCTCGAACAGCCGATCCCAGTCGGGCTTGCTGGACTTCGATTGTGGCACACACAAAACGTAACCCACGGTTCCGTTTTATGCAAACCGGCGACGTTTACGAACCGTGGGCGTGCTTGGTGCGAGCGACGGGTTAGGCAGTGCGATCCATCGGCCTCGTCGCTGGACGACGTTCACCCGGCTCGGGCGCCGGAAAAGGACAGGACTGGGCGCACCGAAACCCTCCCCGCTTGTGCCTTCTGGGTTGGGCTATCCCCGCTCTTGCGCAGCGCAGAGGCGTTTCATTCGTGGCGCGTCTTTGAGCAGCGACGAGTCCACGATCTCGACCTCGCAGGGCCCGTACTTCTTGCCGGGAGTGGTGGCGGTCCAGGCCAGCGCGATGCGCTCTTCGAGACGGACGCGTTCGGCCTTGGTGACCTCACCCCATTTTAGCTCGCTCACGACGGGCCGCGTTTTGCCGCGTGAGGTCTCGAGGCGAACGACGTCGAATTCGCGCTCGCCCTCCCAGTAGCGGCCGCTGCCGGGGTGTGCGGCGCGGTACCAGGCCTCGAAGACGGGCCCGACGTGGGTCGCGACCAGGCGTGCTTTTTCCTCCGCCGCGTAGTGTTGCCAGCGCGTACGGTGCGGGGAGTATACATGGAAATGGAAGCGCAGCGCGGGGTCGGCGATGCAATAGAGGACGCGCTTGGTGGTGCGCGAGCTCTCCCCGAAGGGGATCTCACGGGCGAGCAGCGCGGCGTCCACCAAGGCATCGAAGATGCGGGTGAGGTTGCTCTGGGCGGTGCCGAGACGGGCGGCGATCTCCGAGGGTTTGGTCGCACCGCGCCCCACGGCCTCGAGCACCGAGAGCGGGTTCTGCCCCTGGATTCCCTCGTCCTTCAGGAGGCGCGCGGGCTCCTCGCCGAAGTACGGCGCGAATCCGAAGAAGAGGCTCTCCGAAAGCTCCACCGCCGAGGCGCGCGGGCGCACGAACTCCCAGTACCGGGGGACGCCGCCCACCAGCGAGAACTTCTCGAAGGTGCCGCGTAGAGCCGCCGCGTTCCCCACCGACTCCGCGAAAGCGAGGTAGCTCATCGGCCGTATCGGGAGAAGCTTCGCGGCGCGGCCGAAGAGCGGCGCGCCGCGGTTCAAGAACGTATCGTGCATCATCCGCATGCTCGACCCGGCGAGGATCAGCGTCATCCCCTTGGGCATGCGGTGGTCGACGAATCGCTGCACGACGCTGGGAAGCGTCGAATCGGCGAGCACCAGGTACGGAAACTCGTCGATGCACACGATCGGGTGCCCATCGAGCCGGAGCAGCTCGAAGAACTCCACCCACGTGCGTGGCGTGAGCTCGGGGCCCTGCCGAAGCGCGCCCGCCCCTTCGCGCAGATCGCGCCCGAGCTGCTCCATCTGCATCGCCGGCGAGCCTTCGATGGCCTGCGCGTAGAGACCGCCCCGCTCCGCGAGCCAACGCGTGAGCAGCCGCGATTTGCCGACTCGGCGCCGCCCGTAGACCACCACGAGACCGCCCCGCTCCGCGAGCGCGGTGAGCTCCGAGAGCTCGAGCTTGCGATTGACGAAGTCCACCATGAAAGATGTATATCAACGAACATTATGAGCACCGATCATAATGATCGCGGATCTCTATCTGCCTACGGAGGTGCCTGCGTCGAACGAGGGCACCTTCGCGGGTAGCCGCGATCGCGGGCCGCCGAGCAAGGGGGGCCATCGAGCACGAAGTGGGCACGTAACAGGGACATCGTCAGGCCACGACGGCGAGAGCCGGCTCGACGGAAGATGCCTCTCCCACATCGTTCCGCCGAAGCGGCCGCGGAGCTACAAAAGCTCGCGTTTTCCGGCGGCTTTCAAGGCCTCTACCACCAGCTTCACGTCTTGCGCGCGATCACGGGGGAGCACGAGGACGGCGTCGTCGGTCTCGACGACGACGAGGTCCGACACGCCGACGAACGCGACGTGCTTCTTCGCTCCGGACGAGACGAGGCTCGCGAAGTAGTTGCGCTCTGCATCTTTCGTGAAGGCACCCTCGGGGAGGGCGTTGCCGTTGTCGTCCTTTGCGGCGAGCTCCCACGCGCTCTGCCAACTGCCGACGTCGTTCCAGCCGAAGCTACCGGGGACGACCGCGAGCTCCTTCGCCTTCTCCATGACGCCGTGGTCGATGGAGATGCTCTCGAGGGTGGGGAAGATCTCCGCGATGGCGCCGCTGTCGCCCTTCGCGACGCGCTCCACCATGCGCTGGGTGGCCTCCGCCATCGCGGGCAGATGCTCACCGACGAGGGACGTCATCACGTCGACCCGGTAGAAGAACATGCCCGCGTTCCACAGGTGTTTCTTGCCGGCGACGTAGCCCTCGGCCACTTCGCGGGAGGGCTTCTCCACGAAGCGCACCACGTTGTTCGCGTTCGGGCCGCGGCTCGCGCCGACCTCGATGTACCCGAAGCCGGTCTCGGCGCGGGTGGGAACGATGCCGATGGTGGTGCACGGGCCGCTCCGCGCGGTGGCGTAGGCCTTCGCGAGCACCTCGCGGAACGCGGGCTCGTCCTCGATGTGATGATCGCTCGGCAGCACCGCGACGAC
>JAAFHV010000055.1:0-597 GCA_013297655.1 Myxococcales bacterium | reverse complement strand
CGGCCGTCGCCCACGCGATGCACGGGGCGGTGTTGCGCGCCTTGGGCTCGCGGAGCACGTTCTCCGGCGGCACGTTCGGGATCGCGGCGAGGGTGGCCTCGGCCAGGCGCTCGGCCGTGACGACGTAGACACGCTCCGGTGGGACGAGCGGCGAGAGGCGCTTCACGGTCGCCGCGAGCAGGGTGTCGCCCCCTTGGCCCGCAAGCGCCAAGAGCTGCTTCGGCCTCGCCTCGCGTGACGCGGGCCAGAACCTCGTACCCGCCCCGCCCGCCATGATCACCGCGTAGTCCGCCATGGGAAAGGGACCTTACCACCTCGGCACGAGCCTCGCCGATCCCGAACGTCGTGCGGGCCCCTCGCCGGTCGAATCGAGGCCAGTTTTTGCCTATTTTTCGGCGCGGCGGCGGTCGTGAGCGGCGGCGGCGATGGCGCGGCGCGCCCCCACCGAGACGGCCTCTTCCACGAGGGGGCAGGTGCTCCTAGAGCACCGAACAGTTCGATTCGGTCGGCTTTTCACCGATTTGCTTCGCCGTGCTTCGTTACTCCTCCTCGGCTAGCAGCAGTAGGACTCGTCCCTCGTCAGGGACTTCCAAGGGT
>JAAFHV010000544.1 GCA_013297655.1 Myxococcales bacterium | reverse complement strand
ATCTCTGACTCCAAGAGTCCGAGATCCTGCTCGGCCCCTCGGCCAAGCCTCGCACGCGCCGTCAGGACGGCCGCCGACCTGCAATTCTAGTTGTCGTCGGCCTGCAAGAATAATTGTCGCTGATCAGGCGTCCACGTCCGACAGACCCAGCGCGGTAGCCTGGGCGGCGGAGCCCTGGAGGAGGTTGGCGAGGTACCGACGGCGCGGGACGTCGGACTCCCCTGCCGTCGCGTCGTTGAGGAACTTCGGGAGCGCCCACTCTCCCTCTCGCGCCGTCTCGACGGGGATGGGAGTGACGTCGTCGCCGCCACGACCGACCCTATAGATTCGGAGCCGCCCTGGCTCGAGCACGCCTACTGTTAACGCGAGGTCTACCTGATCGATCCCGAGAGGATCTCGCGCGCACTGTTTGATGGTGAGGATCACGCAGGTCCACGATTGCGATCGCGAGAAGCGACGACTACCGCGCAGGTCAGCCAGGGCGTAGGAGGCCCTGCGGAGGCGGAGTTAAAGCGTCGTGCTTGCCCACAAAAGGGTGACGCGAGGGGCAAAGTCTTGGCGGACACCCCTCGCGTCGAGCTCCGAAGCGGAGTTGCGGAGCGAGGATAAGATTTACCGGAGTTCGTTGGACGTCAAGGCCTGGCAAGCGGCGTTGCCCTCGGTGGACGTGGCGAGGCCACCCCGGTGCCTTGGATGCAAGGCCGCGGCGCGGCCGGAAGGGAAAAACCTAGTTGTACACGGCGACGGGACGCGCGAGCGGCAGGTCCGCGGCCCTTCGGCGCCGGGCGCCGCTCCGACGATGACGAGCGTGCGCGGCCGCCGGTACGAGTGCCAGCAGTGCGGGGCATGCATGCTGGTGGTGCCTCGGGAGCTCTTGCCGCGGCGGCTCTACACCGCGAGCGCGATCGGATTGGCGCTCGCGATGTGGGCGCTCCTCGGTGGGACCGAGGCCCGTGTGCGCGCGAGCATCAGCCCCCTGGTGGTGATCGGCGCGGCCGCCTGCGGGGCGTGGGCCACGCTCCGGCGCTGGGCAGCCGACACGGTTCGGAAACGCCTCTTCCCGACGACGCGCGCGCCTCCGGCGCGCTTCACCCTGCGGCAGCACGCCGAGCGCGCCGCAGGCGCGCTCGTGGCGCTCGCACCGACGGGGCTCAGCCAAGCCGAAGCCGCCTTCGCCGGCGGCGCGCTTCATCGGAGTCGATGATCCCGATCGCGGAAAGCGGTGGCTCCCGCCGATCATGATCCCACGGCACCCGGGGAGGGGTCGCGTACGACCGCTTCGCGCCTGGAAAAGACGGGCGCCGAAAGGTTGCAAGATACAATGGACGTCCTCGAGCCGAAGGACCACGGCGAAGCCGTGGCTCTTTTCCGAAGCGAAGTGATTGGCGCGCTCACGCGCATGGAGCTGCCCCGCGGGCAGCTCGCCGCGCGGCTCCACGCGCTCAGCGAGCAGCGGTTCCGACCGCCGGGAGCGACCGCCACGCGCACCTTCGCGGTGCCGACCCTCGAGCGCTGGTATCGGCGCTACAAGCGCGGGGGCCTCGCCGCCTTGAGGCCCGAGGAGCGCGCCGACAAGGGCGCCGCACGTGCCCTCACCGTCGAGCAGCAGCACCTCGTCTGCGACATCCGACGCGAAAATCCCAGCGCCTCCGCAGAGCTCATTCTGGACACCCTCGTCCTCGAAGGACGCATTCAGGAAAGTGCGATCTCTCCCTCTGCCGTGCGACGACTCTTCGCCGCCCACGGCCTCGATCGCCAAACCCTCCGCACCGTCGGTGACGGGAAACAGCGCCTCCGGTGGGAGGCCGAGAGGCCCGGGGCCCTCTGGCACGGGGACGTCTGCCACGGTGCGCACATCCTCATCGACGGCGAGAACAAGCCCGTCCGCATCCACGGCTTCCTCGACGACGCGTCGCGCTTCGTCGTCGGGCTCGAGGCCATGCACCAGGAGCGCGAGATCGACATGCTCGGCTTGCTCGTGCGCGCCGTGCGCACCCACGG
>JAAFHV010000546.1 GCA_013297655.1 Myxococcales bacterium | reverse complement strand
GGGGCGCTCGCGGGGCTCGCGGGGCGCTCGCGGGCTCGCGGGGCGCTCGCGGGCTCGCGGGGCGCTCGCAGGCTCGCGGGGCGCTTGGGGGGCTAGCGCTTGGTTGCGGCGAAGAGGACGCCGGCTGCGGAGGCGCGCACGTTCACGAGCGCGCGGGACTCGAGGAAGGCGAGGTGGTTCGCGAGGCGGAGCACGCCGTTCATGGCGCCGACGGTGGCGCCTTGGTCGGCCGTGTCGGCGACGTAGAAGGTGTTCTTCTTCCACCAGAACTCGCGCAGCTTCTTGAGCTTCTGTGCCGCAAAAAAGGCGGCGTCCATCGCGTGGCCGGCGAAGTGGTACGCGTAGGCGGTGCTGTCGCGCGAGAACTCGCGATCGACGAGGCCCGCGATCGTCGCGTGGGAAAAGGCCTGGATGTGATCCTTCGTCTCCACGTACACGTCGTCCCCGAGGAGCTTGCGGAACAGCCGGTAGAATGAGAGCGCCTCGCCCTCCACCGGCACGAACGCGACGAGCTTGCCGCCCGGCCGAAGCACCCGCGCCGTCTGCGCGAGGAGCGCGCCCGGATCCGGCACGTGCTCGAGCACGTCGAAGAGCATCGCCGCGTCGAAGGTTTGCTCTGGGTAGGGCAGCTCGTCGCCCTTCACCTGCGCGAACGTGAACACGTCTGGCGCGCGCTGAGGCACGCGGATGTCGCAGCCGTGCAGCGTGAGCTTGGGAGTGTGCCGCGCGAGGGTGCGAAGGAGCTTGCCCTCGCCGCAGCCCACGTCGAGCACCGAGCCCGACGCGGGCACGTGGTCGACCAGGAAACGAGCCTTGAGCCCCGGGAGCGAAGGCTCGTTCGGATCGACCGACTCGTCGCCCCAGCGCGCGTCCTCGTGGAAGGTGCTCTCCCCCATCACGCGAACCGGTGGCGGAAGATCGCGAAGTACGAGGGGAACGAGTCGCGGATGAAGCTTATCTTTTTGCCCTCCTCGAAGCTGCGCGCCACGTAGTTGACCGGGATCTCGAGGGGCGCGTTGCCGTTCTTGGTGAGCTTGCACACGAGCTCGATGTCGAGCTCGAAGCCGTCGCTCTTCAGCGTGATCCCGTCGAGGCACTCGGTGCGGAAGACCTTGAACATCGTGTTGATGTCGGTCGCTTTCTGTTGGTAGAGCGCGTTGTAGGTGCCCGCGAAGAGCAGCTGCGCCGCGTTCAAGACGAACTCTTTCGCCTTTCCGGTCGCGAACTTACGCACTTTCCAGTCGTCGATGCCGAGGGAGCGCGAGCCGAGCACGAAGTTGGTTCGCCGCTGGAGGATGGGCTCGATGAGGGCGTCGTAGTCGTCGAGGTCGTACTCGAAGTCGGCGTCTTGGATGAGCACGATGCTGCCGGTGGCGTGGGCGAGCCCGGTGCGCACGGCGTGCCCCTTCCCCTTCGGGACCTCTTCGTAGACCACCTTCACGCCAGGCACCGACTCGTAGCGCTTCACGATCTCGCGCGTGCCGTCGGTGCTGAGGCTCTCGACGATGATGAGCTCTTTCTCGATGCGGAGCTCCTTCGCCAAGATGCCGTCGATGACCTGCGCGCAGGAGACGGCCTCGTTGTAGACGGGGAACACGATCGAGAGCTTCTCGGGCGGATCGCCGGCCGCCTTTTTGCGAAAGAGCGCGACACGGGTGCCGGCCACGATCGGGACCGGGAGCTGCCCGAGGGGCGACTTCTTCACGAGCTTCGACACGAAGCTTCCGCCGGCCACCCGCCGCGTCGCGTAGTCGAGGGTGCGGGTCGTGGGGAGCGCGAACTGCTGGCGCAGCACGTAGTTGTAGCGCGCGAGGAGCGCGGTCATCGATCCGGTCGAAAAGAAGGCCGATTTGTGATCGAAGAACGGCGCCCAGTGCCTTCGCATGACCCGCGCGGGGAGCGAGTCGGCGTTCGTGTAGGTGACCGCGAGCCACGTGTCGG
>JAAFHV010000543.1 GCA_013297655.1 Myxococcales bacterium | reverse complement strand
TCGAGCACACGCGGCACCATAGTCGCGCTCGGGTGGAAGGTCGCGTCTCGCGCGCAGCGAACGTAAACGACCACCTACGAGAGGGAGGCGTCGCGCTCGGCGAAGAGGGCGAGGAGGCGCTCGGGCCCGAGCTCTGGCTCCGTCTCGAAAGGCGTATCGCGCCGGACGACGAACGCGCCAGTCTTCGGATCGACGGGAAGGTTCGCCTCGATGGGGTAGAAACGGTTATGCGCTGCGATGAGGCGATTTACCGCGGAAAAATCGATTCTCTGCGCCGCGGCGGCGGTCGCACGGCTGATCTCTGCAGGGGATGCGCCGCGTTCGGCGAGCTTGCCGGCGTGCTCTTCCAAGAAGGACAAAAGGTCGTCGATGCCATCTTCGATGCGACGTCGCCGCGCCGCGTACGAGGGCACTCCGATCGACAGCGCGTGAACGGTCGCTTCGGTCGTGATCGTGAAGTTGCGGGGCGCCGAGATCGACAGCAGCTCCGGGGACATTGGCTTGCGGCGGGGTGAGCCCATCGCCGTCGAGGGTAGGGGCACCGCCGCGCGTGGGGAAGCCCTCGACCGCGGCAACGCGACGATCGGCGGACGCCGATCGGCCGGGCACCGTCACGTTCGTGCCGTCCTCCCTTCGGTCGGTTGGCCTAGTCATGCCGTTCGCGTGCGGCTCACTTGCATCTTCGTGCCGTCCTCCCTTCGGTCGGTTGGCCTAGTCATGCCGTTCGCGTGCGGCTCACTTGCATCTTCGCGCGCACCGTCGACCCATCACGGCTCGCGCATCGTGGGCGAATCGAACCCCTCCGAGCCTTCTCCCGCGTAGAGGTCGTCCAGCGCTCGATCGGCGCCGCTCTCGTCGCCGACGGGCTTTCGGTCACCTTCGTCCGCGTTGGGTCGCGGGGACTCGCCGACGGGCTCGAGCGCTTGCTCGGCGTCGGCGCCGCTCTCGTCGATAGGCTCGCGTCGTCCGCCGTGGGTCTCCGGGCCTGGTCCGATAGGTGTACGGTTCACGCTTTCGGGCTCGTGCGGTTCGGTCGCGGTGCTCTCTTCGGGCTCTCGTCGGCTCATGGGCGCCTCCTCCGCTGCGGGCGTGCCTTCTCCTTTGCAGACCGCGTGCCGACTCCTGTCCCGCGATAGCGTTGCGGTTTCCGCGGCTCCGTCGCGCACCGATGCCTCGGTGAGGCGCCGGGCGCCGTCTCGCTCAGCGATCCTTCGGCCGCACCAGGGACCAGATTGCTTCACGCACGGATGCGGGGAGCCCTCCGAGCGCGCGCACGGTGGTCGCGAGCGCGCGCGGCATCACCATCTCTCGCGGTCTCCGCGCGAGCCTCTTCACCACCTCGCGCGCGACGTCGTCGGGGTCGAGGAGCTGAGGCATCGGGTGCGTGCTGCGCTCGACCATCCGTGTGCGCACGAACCCGAGGCGCAAGTTCGTCACCGCGACGCCGGTGCCTTGCAGGTCGAGGCGGAGCGTGTCGAGCAGCATGTCGAGGCCCGCCTTCGGCGCGCAGTACGCTGCCGAGCCCGGGAGCGCACCATACGAAGCGAGCGAGCCGGTCGCGACGAGGTGCCCTCGCCCGCGCGCGACCATCGCAGGGAGCGCCGCGGTGAGGGTCGCCGCGGCTGCCACGAAGCTCGTTCGAATCGCGGCCTCGATCGATTCCCATGCATAGGGTGCGCGATCGGGCGAGGCGGCCCCGGCCCCCGCATTGGCCATGATCAAATCGAGCCCGCCACACGTGGCGTCGATTTCTCGAATGGTGCGCACGGTCGCGTCCGTATCCGTCAGGTCGAGGGTGATCGTCTCCGCCGTCGCGCCGCGTGCCCGCACCCTCCCCGCGACCTCGGCGAGGGCGTCTGCCGAACGCGCGACGAGCCAGAGCCGCGTGCCGGGCGCGGCGAGCGCGACGGAGAACGCCTCTCCGAGGCCGCGTGATGCTCCTGTCACGAGAATGGTGCGCTGCATGGTGCGCACGATCTCACGAGCGGCTCTCGCGGTGCAAACTCGTCCTGG
>JAAFHV010000542.1 GCA_013297655.1 Myxococcales bacterium | reverse complement strand
GAGGCTCCGGCGGTGGCGCGGTGCTCCTGAGCCCCGGGGTGCTCTACGTGGGGCTCCTCATGCCGCACCCGGGCGCGCTCGTGCCGGCGAACGAGATGCAAATCTTGAATCGCGCGGTGCGCCCCGTTCTGCGCGCGATCTCGCGGATGGGCGTGCTGACCCACTACTTCGGGCGCGACTTTCTCTCGTCCAAGAAGCGCCCCGTCGCGAGCGTGAGCTTCGGGCACGACGCGATTTCACGACGCACGCTCGTCGAGACCTTCATCTCGGTCGACGCGCTCGCGATGGAAGCGACGCGCGCCTCGTTCGACGGAAAATTGCCCGCGACGATGGCCGAGCTCCGCGCCGACACCATCGACGTGACGAAGCTCGCGGCCGCCCTCGCGGAGGAGCACGGGCTCCCGATCACGGCTCCCGCGCCGGTGAAGGTGCTCGTCGCGCCCGCCGAGCCGCCGTGGACCGCGCGCGCCGACGAGTCGATTGGGCCCCTCTTCGCAGGCCCCGACCACCGCGGACGAACACGCCTCGGTGGTGAGCTGATGGCCTCGCGTGACCGCGTCGCGTGGCTCGAAGAACGCGTGCACAATGCACCCGATTCGGCGATCGGCGCGCTGGTGGACGAGGCGTTCACGCCGGCCGGGATCGCGCTCTTCGGGGTGAAGACCCTGCTCTCCGTGCGCGACGTGCTCCTCGCCGCGCGTGCTGCCTCGGCCGCGACCTGAGCTCGCGACCACCCGCGCGTGCGATTCGAGGGCACCGAGGAGGGCGCACACGAGTTGCTCGGGTGATCGCGAGCTCTACCGCCGTAGCGCACGTGCCTCGTCGAGCGGACCGCGGGGAGGAACGCGGTTCGAGCGACGAGGTCTGCGCGCGACGTCTTGAAATTCGCCGAAGATCTGGGCCGCGTTCGGCGAATCAGCGCACCGAGACACCGTCGTCGGTCTTCGCGGAGACCATGGTGGCGCGGAGCTCGGCGGTGCTCTCGGTGGTCTTGAGGTGGGCGCAGGCTTCGATGTCGCCGCTCTTGCAGGCGCGGGCATACATGCGGTCGGCGAGGCGCGAGTCGTTGCGTTGGGAGGCGACCTCGGCGAGGCGAACGCAGGCGTCGGGCTTGCCCGCATCGCACGCGCCGTTGAAGAGGCGCTCGGCGGTGAGGGGCTGGAGCGACACGCCGTCGCCTGCAAGGTAGAGCGAGCCGAGGCGGGTGCAAGCGTCTTGGATTCCGCGCTCGCACTGGTCGCGGAAGATGAGGCCCGCGCTCACCGGATCGTGACCTTGGCCTTCGTTTTTCACGAGCAAATCCCCGAGGTTCAGGCACGCCTTGGGGTTCCCACCTTCGCACGCGCGGAGGTAGTATTTCGCCGCGAGGGTGGGGCTCGGGGGCCCTTCGACGCCGAGCTCGTGCATGATCCCGAGCGCGCTACACGACGCCATTTCGCCGCCGCGGCAGCTCGTCTCGAACTGAGCGCGACCGTACTCGGCGTCGCTCGTCTTCGCGTTGCGGCGCATCGAGGTCTCGGCGCACGCTTGGTGGTCGTAGGCGCTCTTCGAGTCGAAGGAGCGCTGGCAACCGGTGCCGACGACGAGGAGCGCGACGACGGCGAGGAGCCTTTGGGCGCCCGTGGGCGCGAGGGAGAGTTTCATGACGGAGCTCCAGACCGACCACACGCCCCGACACGCGGGAGCATTTGCCCCGCGCGCTCGTTCGAGGAGCGCATGACGACGATCTTGGATGAGCCGCGAAGCACCCGCGAGGATTCGCGAGAGGGTCACGGACGGGTTTTCGGCGGCCCTTCAAACCGTGGATTCGGCGACTTCCGAACCGTTAGGTCAATGGCTTTGCGCTTACGCCTTTCGTGCGTAATTGCCCTTATCGAACAATGTTCGAGAATGAAGCCAACTCCCCACTTCGTCAAACGCCTTTTTCACGCAAGCGCCAATCGCCTGCGAAAATGGCTCTAGAACGAGCCCACAAAAATTCCTTCCCGGGCCCTCCATGCCGAGCAGGCACTCT
>JAAFHV010000545.1 GCA_013297655.1 Myxococcales bacterium | reverse complement strand
CGAAACACACCGCGAGGCAACCTCGTTCGCGCCCGAGTTCGGGTACGCTCGCGGGCGTCGTGGACCAAGAGCTTCGCCGGTCGATCATCCGGAGCGCGCAAGAGGTGCTCGCCGCGCGCGGGGCCAAGGTGGACGCCGTCGAGGTCGCCGAGGGCGAGCTCGTCGTCGTCACGTCGGACGCGCGCCGCGTCGCGCCGCTCGGCGGGCTCGTCGCCGCATGGAACGTCCTGCCTCCGAACGAGCGCGCCCGCAGGCTCGCATCCGCCCTCGAAGGTGTCGTTCCGTCCACGCAGGTCACGTCACCTGGCGCCCGTGAGCGGGGCGCCGTGGCGTGGGCGGTGGCTGCCGTCTTGAGCCTCTTTGCGATCGCCAGCGTCGCGTGGGTCCGTGGCGAGGCCACGGCGGCGGACGCTCGACGCAAGGCGCGCGAGGTGCCCTCGGCGACGGCGCCGGACTCGTCCGCCGTGGTGGCTCGCCGCAACCAGGCCGTGTGTAGCGGCGTGCGGAAACGCGTCGCGGGGGGCGCGCCCTTCGGGCCATTCGAGTCCGAGGGGTGGATCGTCGAGCTTTGGCTGGGTCGCGAGGATGGGAGTCTCACGCCAGCGCACGCCGCGCTGGCGCCGCTCGGCGGCAAGCGCGTTCCGGCCGAGATCGATCCGCAGCTCGCGGAGATCGACGGCGTGTTGCAGATCGCCGACTTGCCCGTGCCGCCGGGGGCACCCGATACCGCGCGCGCGGGGGGCAGTCTGATCCAGCTTCAGGGCGCTTACGCTGCGGCGTATCTCGACCCTGCGCAGCGCGAGCGTTTCGTGGCGCTCGCCGATCGCCTCTACGAAGCGACGGGTGCGCAGCTCGGGGCGTTGTGGGCGCGCTGCGGCGAGCTGCCCTGGCATGATCTCGGGGCGTGGTACCGCGGTCGAGATCGCGGGGCGGCCGCGGGCGCGATGGTGTTCATGGCGGGGCGCTACAGCGACAGCGGCGCCGTTCCGGCGACCTCCCGCGATGGGAGCGCGAACACGTTGGCGGCGTTCGTCACACGCGCGCGCGCTGGGGCCGATGACCGCATTCTGTCGCTCGCGGTCGACGACATCGGGGGGAAGGTCGTCACGACGGACGTGGCGGGGACGACGATCCGCTTCCCGTTGGGCGGCTACACGCTCGCGACGCGCTCCAGTCGCGAGCTCGTCGCGTTGCTCGAGCGGTAGTCGTCGCGCCCGAGGACCTCCCATCGGCGGGGAAGGGGAGGCGTCGACGTCTTCACCCGCAAGCGCGGCGCGCGCGAATCACTTCTTGAGTGCGCCGGCGATGTCTTCCAGCCGCGCGAGGATCGCCTTGTTGACGGCGAGGAGCTCGGCATCCCGGGAGGCCGTTGCCCGAGCCGCGGCAGCCGTCGCTGCTTGCGTCGGCGCGAGCGCATTCGCGGCGAGCGCGGGACCGAAGGTCTGCACGAGCGAGGCGAGAGCGTTGCCCGCTTCGGTCTTGGGGAAGACGTCGTCGTACCCGACCGAGAGGCTGGTCGCGACGTAGAGCACCGCGTCCCAGTACGTGTTGCAGCGCGGGTTTTTGCCGTGCTCGAGCTTGTAGAAGAGGAGGCCGCCGCCGAGGACGGTCGCGAGCAACGCGTCGACGGGGTCTTTCGTCGCGAGCCCGCGGAGCTTGTCCTTCAGGGCCGTCAGCTCACCGCCCTCGCCGCCCTGCGTGGCCATGGCGAGGCCGAGGGCCAGCAAGAGGCCGGTCGCCTTCTTGTCCATGGGCTTCGGGGCCGTCGCCTCCTCGGCACCTCGTGTGACTTCGACGTTCGCCATGGCTCCAGCAACGTAGCGCCATCGGCGCCCCCGCCGGAAGCCTCGGATGCGTGCGCGCGGACGAGCTAGTCGCCGCGCAGCCAGGCCGCGACGTCGTCGCTGCGTGACGGGTCCGTCAGGTCGAGGGTCAGCGGCGTCACGCTCACCTCGCCCCGATCGTAGGCCTC
>JAAFHV010000541.1 GCA_013297655.1 Myxococcales bacterium | reverse complement strand
CGTGACGGTGCACGGCGCCCTCCCTCGCGACGCGGTCCGTATCGCCGAGCGCGCCTACCGCGGCGGAACGGGGCACGAGCTCGGCCTCGCGCGGGACCGGCCTTACCTCGCCGCGTGGCTCGCGATGAGGGCCGCGTTCGGTGAGCCGCACGGCGCGGTGCTCGAGGATCTCGTCTCCCGCGGGCAGGTGTCGCTCCGCGCGGCGCGCTTGCTCTCCGCGCTCACAGCTCCGGATAACACGTAAACTGCGACTCTTTTGGCGCGCCAAACTTGGCGACCCGGGTGCACGCGTAACCTTGGCGGCAGTTCGGCGCGCTCGGGTTGCACACGGCGAGGCAGTACCCGCGGTCGGTGCGGAAGTCGACGCAGTACCCCTCGGCCTTGCCCGCGATGATGGGGCAGCCGTCGGTGCAGTTCGTGGTGCAGAGCCCGCCCGGATACGACGTGGCGCAGATCGCGTCTGGCGCGGGGAGCCCGCATTGGCGATCGTTTTGGCACGCGTCGCCGATGCCGCCGCCTTCGGGGGTGGGCTCGAACGGGCCCGAGTACTCGTAAGCGAGGGTGTACTTTTGCCAGAGGTTCCAGAATAGCCAACTGCCGCCCGCGGCGTCCTTCGCTTCGCGCGGGAGCACTTGGTAAATGGCCGCCGTGCCTGCGTTTTGTGGCGTAACGCGCGCGCCGTCGACCGTGAACGACGTGCGGTTCGGACCGAACCCGGACGCGGTGACCCCGGAGAGCTTCACCGCCTCGAGGCTCTCGCGAAGACGGAGCGCGAGGCAATCGATCTGCTTGTCGAAGCCGGCGAGGCGCGGATCGCAGCTCGTCGCCGTCTCGCAACCGCACTCGAACGCGTATTCCACCCGCGACGGAGCTTCGGGGTAGATCGTGAGGCTGACGAGGCCTGCTCGCACCTGCGCGAACACGAGGAGCGCGATCGGGTTGATGCGGTACGCGCGCGCGGCGTTCACGAGGGCGTCCGAGGCGCGGAGCCCGTTCGACTGGTACGTTCCGAGGAAGCTGCGCTTGGAGTACGGGTTTCGCTCGAGGTACTGCTGCACCACCGCGCTCGTCGCGAGGCTCGTGTCGGTGAGGCTCGCGTCGTCGATGAGGAGGTTGCGATCGTAGGGCTGCGGCGGCGCGTCCCCGGGGGGGACGTAGGCCGTGAGATCGGTCTCGTCGAGGAACGTGGTCGCCGGGGTGGAGCTGCACGCGGCACCGGCGAGCGTCACGAGGCCTCCGAGAAGCCACACGACCTGCAAGCGCCTACGCGAACCCGATCTACCCATGAAAGGACACCCGAACCATGTCGCGTGTCGGCCACGAACGCCAACGAAATGACACGCACGAGGACGCTGGCGGTCGCTCCGTAGCCTGCGAGCGACCGCGCGCCGCGCCTCGGCCCCGCGATCGCGATCGTGGGCCGGACGCCCTCGAAGACCGCGTGGCACCGAGCACGCGCGTCACTTCACGGTGATGGGAACGTGCGTCCAGGCCACGCCGCCACGGTTGTCGTGGAGGATGGCGAAGACGGTTCCGCGGCCGTTGATGGAGTCGCCGGTGAGCTTGGCGCCGCTCTCGGTCACGCGGCCTTGCGCGATGTCGTAGATGAGCCGCGCGCTCTCGATTTCGCCGAGGGTCGTGTAGTAGTCGACCCAGATCTGCTCTCGCGCGTCGCCGCCGGTGCTGGTCTTCACGCCGTCTTGGAGCTGCCAGCTCGCCTCCGGCACCACCGTATCGAGCTTGTGCTCGGGGCAGTCGGCGCGGCGCGTGAGGGTGCAGCGATCGACCTCGATGCCCACGTTCGGATCGACCGGCTGGCCGTCGTAGGTGAGCCCTTGAAGGACGGGGTTCTCGTTCGTCTTCGAGTCGTACACGTAGACGCGATGAATGCCGATGACGTACTCGGACGGAGGGAGATTCACGCCGTCCTCGTCGACACACGCGAGCGGCACTTGCTGCCGCGTCTCGATGCTGGGGCGCCGGAAGACGACCCGGCCCGCGCAGGCGACGGTGAACACGATCGTGAGGCCGTAGGGCTCGTCG
>JAAFHV010000539.1 GCA_013297655.1 Myxococcales bacterium | reverse complement strand
CGGGGCGCGCCGCGATCTTCGAGGTGGCAGGGAAAATCGCAGCAAAGAGCGCGACCTTGCGGAACGACCCCACGAACAGCGCGTGGACGTTCACCGTCGAGCAACGCGAGCACCGGCTCTCCGTGCTGCTCGAGCCTCGGCAGGGCATGCGCGCGCGCTTCGCGACCCGTCTCCGTGACGTGCCGGCCGCCTCGCACCCCACGGTGGCCGCTGCGCTCGTGCGCCTCACCCGCCCGCGGAACGACGACGTGCTGTGGGACCCCTTTTGTGGCGCCGGAACCGAGCTCCTGGAGCGCGCCGCGTTCGGTCCTTTCGCTGCGCTCGTCGGCAGTGACAACGACGAGGGCGCGCTCGCGGCGGCCCGCGAGAACATGCAGCATGCAGGTATCACGGCGACCCTCGTCGCCGGCTCGGCGGTCGATTGCCCCCTCCCCGAAGGTATCTCGGTGGTGGTCACGAACCCGCCCCTCGGGCGACGGATCCGTGGGGAGCACTTTCCGCTCCTCGAGGCACTTTTGGCGAGAATCGGGACCATCTTGCGCCCCGGAGGGCGCTTCGTGTGGGTATCGCCCGGGCGCCGGCTCGACGCCCAAGCCGACCGCGCCGGCCTCCGCCTCGTGAGGGCCTACGACGTCGATATGGGCGGATTTAGCGGCCGAATCGAGGTCCGCGAGAAGACGACCGCCACCTGACGATTCGCGCGCGGAGCCGTTGCCCATCGCGTTCCGCGCGTGCGAGCATCCTTCCCCCATGATGACGTGCTCGAAGTGCAGCGCAGAGCTCATCGGCTCGAAGAAGTTCTGTTCCGTCTGTGGCACTCCCGTCCCGGAGGTGCCCGCGCAGAGTCGCCCCGGCGGCGACGTCGATCCCCTCGCGCGCACGGCGTTGCCAGAGAACCTCGCCTCTCCGGTCGCAGAGCCCCCGTCCGTTCAGGCGCCCTCACAGCCCCAATCGCAGGCCGCTGCGACTGAGCCAAAACCCGCTCCGCCGGCGAAAAAACCCATCGATCGCACGGTGCCGCTCGCGGCGATGCCGCACCTCCTCGCGAAGTTCGGGCCCACCCCGCAAAAGCCTGCCGCGATCGAGCAGGCCCCGAGCGCAGCCGCACCGGCACTTGCATCTCCGCTCGCGTCCACCGCGGATCCGAACAACCTGGGCGACGCCTCGCGCTTCTCGGCCCTCGCCACCACCGCCGGCGTGGGTGGCGCGAGTGGCGCCGAGCCACCGAAGAAGCCATCCGAGGGCCCCGCTGCGTTCGCGATCGCGGGGACTACCCCCGATCCGTATATTCCGGTTCCGCCCCCGCCGAGCTTCAGCGGCGCGGCGCTCTCCCCCGCAGGCGCGGGCGCCGGAGCGCCACAACCTGGCGCCAGTCCTTATTCGGGAGTCGGCGCGGCGTCGCAGCCGGGGGCACAACCCTCTTCGGCGCCAGGATCGGGCGGTTTTCCTCCTGGATCCGTGTCGCCCCCGCTCTCCGGTGGCCCCGCGAGCGCAGAACAAGCGGCGGCCCTCGGTCCGCAAGCGGCCAGCGCGAGCGCCTATGGGCCTGCGAACGCGCCGAACGCGCAGCCGCAAGCCTCGGCCGGCTACGGACCTCCTCCACAACAAGCCTACGGCCAGCCCGCTCCGCAAAACCCTTATGGGCAACACGGGCAGCCGGCCGCCGAGCCGCAACCGTCGACCCAGGGCGCGACGCCCTATGGCCAGGCGCCGCAAGCCGCTTACGGTCAGCCGGGCGCCCCGTCGTTCGCGCAGGCCACTACCCAAGATCCGCCTCCCCAACAGCCTAACCCTTACGCGCAGGCCAATCCCCACGCGCAGCCGGCGCAAGCGTACGCGCAGCCGGGGCAACCCGCCGATCCGTATGCCCAACAGGGACAGGCCGCGAATCCGTATGCGCAGCCGCAGGGGGGGCAACAGGCCAATCCCTACGCTCAGCCGGCACAAGCCGCGAACCCCTACGCTCAGCCGGCACAAGCCGACCCGTACGCGCAGCAGGCGCAGCCCAATCCCTACGCTCAGCCCGCCACCGGACAGCCCGCGCAACAGGCCAATCCCTACGCTCAGCCCGCCGCCGGACAGCCCGCG
>JAAFHV010000054.1 GCA_013297655.1 Myxococcales bacterium | reverse complement strand
GGCCACGTCGGCGACGTCGCGGTAGAGGGCGGCGTACTCGGCGGGAGCGTCTTCGAGCGCGACGTCTTTGTTCTTTCCTACGTTGACGCCCACGATCCCGGAAATTCCGCCCTTCTCGCGATCGGCACGAATACGGGTGACGGCCTTCTCGACCCCCTCGTTCGGGAAACCGAGGCGGTTTACCAGCGCGCGCGCCTCCCGCACACGAAAGAGCCGCGCGCCGTCATTTCCTGGCTGCGGCCTGCGCGTGACGGTGCCGAGCTCGACGTGCCCGAAGCCGAACGCGAACGACGCGCGGGTCGCGACCGCGTCCTTGTCGTACCCGGCGGCGAGGCCGAGCGGCGTCGGGAACACGAGGCCGAACGCGCGCACCTCGAGGCAGGGATCGCGGACCACGTTCGCCCGCGCGAGGGCGGCGAGCGCCGCGGTGGGCAAGCGCGACGCGACGGAGAGGGCCGCCTTGTGCGCCACCTCGGGGGGGAGCTTGCCGAGGGCGGCGACCGAGAAGCTCACGCGCTCTCCGTCGCGAGGAACGCCCGCACCTCGTCGCGCGCGGAGGCCTCGATCTTCCCGAGCCTCGCGAGACAGTCCACGAGCTCGCGGAGCGTGACGACGGCGGTAAGCTCGATCCCTTTTTGTGCGAGCAGCTTTCGCGCGCCTTGCTCTCGGTCGACGAGCACCACCACGTCGGAAACCAAGAGCCCCGCTTCCGCGAGCGGCCCGAGCGCCTCGATCTTCGCGTCGCCGCGGGTCGCGATGTCGTCGAGCACAACCACCCGCTCGCCAGGCTTGAAAATACCCTCGATCGACGCCTTGGCGCCGTACGTCTTCGCCTGTCCACGCGGGTACACGAGCGGGCGATCCATGCGCAGCGCGACGGCGGTCCCGATCGGCAAGGCGGCGTAGGGGAGCGCCGCGATACGATCGAACGAGAGCGGCGCGAGCTTCTCCGCGAGCACGTCGGCCACGACCGCGAGCGCGCGCGGATACGTCACGAGCCGGCGAAGGTCGACGTAAACGGGCGACGTGACGCCGCTCTTCAGGGTGAACGATCCGAACCGGATCGCCTCGCACGCGAAGAGCACCTCCGCGAGCCGCGCGACGAGCCCCTCGTGCGCCTCGTTCGACGGCGTGTCTTCCTGTTTCTCCGACCGCAGCGCCTCGATTTGCGCAGCGAGATCGGCCACGTACGCGCGCGGCGACTTCGCGTCTTGCGCCGCCCGCGACACGTTCACGAGGAACCCCGAGCCATCCGCGCGACGCGCCGCTCGCACCGCGCTCCGAAGGTCGCCGCCCTGCGCCCCCACCCCCGGCAACAGCAACCACGCGTCTTTCGCGATCGAACGGACACGTGCGATCGCGGAGGGCTCCGTCGCGCCCACGACGAGGCCCATCCGCGCCGCCTGCGGCGAAGCGACCACGTCGCGCGTCACGCGCTCGAACACCGCGTCGCCGCCCCACAAACGTGCATCTTGCACGCTCTCGGCCTCTGGGTTCGAGGTGCGCGCGAGCACGAACAAATCGAGCGTCGAGTCTTCGAGGAAAGGCGCGAGCGCGCCGACACCGAGGTAGGGGCTCACCGTGAGCGCGTGGGCGCCGAGCTTGGTCGCCGCGATGCCGTAGGCCGCGTTCGTCGCGCCGATGTCGCCTCGTTTCGCGTCGAGCAGGCATGGAACGTCCGACGGGAGCGCCTTCAGGAGCACCTCGAGGGCGTGCATCCCCGCCGAGCCGTGCGCCTCGAAGAAGGCCGCGTTGGGCTTGAACGCCGCCGCGTGGGGGTGCGTCGCCTCCACCACCCGCATGCACGTGGGGAGCAGCTCCTCGGCGCGGAGCACACGCGGATCGAGGCCCACGCAGACGTGACTACCGATCGCCGCGGAACGCGCCGCGACCCGAGAAAAGAAGCTCATGCCGGGCTCCCGAGCACCGCCGCGAGCAGCGCCATCCGCACGTACATCCCGTTCTCGACCTGCCGGAAATACGCCGCCCGCCGATCGTCGTCGACCGCCTCGTCGATCTCCCCTACCCGCGGCAAAGGATGCATAATGCAGCTTTTTTCTTTCATCCGCGCCACCGTCGCGAGGTCGACCCGGTAGCTGCCCTGCGCCTTCGCGTACTCGTCCTCGGACGCGAAGCGCTCCTTCTGAACCCGCGTGACGTAGAGCACGTCGGTGTCGGCGACGACCTCGTCGAGTGACCGATGCTCGCTCTGCGCGAGGCCGCGGCCACGAAGCTCGGCGACGAGGGGATCCGGCATCCGCACCGCCTCGGGCGACACGTAGCGAACGCGGCCGCCGTAGAGCGCGAGCAGCTTCGCGAGCGAGTGCACCGTGCGCCCGTGCTTCAAGTCGCCCAGCAACGTGACGGTGAGCCCGTCGAGACGACCGAGCTCCTCGCGGATGGTGAAGAGGTCGAGGAGCGCTTGGGTGGGGTGCTCGCCGGGGCCATCCCCCGCGTTGATGATCGGCTTCTTCGCGGCGTCGGCGGCGATCTTCGCGGCGCCCTCCTCCGGGTGCCGCAGCACGATCACGTCGGCGTACGCCTCGAGGGTGCGCACCGTGTCGCGGAGCGACTCGCCCTTCGATACCGACGAGTACCGCACCTCGCTTATTGGGATCACGGAGCCCCCGAGGCGCGTCATCGACGCGACGAAACACGACGACGTGCGGGTCGACGGCTCGTAGAACAGGTTCGCGAGCACGCGCCCGCGGAGCAAGTCGGTGCCTCCGCGATCTTTCACGATCGACCGCATCCTGCGCGCCGAAGCGAAGAGAGCGTCGAGGTTCTCCCGATCGAGCCCCGCGGTGCCGAGAACGTCGCGCCCACGCAGCCACTCGAGACTCGTCACGGGGTACCTCCTCTTACGTCACGACCGTCGCCAGGAGCGCCGACGATCCTTCCCCCCGCGTACGCCTCTTTCCCGCGGAGCACCACCCGCAGCACGCGCCCGCGGAGCGGCACGCCCTCGAACGGGTTCCATCCCGCACGAGACTCGCCGCGCGCCGCCTCGAACACGTGGGCTTCGTCGGGGTCGATCTCGATGTAGGTGTCGTCTTGAACGGGGAGCGAGAAGATGCGCCGCACGTTGAGGGCCATCCGCGCCTCCACGTCCGCGATCGTGAGCTTGCCCTCGTGGACGGCGGTGAGGAACAGCGGGAGCGCCGTCTCGAGGCCGGGAAACCCGGGCGGAGGCTTGTCGCTGCTCTTCTCGGCGCGCGTGTGGGGCGCATGATCGGTCGCGAAACAATCGATCGCGTCGAGGTTCTGCCAGAGGGCGCGCACGTCTTCTTTCGTGCCGATCACGGGGCGAACCTCGCAGAACCCGGCCGGCAACCCGTGCCCGTGCTCGTCGAGGAAGAGGTGATGAGGGCACACCTCGCACGTCACGTCGAAACCCTTGTCCTTCGCGCGCGCGACGAGCTCGATCTCCACTTTGCGGCTCACGTGGCAGATGTGAATCGGGCGCCCGGCGAGGTGGGCGACGAGCATCGCCGAGGCCAAGCTGTGCTCCTCCGCGTGGGCGAGGATCGGCACGTGCTTCGGGAACGTCGCGGCGTGCTCGACGAGCGCGGTGAGCTTCTGCAGCTTCAAGTCACCGAAGGTCGGATCGAGGTAAAGCTTCAACCCGGTGGACAAGGGAGCGAGCCGCGCGACCTCTCCGGCGTTGTCCTCCGTCGCGCCGAGGTGGAAGCCGTAATCGCAGTGCGCCTCCACCCGCGCCTCGGCCTGGTATTCGCGAAGCGCCGGCTCGGCCACGATCGCGGGCTTCGTGTTCGGCATCGCGAGGATCGTGGTGAATCCCCCCGCGAGCGCCGCCCGCGTGCACGACGCAAAATCTTCCTTGTGACGCTGCCCGAGGCCGCGCACATGAACGTGAGGATCCGCGAGCCCGGGCAAACGAAGGGTCGTCATACTTCCGGGGCGACGCTCGTACTAGGCCGATGTGTCGTTCCTGTGACAACGCGTTCGAGGGTGAAAAACCACGGCCCGGCGAAGGACTTACGTGGTCCTCGCGACGAGCGGCGCGAGCCTCTCGCCGTTCGCGTAACCGCCGAGCAGCTTGCGCACCTCGTTCTCGCGCAAGATGAACTCCCACGAGTCTTGTTCGACTTGGCCGTCGCACAAGAGCCCGAGGTGGAGGTGCGGGATCCCGTTCGCGGTGCCCGATGTGCCGAGGCGCTGACCAGCGGCGACGCGGATCACCTTCGCTTCGCCCTCGGCCTTCTGCAAATCGAGGCGCGCCATATGCGTGTAGTACACATGCGTCACCTTGTGCTTGCCCCAAGGGATCGGCTCGTCGAGAGCGAGGCGCACGCTCATCGCGGTGTCGCGCGGGCCGGTCCATCGCGTGTGCCCGCGCTCGGCGTAGTCGAGTGTGCCGTCCGCTATGGCATGCACGGAGAGCGAAGCGCCGCCGATGTCGAGGCCCGTATCTCCCGCGTATCCGGCCATCACGCCCCCGGGGAGCGGGCTGCGAAGCTTCGGATTCTTGAGGCGCTCGGAGAGCACGGGCGCGACCGCGTCGCCGCGCGCCGGGGCAGACGAAGACGAAAAGCCGAAGGCGAGGGCCGCCGCGATCGCATGACGACGAGAGATGTGCATCTCCACGTCGTCGTCCACGCCTCGCGGTTCGTGACCTCCTTCGCTACGAATTTCCTCAGCGAGGGCCGAAGAGCGTATTCGGCAAAATGGCTTCGATTTGCTGGCGCGTGACCGAGCCGTGCTCGTCGACCGCGTAGTCGTCCTTCTCGATCTTGAAGGTGCGCGTGCCGGTCACGTTCGCGCTGCCGACGAATCGATAGGGGATGATGGGGCTCTGATAGGCCTCGCGGAGCACCGCCATCGCGAGCTCGACCGGGATCGCGATCGGCACGCGCACCGGCGTGGTGGTGTCGGAGGGCAGCCAGAGGCCATCGCCCGGGGCCTGGTAGTTCACCTGCACCGGGTAGCGCTCGGCCATGTACACGGTGCCGTGTACGGCGCGAATGGCGACGTCGTACGAGTTCGGGTTGTGCACGTCGATGACCACGGTCATCACGACGCCGAGGCTCGGCGGGAACGTCGCGAGCTGAACGCCGGAGACCTCGGCGTGGTTGAGGCGCATCGTTGGCTTGCTCACGCACCCGGTCTGGGCCGCCGCGAGCAAAAGGAAGGTGGCGAAAGGGAGAGCGCGAAGAAAGCGGGGGGGTGGCCTTTGCACCTCGGAAGCATAAAGGATCCCCCGAGCCCCAGGAAGGCTACCGCGATGCCGCGCCGCCACTTCGCTCCACGCGGCAATCGCCGCAGCATTCGCGCGTCGCGCGCTCTCCTGACGATCGCTCTCGCGTGAGACATACGCCTCCCTCGACGACCACATCCGCCGCTACCGCATCGCGCGTCATCGAAAACGCATCGACGAGAGCGGCCCAAAAGCTCCATACTTGCGCCGCTTATGAGCGACAAAGAATCCGAGAAAGAGGGCGAGCACGGCACCGGGCACATCATCCAGTCGTTGGGGGTGAACCTGCTCATCGCGGCGATCAAGGCGGTCGCGGCTTACTTCACCAAGTCTGGCGCGATGCTCGCCGAGGCGCTCCACTCGTTCTCGGATTGCGGCAACCAGATCCTCCTCCTCGTCGGCGTGCGCCAAGCCAAGCGTCCACCGGACGCATCGCACCCGCTCGGGTACGGCCGCGCGCTCTACTTCTGGTCGTTCATGGTCGCGATGATGCTCTTCACGGGCGGCGGGCTCTTCTCGATCTACGAAGGCTACGAGAAGGTCACTCACCCCGAGACGGTGGAGCACGTGTGGCTCGGCATGGTCATCCTCGGCGTCTCGCTCGTGCTCGAGGGCGGCGCGACGATCTCGAACATTCGCGAGCTCAACAAGCGCCGCGGCAAGCGTCCGTTCTTCGCCTACCTCGGGCAGACGAAAGACTCCGATCTGGTCGTCGTGTTCGGCGAAAACTCGGCCGCCGTCTTCGGCCTCACCTTGGCGATGATCGCGCTCGGCCTCGCCTACCTCACCAAGGACGGTCGCTGGGACGGCGCGGGAAGCATGGCGATCGGGCTCGTCCTCGTCCTCGTCGCCGTGTTCCTCGCGACCAAGGTCAAGTCACTCCTCCTCGGCGAAGCGGCCGACCCCGAGATCGAAGAAGCGGCGCGCAAATCGGCCCTCGAGTTCCCCGAGCTGAAACGCGTCCTCAACTGCGTGACGCTCCAGCAGGGCCCGAGCGAAGTCTTCGTATCCATTAAGCTTTCGTTCCACGACGACTTGACGATTCGCCAAGTGTGCGACGTGATCAACAGCTTCGAGGCGAAGCTTCGCGCGCGGGTGCCGGAGGTTCGTTGGATTTTCGTCGAGCCGGACATCGATCGCGCCGAGCGCGACAAGTCGGATCCCCCGCCGCCGATGCCCGCCCAAGAGGGTGACGAATAGAGGTACGCTCTCCGGGAACATGCGTCGCGTTCGCCCGCAGGGATCCCCGATCGACTACTCGCGGCTCACCCTCACGCCGGAGGAGGGGTTCGTGCTCTCGCGCGTCGACTCCCCGACGACCACGCGCGATCTCGTCGCGCTCACCGGGCTCGAAGAGGAGCGCATCGACGCCATCGTCGACAAGCTCTCCGGCCTCGGCGTCATCGAGACGGAGGGCGGAAGCCTCGGGTCACAACCTGTCGCCTCGGTCGCACCAGCGTCCACGCCGGCACCGCCACGGGAGTCGGTCCGCCCAGACGAGGAAGAGCCCCTCCCCTCCGAGACCTCGGAAGACGATCTCCTCGAGGCCTCCGACGATCCCGAGCCCGCGGACGACGACGAACAGCAGGTCCAAGAGCGCAACTACCGCAAGATCTACGAAGACCGCTTCCGCGCGATGGGCACCGACGATCGTGTCGCCTACGCGGTGACGGCCCAAGGCCCGGAGCTGATGGCGCTCTGCCTCGACCCCGACCCTCGTGTCATCTTCGCGCTCGTAAAAAACCCGCTCTTCGGCTTCGATCAGGCCCGCTACGTCGCCGTGTGGCACCGGTCGCCGCAAGGCCTCGATCACGTCGCCGCCGACGCCGCGATGCTCCGCGACAAGCAGGTCGAGCGCAGGCTCCTCCGCAACCCGCAAGTGTCGGAGCCGCTCCTCCATCGCATCCTCATGCCGAAGCGCCTCGGCGAGGTCTACAAGACCTGCATCGATCGCGACGTGCTCGAGCGCACGAGGCAAAAGGCGCGCACCGTGCTCCACCGCCGCTGGGCGAGCGCGCAGCCCGAAGAGCGCGTCGAGCTCCTCTTGAGCACCGAGGGTCGCTGCCTCGTGCTCCTCACGAACTGCACGATCGACGCTCGCGCGGTCCAAATCTTGTGCGGCCGTAGCTCGTTCACGACCATGTTCATCACCAGCATGGCGCGCTTCCCGGCAGCACCTCCGCCGCTCCTCGCTCACCTCGCGAAGCAGCCGATCGTGAAGCGAAACCCCCTTCTCCGCCGCATGATCCAGGCTCACAAGAACACGCCCGGCGACGCCAAACGCTCGCTCTGACCGGCACCCATCGACCGCTCGACCGCGAGTTGCGTGCGTTCAACATGCTTATTCCCCGACCAGGACGACGCTTCGGTCGCCCTGCGCGTCCTCGGATCGGCCGGTCGCGCGGAACCCACACGGCGACAGCTTGTCGGGCCCCCCTCGCGCGGCCTATAAACTCGCCGTCAGTAGGTACCCCATGTCCGATCTCGAAGCGAAGAAGCAGCGATTTGCCGCGTTTTTGAAGGCCCGCCTCACCTCTCCCGCCGCGCGCGTGGAGTGGCGGGAGAACCTCGAGAAGGGCTACCGCGAGCTCATGGCGCGCACGCTCGGCGACGCGCTCCCGGAGGCCGCGCTCCTCCACCTCGTCGAGCTCGCGAAGAAGCCCGAGCTCTACACCCGCGCGATCGCGAAGATCGCCGCCGCCGTTCACGCCGACACCTACCCGCGTGTGATCGCTCACCAGGCGACGCTCGGAAGCTACGTTCCTCCGGCCGCGCGCGCGAACATCGACGCCCTCCTCGCCCGCCCGAACCTCGTGAACCCGAAGCTCGTCCGCGAGATCCTCGCCCAAGAGGCGATGGAAGACCTCATGAAGGACGTGCTCTTCGACGCGCTGAAAGAGTTCAACGAGAAGGTGAACCCTTTCTTCGCCGACTGGGGCATCCCCGGGATCGTGAAGAAGGTGATGCCGATCGGCTCCGGCGCGGTGCTGAAGTCGCTCGAAGCCGTTCGCGGCGAGTTCGACAAGCGCCTCGATCCCGAGATGAAGAAGTTCCTCGCCGCCTTCTCGAAGAAGGCCCTCGACCGCACCGCCAACCTCATGATCGACAAGGGAGATTCGCCCAAGTTCGTCGAGCTCCGGAAGGCGATCGCGGCGTGGCTCTACGCCCAACCCATCGGCGAGCTCACCAAAGGCGCAGACGCCGAAGCGGTGAAGCTCGGCCAAGAAGCGGGCGTGCAAATCGCGCAAGCCGTCGCCGCGTCGCCCGATCTGGCGGTCGAGGTCAGCGCCGCGATTCATGCATTCTACACAAAACACGAAAAGCAGACCCTCGAGGCCATTCGCGCCGCCTACGGGATCGACTACGCGCCCGATTTCGACGCCCTCGCGGAGGCCACGTGGCCCCTCGTCGAGCGCACCGTGACGAGCGACGTGCTCCTCGCGTGGTCGTCCACGATCGTCGGCGAGTTTCTCGATCAGGAAGGCTGAGCGTGGACGCGACCGCCGCTACGACGTACCTCGAGCTCGCCGGCGCCGCCCTCTCCGACACGACGAGCGGTGCGCTCCTCGACGAGATCGCGTGGCCGCGCGAAGTGGAAGAGCGCTTCTTCGCGGACGGCGAGCAGGAGCTCCCGGTCGTGGAGTACGCCCCCGCCGCACACACCCACGACGACGAAATCGCGCGCCTCGTCGCCGTCCGCGAGAAGCTCGAGGGCGACCACCCCATCCTGGTCAGCTTGCGCGGCGCGGTCTCCTCCGCGATCGACAAAGCGCGGCTCCTCTCCAGCGTCGGCACGAGCGAGCTCGGTCGCGTCTCGAACGAAATTTACGGAGGCGCGAGGACCACGTTCCTCGGGAGGACCAAGCTCGAGCTCGCCGAGCACCTCCTCGCGCGGATCACGTCGCACGGCTGGGATCGCAGGCGCCCGGAGGCCGAGCCGGACATCGGCGCCGAAGATCTCCGCGACCGATTCGAGTCGCGCGTCGCAGGAAAAAAGAACCTCGAGCTCCGCGTCGTGATCGATCCCAAGCTCACCTCGAAGGCGATCGCCGGCGCCACCCGCGTGCGCATCCGCGAGGGCGCCACCTTCCACCCATGGGAGGTCGAAGGCCTCTACCGCCACGAAATCGAGACGCACGCCTTCTCCGCCCAGAACGGCGCCGCACAGCGCGCGATGCCCTTCCTGAAGAGCGGCGGCCCGCGCACCACCGAAACACAAGAGGGCCTCGCCGTGTTCGCGGAGCTCTACCATCGCGCCCTCGCCACCCCGCGGCTACGGCGCCTCGCTCTCCGCGTGAAGACGTGCGCGATGGCGGAGGACGGCGCCACCTTCCTCGACGTGTACCGCGCGCTCGTCGACGGCGAGGGGGCCGCCCCACGTGACGCCTTCCTCGACGCGCAGCGCCTGTTCCGCGGCGGCGACGTCCGCGGCGGCAGCGTGTTCACGAAAGACACGGTCTACATCTCGGGCCTCCTCCGCACCTACGCGTTCCTCGCCACGTTCGTCCGCGGCGGCTTCCGCGACGAGTGCGAGCTCGTCATGGCCGGCCGCATCGACCTCGACGACATCACGGCGCTCGTCGCCCTCGATCGCCTCGGCCTCGTCACGCGCCCCAAGCTCCTCCCCCGCTGGCTCCGCGACTGGGAGACCTTGCTCCCCTATTTCTCCTTCACGTCGTTCCTCGACGGCCTCGATCTGGGCCCCGTCGAAGCCGGCTATCGGCACGTCATCGATACCGCCAAGGCCGCCGTCCCGAAGCCCGTAAACGGCCGAAAGCAAGACTAAATCCGGAGAATTTTACACGCCGTCACCCAGGCCGCGGCGAGGACTTTGCAAACCCTCGCCGGCACGCTCTACAGCGTCGCGAGCCGCTCGGCGATTTCCGGGAGCGTGAGCACCTCGTCCACGACCCCCGCTTTGATCGCGGCGCCGGGCATGCCGTTCACGACCGCGGTCTCGTGCGACTCGGCGATGACGAGGCCGCCGTTGGCCTTCACGATGCGCGCGCCCTCGACTCCGTCGTCGCCCATCCCGGTGAGAATGACCGCGATCGCGCGCTCCTTCGCGACCTTCGCCACGCTCGCGAAGAGGCGATTCGCGCTCGGCACGTAGGCGTCCTGCGGCGAGGGCGCGACGAGCTCGAGCTTCATCTCGTTGTCGACCCCGGCGGAGATCTCGAGGCACTGGCTGCCCGGGCACACGAACGCGGATCGGCGCGCCGCGAGCTCGCCGCCGGTCGCCTCCGTCACACGGAACGCGCCGCGCTTGTCGAGCCGCTCCGCGAACGTGCGCGTGAACTTGTCCGGCATGTGCTGCGCGACCAAAATCGACGCGTTCGACGTAGGGCGGAGCTTCGAGAAAATCTCCAGGAGCGCCGCTGGCCCGCCCGTGCTCGCGCCCACCGCGACGACGTGCTTCGGCGCGACGTAGGGAGGCCGGCTCTCGGTCGCCATCCGACGCACCGATGCCGCACCGTCGACCGGCGGCACGCTCCGCTTACGTGCATTCTGCATCGACTTGACGAGGAGCACCTTCTGCAGCACTTCTTCGCGCAGGTTGTGGGCGTCGTCGCCGATGTTCTGGCTCGGCTTGGCGACGAAATCGAGCGCCCCGAGCTCCAGCGCCTTGAACACGTTCTCGCGCTGCGCGTAGCTCGACACGACGATCACCTGCGCGGGAAACCGCGACATGACGATGCGAAGGAACGTAAACCCGTCCATCTTCGGCATCTCGAGATCGAGAGTGAGCACGTCGGGCTTGAGGGTGCCCACGAGCCTGAGCGCCTCTTCGCCGTCGGCGGCCTTCCCCACGACCTCCACGTCGGGGTGACCGTCGAAGATCTCGGCGATGACACGGCGGTTGTAAGCCGAGTCGTCGACGACGAGCAGCCTGAGACGTTCGTCTTTCATTGAGTGAAGGACGCCCCGACGGCGGGCGCCGCTTCATGATGGGGCGAACGGAGGGGGCTTTTCAACCTCGAACGAAGATTATGGCCCCCGTCCCAGCACGGCGTACACGGCCCTCGATGCCGGGTCGTGTCGCGAAACGAGCCGCTCGTGACCGCCACGAGGCGAGGCCCGAGGGCCCGCGGAACAGGCTCAAGGGCTGGACTTTTCGGGCTTTCGAGGCGAGGGAGGTGGCGCCGATCGACCCACCTCGCGCCCGACCGAGACGCCGCGGACGAGGTCGACGAGCGGCTGCTCGTCGAGCACGAAGGCCATTCCGGTCGGCGCGTCGACCACCCCCGCGATGCCACGAACGGCATCCCCCGGCCCGAGCGGCGGCGCTTGACGTAGCCCCGCCCCCATCGTTCCGAACACCTCCGTGGCGTGGTCGACCACGAGCGCGACGAGGCGCGACGAAGCTTCGATCACGATCCATTTCGTCTTTCGCGTGACGGGGAGCGGCTCGAGCCCGAAGCGCGCTCGCAAATCGACGACCGGCACGATCACCCCGCGAAAATCGGCGACACCGACCACCGCGGGCGGCGACTGCGGCAGCGCCACCACCGTGAGCGGGTTCGTGACCTCGCGCACGCTCTCGACCGCGACCGCGTACGTAACCTCGCCGACCACGAAGCCGACGAGGCTCTTTCGTGGGTCGAGGCGGCGTCGTTTCGGCGGGCCGGCGGTGTTCATCGAACCTCCAAGATCGGCCGCAGATCGAGCAAGAGACACCAGCTCTCCTCGTTTCGCGCGACCCCGGCGACGTGGGCCGGTGGCTCTCCCCCCAGCACCTGAGGAGGCTCGATTTGGCTCGGCTCGAAGCGCTGCACGCCGCGGACCTCTTCGACCAAGATGCCCATGATTTCTTCGCCCGAGTCGACGAGCAAGATGCGCGTCTTGCGATCTTGCGGGCGATCCGGCAGGCCCAGCTTCGGCCGCGGATCGAGCACCGTGATGAGCTGCCCACGCACGCTCGCGAGCCCCGCCACCCCCTCCGGCGCGCGCGGCACCGTCGTGATCGGCATGAGCTTCAGGATCTCCAAGATGACCCCGATCGGCAGGGCGTAGGGATCGTTGCCGAGCAGGAAAAGAAGGCACTCCTGAGGGCCGTCGATCGGCAAACGCAGCACCGCCGAGGGCTCGCGCTCGATCGCCTGCGCGAGGCGCGGATCCCCCGCCTTCACCATATTTCGCCGCGACACGTCGCGGCTCATGCGCGCGCCTCCGGGAGCTGACGGCTCTCGCCGAGCGTCACCGCGTCGTCGAGGAGCGCGCCGGCGTCGAGCACGAGGCCCACGCGTTGATCACCGAGCTCGGTCGCGCCCGCGAAGCCCCGCACGCCTCTCAGCGAGCGCCCGAGGGCCTTGATGACGATGTCTTGTTGCCCCTGGAGGCGATCGACGACGAAGCCCGCGCGCTTCGGTCCCACCGAGACGATGACCACGTACTTTCGCATCGGCTCGCCGCGCCGCATGTCGTCGTTCTCCTCGAAGCCGAACAGATGCGCGAGGCGCACGAGCGGCAAGGTCTGCCCGCGCTGGGTCATCACCTCGCGCCCCTCCACCTTTCGTACCTCGCGTGGATCGAGAAAAATAGCCTCTTCCATGCTCGCGAGCGGCATGCAGAACGTGTGGCCGCCCGCCTCGAGCACGAGCACCGACATGATCGCGAGCGTGATCGGGAGCGTGATCGTCATCTTCGTGCCGATGCCGAGATCGCTCGAAGCACCGACCACACCGCCGAGGCGCCCGATGTTCGTCTTCACCACGTCGAGCCCCACGCCGCGGCCGGAGAGGTGCGTCGCCTCTGCCCGCGTGGTGAACCCGGGCGAGAAGAGGAACGAGAGCATCTCTTTTTCCCCGAGGAGCGCGGCCTCATCCTGCGTCGTGAACCCGAGGCGCAACGCGGCGGCGAGGACCGCCTTCGGATCGATCCCGCGCCCGTCGTCCTCGACCTCGATGACGACCTGATTTCCCTTCTGGAATGCGTTGAGCGCGATCGTTCCGACGGTGGGTTTTCCGACCATCATCCGGCCGTCACGCGACTCGATCCCGTGGTCGATCGCGTTTCGCATCATGTGAACGAGCGGGTCGGAGAGCTCCTCCACGATGAGCTTGTCGATCTCGGTCTCCGCCCCGGTGACGACGAGGTTCACCGGCTTGTCGACCTCACGCGAGATCTGACGAACGGCGCGCGCGAGCTTCTCGAAGACCTGCCCGAGCGGCACCATGCGCACCTCGAGGATGCCGTTCTGCATCTGGGTGAGGTGGCGCTCGAACGCGCGATGGAGGCGCTGCACCTCCGCGTTGATCTCACGGAGCTGCGGGGTCGCGCGCGTGCGCTCGGCGAGACGCTCCACTTGCCCGCGCACGATCGCGAGCTCGCCCACGATGTTCATCAGGTGATCGAGGCGCCGGATGTCGACGCGCACCGTCTGGCTCACCGACTTGAGCGACATCGTGCCCGCGCCGTGGGTGCCCGGGGAGGGCTCGTCTTGCGATGGCCTCGCCTCTCGGCTCTCGTCGGCGCGCAGCGAGGGCATCTTGCCGCCGGTGCCGATCTCGGCCTCCGCGAACACGGGACGCCCGGACGAGAGGCGGTCCGAGCTGCCGGCGAGAGGGCGCTTCTTGACCTCTTCGATCACCACGTTCGGCGCCGCGAGCGACGACAGCAAATCGTGCTCCGCGACCTTGCTCGCGAGCAGAATCTCGAGCTCCACCGCGTCCGGATCGCCGCCATCCCCGACCGGCAAATACGTAATGATTTCGCCTTGTGGGCGCGCTTTGGCCTTCAGCTCGTCGAGGGCGGTGTCGATCGTCGCGAGCGGAAACGCGACCCGGAGCCGGTAGAGGCGGTTCTGCGCTTGGAGGTTCACGCGGAGCCGGTGCTCCTCGTACTCGGTGAGCACGCCGAGCACGCCCGGATCGAGCTCGTACTGCGCGACCACGCCCGCGCCACCGCCCGCCTTCGTGTCGGCCACGTTGCCGAGCGAGGCCAGCAGCTCCTTCACCTCGTCGGCCGGCTCCGGCCCGTCGCCACGCGCCGCGATCAGGATCCGGCCGAAGAGGTCGACGGCGCGGAAGAGCACGTCCATGACCCCCGACGTGAGCTCCGCGCGTCCGAGGCGGAGGTCGTCGAGCAGCTCTTCGAGCTCGTGCGAGAGCCCGGACATCATCGTGACGCCGAAGAGCCCCGAGAGCCCCTTCATCGTGTGCACGGCGCGGAACACGTCGTTGACGAGCTCGGCGTCCGAGTCGCCGCGACGCACGATCTCGTCGAGGCGGAGAAGATCTCCGCTCAGACCGTCGACGATCTCCTGCGCCTCGGAGAAGAAGTCCTCGCGCGCTTTGTCCCCGAGATCGGGCATCGGTACTAGGCCTCGAGGCTCGGGGGTGAAGGCGGCACGAAACGCGAGTCTATTTCACCTTCGCCCGCGTGGCCAAGGCGACGCACACGATCGACGAGCCCCACGGAAACGGCGGCGTTCACGTACCGCGCGGCACCCGCGGAGGTGGGGCGCCGGAGGAGACGGGAGACCACGTCGCGCGCGGAGCGAGGCGGGCCGAAGCGAGCGGCGCGTTTCGGAGCGATCACGGGCCGAATTCTGCGACGTGGTCATCGGGTCGCGTGTATTTCGCAGCGAAACGTGGGGGGTCTGCGTCGCGCGTGGCCTTCCGGGTTAAGGTGTCGGCGTGGACGACGCCCGCCCCAAGACCGCCGCGCTGCTCCTCGTCGGCGACGAGCTCCTCTCCGGGAAGGTCGAGGAAGCGAACCTCGTCGTGCTCGCGCGCGCCCTGCGCGGCCTCGGGGTCGATCTCCGCCGCGTCGTCACCATCCACGACGACGTGAACACCATCGCCGACGAAGTGCGCTCCCTCGCGCGATCGCACGACGTACTGGTCACGTCCGGTGGCGTCGGCCCCACCCACGACGACCTCACCGTCGACGGCGTCGCGAAGGCCTTCGGCGTGCCGGTCGATCTCGACCCCGAGCTCGTAGCGCTCCTCCGCGAGCACTACCAGGAGCGCTGCACGGACAACCACCTGCTCATGGCGCGAGTGCCACGCGGCGCCGCCCTCGAGACCTCGGTCGACGTGCGCTGGCCCACGATCCGCTACGAGAACACGTGGCTCTTCCCCGGCGTCCCCGAGATTTTCCGTCTCAAGCTGCCCGTCCTCGTCGCGTGGCTCCGAGCATCGCTCGGCGCCGGGCGGGCCTGGGTATCACGTGCAGTCTACACGCAAATGGACGAGGGGAGCTTGATGCCCCTCCTCGACGTCGTGGTGAAGGCCTTTGCCGACGTCTCCATCGGCTCGTATCCGAAGTGGGCGGACACCACGTACAAGACGAAGCTGACCTTCGACGGCCAAGACGCCGCTCGCGTGGAAGCCGCAAAAGATGCCTTCGTGGCGCTGCTTCCCGCGGGAGAGCCGAAGCGCATCGAGTAACGACGAGTCGCGGCAGGTCACGAAATGCGCGCGCGACGCGTACGCCGTAAGCCGTTCCGCCAAGCGCTCACTCTGACCACGAGGCTTCTTGGAGCCTCGCTTGTTCGTTCGCGGTTTCAGAATTTGATCCCGTTCTCGGCCCGGTGCTTCCACCATTTGTAGCCGAGGAAGAGCGCGGGGACGGCGACCACCGCGCCGGCGATGGGCGCGATCACGATGCCGGCAGCGACCGCTCCGACCGTGGCAGCGCCCGCGTAGATTCCCTTGCGCTGACCTTCAGCGACCACATCCGAACGCGTCTTGCTCATGGGGAGGAAGCGTAACTTTAAGTGGCGCGACGTCAACGCCCACGCCCGCGGAGAGGCTCGGCGGACGGCGGAAGATCGCGTAACTTCGTTCGGCGCGCTCTCGCGCATCGCGCCTTATCCCCATGAGCCTTCCCGCATCGTTTCGTTCGACGGTCGCTCTCGGTACCGCTTCGTTCGCCCTCGCCCTCGCGGCGGCGTGCGGCAGCTCCACCACCCCGGATCTCGTCGACGACGACGGGGGAAACGTCGGCCCCGGTGTCGACGGCGCCAGCCCCGAGACCCCACCGCTCTTCAGTGACGCCGCGAGCGACAGCGCCGCGCCCAAGCCGTGCACCGGCCTCTGCTTGCAGCAGGTCGCCTGCGAGGCGGGCAAGAGCACCCAAATTCGCGCCAAGGTGCACGATCCTGCTGGGAAAGTGCCGCTCTACAACGTGCTGGTTTACGTACCGAACGCGGCCCTCGCTCCGGTGAAGACCGGCGCCTCGTGCGAGCGCTGCGGCGCGGTCTCCGGGGATCCGCTCGTCTCCGCCCTCACCGACGCGACCGGTACGTTCACCCTCTCGAACGTTCCGGTAGGCAAAGACATCCCCGTCGTCGTGCAGGTCGGCAAGTGGCGCAAGCTCGTGAAGGTGCCCGAGGTCAAAGCCTGCGAGACGCTCGAGATCACGACCCCCGAGACGTTCCGCCTCCCCAAGAACACGCGCGAAGGCGACATGCCGCAGATGGCCCTCGCCACCGGCTCGGCCGATCCGTTCGAGTGCCTCCTCACCAAAATGGGCATCGATCTCGCGGAGATGACCCTACCGATCGCCCCCGGCCGCGTTCACGTCTACCGCGCGAACGGGGTCGACACGAGCCCGCCCACCGCGCTCGCGAACACGCTGTGGAACAGCCTCGATACGCTGAAGAAGTACGACATCGTGATGCTGCCCTGCGAGGGCGCCGCGATCCCGAAGCCGGGCCCCGACACGAACATTGCACTCTACACGAATGCGGGCGGTCGCCTCTTCACGACCCACTACGGCTACACGTGGCTCGACCAAGGCAACCGCGCGTTCGCGTCGACCGGCACGTTCGCGCCGGAGAAGGCGAGCGGCCTCACGGCGTCCCGCGATTTCTCGATCGACACGAGCTTCCCCAAGGGCATGGCCTTCGCGGAGTGGCTCGAGAACGTCGGCGCGAGCACCACCCGCGGCACCCTCTCGGTGAGCGAGTGGCGCCACGATCTCGACGCGGAAAAATCGCCGCCCTCGCAGCGCTGGGTCTACGGCCCCACCACCGCCGGCCCGTCGGTTCAGCACATGACCTTCAACACGCCCCTCAGCGCGACCGAAGATCGCAAATGCGGCCGTGTGGTCTACAGCGATTTTCACGTGTCCGCGAACGCGCAGACCACGTCGAGCATCTTCCCCGCCTCGTGCAAAACAGGCGATCTTTCCGCCCAAGAGAAGGCGCTCGAGTTCATGTTCTTCGATCTCTCGTCCTGCATCCAGAACGACAAAGATCCTCCGAAGCCTCCCCCCGTCATTCGCTGATCGCGGAGCGCGTGGATGGGTCCACCCATCCTCGCGGCCGTATCGATGCATCCTACATGCATACGATCCCTCGCGCTCGGACGAGGCATCGGGAGGCCTCGCGCCCCGAAAACGTCACGCCTCGCCTCGCCTCGCGCTCATACCCGAAGCGCAGAAACCGGACCTCGACGTCGCTCACCCGGCGCACGTCTCGCCGCCACCAAAACGAAGAGCCCCGCGATCGCTCGCAGGGCTCTCTCGATTCACGGCCGAAGCCGCGAGCTACTTCTTCTTCGCGAAGGCGAGCGGGGCGGCGCCGGGCTCGAGGTACTCGATCTTCGCGTAGGTGAGCACGCCGTTCATCGGATCGCTCACGATGCCGGTGCTCGACTTGGAGAACGTGGTTCCGTACTTGCCGGTGACCTTCACCTTCGCGCCGACGGCGGGGAGCGGGTACGGGACGTCGATGCTCCAGACCTCGTCCTTGTAGAGCTCCTTCGGAGCCTCTTTCGCGTTCTTGTACTTGTCCATCGCCTCGAAGATGGTGGCGTAGTTCTTCGCCCAGCCGAGGACGCGGATCATCACCTTGTTCTCGCCCTTGGCGTCGGCGATCCAGAACGAGGGGATCTCGGATTTGCAGTTCTCCGGATCGGCCTTGCCGGTCTTGTGGATCGCGCACTCGGGGGCGTCGGTGACGTTCTCTTTGACGATGTAGCCGACGATGGAGATCTCTTTCGAGGTGACCTCCTTGTCGTGGATGCGGCTCTGGAGGTGATGCCGCGCGCCGAAGATCGTGAACGCGTCGCCCGACTTGATCGGGTTCGTCGGGAGCTGGGGCACGGGCGGCATGTTCGCCTTCTTGCCCGACCACGCCGGCGTCGCCTTGTAGGGCTCGTCCGCGTTGCCGCAACCGACCGTGAGAGCCCCGAAGGAGCCGAACGTGAGCAGCGAGAAGGACAGGAGGAGCGGACGCGTGCGCATTGACCGGGGGGTTTACCACGGTCTTTCCCAGCGGGACAAGCACGTACGGCGTGCTCGAAGCACGAGAAATCTCCTTTGGAATTTCAATGGTTCTCGATTGTTGCACGAGGAACGGTTCCTTCCGTGGCGCCGGCGGTGCACGTCGCTCTTTCCATTCGACCTCCCCCTCGGTACGGTCGGCCGATGCAAGGTCCCTGGGGGAGATCGACGGGCTTTCTCGTGCTCTTGGTCACGGCGTCGTGCGGCGGAAGGGTCGGCGACGGCGACGCTACGCCCGCCCCGACCGCCTCCCCCACGTCGACCGCGTTCCCGCCCCCGACCGTCCCCGCGAGCGATGGCGGCGTCGCGGCGCGCGCGATCCCCTGCACGTCCGGCAAGCTAGGGTCGTTCTCCGGCGAGGTCCCCCTCCACATCGCGGTCTCGGCCGAGACCGGTGCCGTCGTCGCCACCTCCAAGGACGGAGCCGGCCTCGTCCATGTGAGGCTCCTCCGCGACGCCAAGAACGGCCTCGAAGAGATCGCGGCGGTGAAAGGCGGGAGCGGCGCGGTCGCGGCGTCGGCCACCCACGTCGCGTTCGCCGACGACACGAAGACCACCGTCGTCGCGTTGAGCGGCGGCACGAAACGCGCGTTCGACACCGGCGCGGCCACGTTTCTCGGCTTTCGCGACAAAGACCTGGTCGTCGTCACTGGCGCGAAGGTCGTTCGTCACCCGCTCGACGGATCCCCCGCGCAGCCGGTCTGCCTCGGCAGCACGTGCACGATCGCGGGCATCACCGCGTTCGACGCCCGCGCCGGCACGATGGCCGTCGTCGACACGGAAGGTGCACTCTACACGGGTACCGACGTCGGGCTCCGGAAGGTCGCGACCGGCGCGCGTGCGCCTCTCGCCGTCGGCGCCGGCTTCGTCGCGTTCGTCACCGGGGCCGCAAAAGATCGGCGCCTCGCGATGTTCCGCCCGCTCGAGGAAGAGACCGAGCTCTTCCCGATCCCCGCCCGCGCCACCCCCGCGTGCGGCCCGACCGACGTCGACGTGGTCGGACTCGCCTCCGACGGAGCGCGCCTCGCGTTCGCGACCAAGGAGAGCTACCCCTGCGCAGAGAGCCCGGAGAGCCTCGCGTTCGCGTCTCGCGCGGTGCGTCCCCACGAAGCCAACGAGCTCACCAGCGCGAAGGGCGCCACCGCCGTCGCCAGCGCGGCCACGTGTGTCTACGCGCTCGTCGAGCAGGCCGAAGGGGCGCGGACCACCACCCACGTCGTCGCCGTGGAGCACGTCGCGCGCTGAGGAGCCGCGCGACCGAGAGCCCACCCGAGACGCCGCCGAGCGCTCGCCGCCGAGCGCGCCGACCACCGGATCCGTCGAGGCTTCGAGGCCTCCCGTCGCTCGCCTCGCGCCGCAAGTCGAACGAATCACCCCCCGTCTGCGATCGCGAGGCTCGTTCGCGCCGCGCGACGGAAGCCACGAACTGCCTGTAGAATGCAGCACCCGAACATGAGCTCCGATTCGACCCTTGTCCTCGCCGAGGTCTCGCCTTCGCGAACCCTCACCTCTACCTTCCACGAAGGCCCCCTCCCCGAAGCCCCCGAGGGGGTCGGCCCCGGCGACATCCTCGAGGTCGCGCTCTCTCCGGCCGGCACGATCGCGGGCTACACGCGCCTCGCGGAAGGAGGAACCGCCCGCGCCGCCATGTTCCGTGTCGCGCTCGAGATCGGGTCGAACCCGTATTTTTCGCCTGCCGTTCGCGCCGAGGTCGCTCGTATCGATCTCGCCGCCTCGCTCGACGATCCGTCGCTCGAGGACCTCACCGACCTCCCCTTCGTCACGATCGACGGGCCCACCTCGCGCGATCTCGATCAGGCCCTCTTCGTCGAAGCCTCGTCGTGGGGATTTCGCGTCGACTACGCCCTCGCCGACGCCGCGTACTTCGTCCCACGGGGGAGCGCGCTCTTCACCGAGGCGCTCGCGCGTGGGGCGAGCGTGTATCTTCCAGGATTCTCGATCCCGATGCTCCCGCGCGAGCTCTCCGAGGGCATGGTCTCGCTCAACCCCGACGGCCCGCGGAGGGCGCTCGTGTTCCGCGTCAAGATCGGGACGGACGGGAGCGTGCTCGGCACCAACGTGATCCGGGCGCGGGTGAAGAGCCGCGCGAAGCTCTCGTTTCCCGAGGTGCAGGCCTACTACGACGGCGGCGCCGGCCCGCTCGCGAAGGCCGAGTTCACCAAGAGTCTCGATGCGTTGCGCGATGTCGGCAACGCGCTCATCGCCGAGGCGCGCACCCGCGACGTAGCCCGTTATCGGCGCGGCGAGACCGAGCTCCGCGTCCTCGGCGATCGCGGCGAGCGTCTCGAGCTCGTCGACTCTCCGCGCGCCCCGGTCGAGCTCTACAACGAGCAGCTCTCACTCCTCGTGAACCGCGAAGGGGCAGAGGCCCTCCTCGCGAGCCCTGCCGCGCACGTGGAGCCCATCTATCGCGTCCACCCGTCGCCGCCGGAGGAGCGCCTCGCCCAGCTCCGCGAGACGTTGGACGGCGTCGTCGCGGTCCACGAGCTCGGCTCTCGTTTCAAGTTCGATCCGGAGAAACAATCGATCGCGGAATATCTCGCTGCGCTCCCCGTCGACGGCCCCGAGGCCCGCATCGCCGACGCGATTCATCGCCAAGCGATCGTGGTCAACGCGCGCTCTTCGTTCTCCGCCGAGGTCGGCCTCCATCACGGCGTCGGCGCCGAGGCGTACGCGCGATTCTCCGCTCCGATGCGCGAGGTGGTCGGCGTGTTCGTCCACCACGAGATGTTCGAGCTCCTCACCGGCAAAGGCGCGGTCGATCGCGCGCTCCGCGAGGCCGTCGTCGTCGCCGCGAACCGCTCGAAGGACGCGCAACGCAAAGCGAACGATCTGGTCGGTCGTTACTACCTCGATCGTGTGTTCGGCGCCGACATGGCCCTCGGCCCGGAGAGCCGGCCCCGCCGTCGCGGCACGGTCATGGGCTTCACCTCGTCGAAGCTCCACGTCGCGCTCCGCGAGCCGCCCCTCGACGTGAAGCTCTACCTCCGCGACGTGGGCCGCGGCCGCAAGAACGCGTGGCTCGTCACCGCCGATGGCGGCGCGTGCCTCCGCAACAAGGAGACCGGCGAGGTCGTCGTCCGCCTCGGCGACGAGGTCGAGGTGTTCACCGAGGGGCGCGACGAAAAGCAGGACCGATGGGTGATCCAGCTCGGCGAGGTCACCCCGTGAGCGAGGGGATCGATCTTCCTGCCGTCCCCCGCGGCACGCTGCTTCCGGAGAAGGAGCGACTCGCCCGCCTCGATCTCGCGCTCCCGAAGATCCGCGCCGTCCTCGAAGGCGAGACCGACGAGGTCGCGATCATGGCTACCCTCGCCTGTCTCTTGTGGGAGACGCTCGCGCAGGCCAATTTTTGCGGATTTTACCGTCATACCTCGAAGGACATGCTCACCGTCGGTCCCTACCAAGGCTCGATGGGGTGCCTCCGGATCGCGTTCGAGCGCGGGGTCTGCGGGGCGGCCGCGCGCTCGCGCGAGACGCAGCTCGTCCCCGACGTCCATGCCTATCCGGGTCACATCTCGTGCGACGACCGCTCTCGCTCGGAGCTCGTGATTCCCATCGTGCGTCGGCGCGACGACGTCGTGATCGGCGTGCTCGACGTCGACTCGCCGCACGTCGACGGCATCTCGCGCGGAGAGGCATCACGACTCGAGGGCTTGCTCGCGTACGTGCTCGGCGGAGGTTGAACGAGGACGACGTCAGGGGACCGGGATCGTGAGATCCGAGCAACGCGCCTCCCACACGAGCGCGCCCTCGATCGAAGAATACGCGTAGACCCGACCCCCGCCGCGCACGAGGATCATCGCGCCATGGCGCGCGATCGCCCAGACCGTCGACGGCGAATCGAACGGCAAGGTCGTCCGCCACGCGCCGCGCCCGCTCACGCCGTCGATCGCGGTGAGGCTGGAGCTCGTGAGCACGTAAAGCCGATTGTCGTCCGCGACCATCTTCGGCACCACGGTCGGGTTGTCGGCGACGTGCGACCAGAGCTACTTCCCTGTGTCGCCGTCGAGGGCCGCGACACGACCGTTGAACGTGACGTAAACAGGAAGCCCACGAACCGCCGACTCTCGATAGCTCACGCGCCCGAGGTTATCAGCGCAGCGCAGCTCGTTGGGCACCCGAAACGTTCCGTGGTACGGCCGATCGCGTGCACCTACGATCGAGTGCCATGCGAACCGCGAAGACCGAGACGAGGGCCCCATGAAGGTAGACGACCTGTGCCGCGCGATGGACCGCATCGCTCCGACCCGCAACGCCGCCCACTGGGACAACGTGGGGCTCCTCGTCGGCGATCGCGCCGCGAGCCTCGGCAAGGTGCTCGTGTGCATCGATCTCTCGCCCGCGGTGTGGGACGAAGCGCTCGCCCTCGGGGCGACCTCGATCGTGGCGTATCACCCGCCGATTTTCGAAGCGAAGAAGCGCGTCCTCGCCGGTGACGTCGCGTTCGATGCCGCGCGGCTGGGGATCGCGATTTACTCCCCCCACACGGCCCTCGACGCGGCGGAGGGGGGCACGAACGACGTACTCGCCGACGCGCTCGGAATGACGAACCGCAAAGCCCTGCGCGCGCTTCCCGAGAAAGATGCAGACTACAAGCTCGTCACGTTCGTTCCCACCGAGGCGGTCGAGACGGTGGCGTGGGCGCTCGGGCAAGCGGGAGCAGGCGTCATCGGAGACTATGCACACTGCACGTTTCGCGGGCCCGGCGTCGGCACGTTCCTCGGTGGCGACACGACGAACCCGGTCGTGGGCACGCGCGGGGTGCTCCAGCACGCGCCGGAGGTTCGGCTCGAGGTCGTCTGTCCGATCGCAAAGTCACCCGCCGTCGTCGCCGCCCTGTTCGCGTCGCACCCGTACGAAACTCCGGCCTACGATCTGGTGCGCCTCGCTCCGGGACCGGAAAAGGGAAGAGCATCCATCGGTTACGGAAGGGTGGGCGATCTCGCACCGATCGAGGTGGACACCCTGGTGACGAAGCTCAAAGGCGCGCTCGGGCTCTCGCACGTGCTCGTCGCCGGCCCCACGAGCGGCACCGTGACGCGGGCCGCGGTCGGCGCCGGCGCGTGCGGCGACATGTTGCCGGACGTCCGCCGCGAGGAGGCCACGTTCTTCGTGCTCGGTGAGATGCGCCACCACGACGCCCTCGCCGCCGCCAAGGCCGGCGTGACTGTGGTCGCGACTCTCCACTCGAACAGCGAGCGCAAAGCGATGGCCCCGCTCGTCGCGCGTCTACGCGACGCGCTCCCGAGCGCCGAGGTGCTCGAGAGCCGCGTCTGCGCCGATCCGTTCACGATTCGCTGATCCCTCGCCGAAGCAGGGGCTCACTCGTCGGTCGCGACGTTCGGGAGCTCGCGGCGCACGTCGGCAGCGGAGACCACGTCGACCTCGGGTTTTACCCCGCGAACCAATCGCTTCGCGAGCGCGGCGAGCTCCGCGTCTTCCCCGCGAAAGTCGTGATCGACCAGCACCGCGAACGCACGATCGTCGAGGCCAATCGCTCTGCCACGAAGGCGCAGCCCCTCTCGCGCGAGCGCGTCGGCGACGAGCGCGCGGAGATCTTCGGCCCTCTCGCCGAGGGCCGGGAACCGAATCGGCTCGAACGCTGCGTCGCCGAGGCGCGCCACGATCTGTGGATCGAGCTCCCCCTCGTCGGCGAGCTCCTCCGGGGGGCGTGACGACGTCACCGCGAGACAAATGTCGAGCGGCTCGGGACGCTCCCAAGGGCATTTTTTGTCGGCGAGCGCACGCGCGACCAGCTTTTGCACGTCGAGCGGCAGCGCGCCCACGTCGACGAGAAGGAGGACGCCCCCGTCGGCGAGGCCGAGCGGCGAGGTGGCCTCGTCCCTCCACGACGCGAGATCGTGCTCTTGGGTCGCAGCGCCATCGACGACCACGAGGGGACGCGCACGACGGGGCCCGGCGAGGTGCGCCCGCGCGACGTACGGCACCGCCGCGCTCCCCGAGGCTGCGACGACCGCGACCGGCGCGCCGCGCTGCACGCGGCGTTCGAGCGTCTCGTAGGCCATCCTAATCGATGTAGAATACACACCAACGTGAGCCGCGCGGGCGAGCCGCGTCGTCGCCGCGACGTTCCGGTTCTCGTCGAGTGAGGCGCGATGGCGGATGCGTTCGGCGTGATCGGTCGCGATCTCCGCGCGGTCGCGGGCGTCTTTCTCGCGTCCGAGGCTCCGCGTGAGCGCGCTCTCCCCTTGGCACGCGGCCGAGAGCGCGTCGCCGAGTCGCTTCAGGGCGACCGCCTCCTCGAGCGCAAAAGGCTCCTCGCGCGAGCCTCCGGGGACGAGCAAGAGCCCCTCCGCCTCACCTCCCGCCGCGACGAGGACAGCAGCCGAAGCGTGACGATCCGAGAGCCACGCGAGGAGGCCACGAAGGTCGGGACGTCGCACCTCGAGCGCGCGCAGGACCTCGGTCCGCAGCACGCCGAACGGCTCGCGCGAGCACACGTCGATCATGGTCGTCGGGAGCTCCGCTTTTCGGGTGTGCGGATAGCCTGCCGCGTCGATCGCGAGCACCCGCGGCGGGGCCAGCATCCACAGCTCGGGCGAGCCATCGTTCGGCCCGGAGGCTTCTCGAACCCTCTCGAGCGAGAGCCGCACGGCTTCGCTCGCTTCGCTCTCCAAGAGCGCCGAATGCGCGCGCGACACCGCGGTAAGCAGCTTCCCCGAGGCAGGCAAGAACGACGTCTCGAACGACGACACGAAGAGGGAGAGCGCGAGCACCACGACCCCGGTGACGAACGTGTACGCCGGGGCCGCGTTCTCGTGCGTAGCGGTGAAGAGCGCCCCGAGCATGCACGCCGGTCCGAGGTAGACCCCGAGCGCGAGGGCGCGTCGCGAGATCTGTGCAATCTGCACCGGTTCACCGTGACCGCACACCCACGCGATCGCGACCCCCGAGCCGGCAGCGAAGAAGCGCACGTGGGAGAGCACGGGGGAGCTCGAGGTGGCGGCGAGGACCGCCGCGATCGCGGGGAAGAGCACCGTCAACCCGAACGCGACGCGGGTACGCTCACGAGTCCCGAGCTCCAGGCGCGCCGACAGCATTCGCGCGATCGCGGCGAAAAAAAGCGCCCCCGCGGGGATCATCGCTTCGATCGCGGGGCGATTCGGCAAGTCCGACGCGAGCGCCTTTTTCCCGAGGCCGGAGAGGGCGAGCTTCACCACCGCGAGCACCGCCGGCGCGAACGCGGCGAGCGTGTAGACGAACGAGACGTGCCCGCGCTTCGTCACGACGCTCTCCGGGCCGCTCGCCCGCGCGAGGGCACGGAGCCCACCGGTGACACCGAGCGCGCTCCCGATCGCGGCGAGGGTCGACGGGAGGGGCAGCGCCTCGGGGATCGCGCTCGTCGCGAGGGTCATCGCGAACCCGAGGGTGGCGAGCTGGCGCGGCCCGTCGTCGGCGGCGTCGTCGAGCAGACGCGGCTTCGAGCCGAAATACGCGAGGAGCACCGCGAGCCCCGCCGTCAGCCAGGTGGGTGCATGTTGCAACGAAGTAGCACGCAGCGCCGCGACCGCCGCGTACACGACGATCCCGACGAACGCGACGCGCTTCGCTCGGCCTTCTGGCCGCGGGCCGCCCTTCGGGCCGAGGTTCTCGTGCGACGCCATTCGAAAGGGTCTCGCGTTTACCGCCGATGTCCGCGCGCGTGCCGCTTTTTTTCACGCCCACCCCGCCGCCGCCGCCCGCGCGCTATACTGCGGTCATGAGCGACGCCCGCAAGAAAGAAGGCCAGCCCGGTCCCTTTCGCGTCGAGCATTTGAAGCCGGGCGATCGTTACGAGCTCTCGAACGGTCACGCCTACTACTGTGGCCCCACCGGCGGCGATGGCGCACGCGGAACGGTGGTCGGCGCCCAGGTCCTCGACACGGATCCCGACGTCACCGAGACCGGAATCGACGCCGGATACACCTTCGGTGACGGTAGCTTGCGCGCGCCGGACATCGCCGTCGGCGCGGTCCCCGACCAACGCGGCTTCATCCGCGGCGTCCCTCCCCTCGCGGTGGAATACGCGAGCGCAGGCCAAGACGAGGTCGAGCTCCAGGAAAAAATCACCGAGCTCCTCGCTGCGGGGACCCGCTTCGTGTGGGTCGTCCGCCTGCTCGGAGCGCGTCGGGTCGAGGTCTACGAGCCCGGAAAACCCGCTGTCACGCGCGGCCCCGGCGCCGTCTTGCGCGCCCCTGGCATCCTCAAAAACGACGTCCCCGTCGAAGCTCTGTACGACCGAGAGCGCGCCCACGAGCTCACCCTGAAGAACCTCCTCGAGCGCCGCGGCTACGCGAGCCTCGACGCCGTTCGCGAAGAAGGGCGCGAAGAAGGGCGCGAAGAAGGACGCGAAGAAGGGGCCGCAGGAGCTGCCCGGGCCGGCCTTCGCGCCGTGCTCGCCGCCCGTGGATTCACCCCGACCGCGGCCCACGAGGCCCTCTTGATGGAGGAGCGCTCCTCCACGAAGCTCACCGCGTGGACGGCCAAGGCCGCCATCGCGGCACGAATCGAGGATGTCTTCGTCTGACGTCTGCCAGCGACGCTTGACACCCCTCTTTCCATGTGTAGAGTGCCGCCCTCCCAAGGGGAAAAAGCTGCGTTCGCGCGCTTTCTCCGACGGGAAGGTGCGAGCCTGGTTCCGTCTCGGTCCCGCATCCAAGCTGTCCGCCACCCATCGCCACCATCGCAATAACGCTTTCGGAACGAGAATCTGCCCATGCCGACGATCAATCAGCTCATCAACCACGGCCGCGAGGCTGCCCGCTGGAAGACGGCCTCGCCGGCCCTCAAGAGCTGCCCGCAGAAGCGTGGCGTCTGCGTTCGCGTGTACACGACCACCCCGAAGAAGCCGAACTCGGCGCTTCGTAAGGTCTGCCGCGTTCGTCTCGTGAACGGCATGGAAGTCACCTCGTACATCCCGGGCGAGGGGCACAACCTCCAAGAGCACTCGGTCGTCCTCATCCGCGGTGGCCGCGTGAAGGACCTCCCCGGCGTTCGTTACCACGTCGTCCGCGGCACGCTCGACGCGGCCGGCGCGATCGGCCCCTCCTCGACGAACAAGGCCAACCGCAACCGCAAGCGCTCCAAGTACGGCGTCAAGCGCCCCAAGGCTTGAGTCGCGGCGCCTGATTCGCCAACCGCGTCGCTCGTCGGCAACATCCGCCGCAAGCACGCGAACATATTCAAGATTTAGAGTTTCGTAGGAGTATCCGATGCCTCGTCGCCGCGAAGTCCCCAAGCGCAAGATCACACCCGATCCGAAGTTCAAGGACAAGCTCGTCTCGAAGTTCACGAACACCCTCATGTACGGCGGCAAGAAGGCCACCGCAGAGGGTATCCTCTACGGCGCGTTCGACGTCATCGGCGAGCGCTTCAAGGAGGACCCGATCGAGGTGTTCCGCAAGGCCCTCGACAACGTGAAGCCCAAGCTTGAGGTCAAGAGCCGCCGTGTCGGCGGTGCGACCTACCAGGTTCCGGTCGAGGTTCGTCCCGAGCGCCGCGTCGCCCTCGCGATGCGCTGGATCGTGACCTACTCCCGCGACCGCGGCGAGAAGACCATGCGCGAGCGCCTCGCGGCCGAGTTCCTCGACGCGGCGAACGGCCGTGGCAACGCGGTCAAGAAGCGCGACGACACGCACAAGATGGCCGAGGCCAACAAGGCGTTCGCTCACTACCGCTGGTGATCTTCCGGCGCGGTTCAGCTTCCGGCACCGGTCATCTTCCGGCGCGGTGAGCTTCCAGCGCCGGTGCTCGAATGCCGGTCGAAACCCGTGACCCCAAGTCACGGGTTTTTCGTTTTGTCGCCTCCGGTAGAAGGCGGATGGGCTCGGCTGGCCAGATGCTCTAGCCTTCGACGATGGGCGACGAGAATCCCTACGCGCCGCCAGAGGCAGCGACGAGGGCAACCCCCGAGCGAAACCAGGTCGGCGGCGACGACCGCGCGCGCCGCCCTCGGGTCGACGGTGACGCGCTCGTGGTTCACGAGAGCTCGCGGCTGCCGAAGCGATGCATCAAGTGCGCGACCAAGGTCGACCTCACCGAGATCGCCTCGCCGTTCGAGTACGTACCGCCATGGGCTCGGTTCGCGTTCGGGGCGCTCGGAGCGCTCATGTTCCGACGCTCCGTCACGTTGCAGCTCTCGTTCTGCCAGAGCTGTCACCTCGTCCTCGAAGAGCGGCGTCGCGCGTTCCGCAAGGTCGCCCTCGGTGCGGTCGCCGTGATGCTCGTCCCCGGTGGGCTCACGCTCATGGCAGACCTCGAGCTCCGCGCTCCGCTGGCGCTCGTCAGTGTCGTCGCGTTCGTCGCCGGGCTGGTCGTCCTCGTCACGCGTCGCAAGCGCGACCTCGACCCGTACGTCGTGCGCTCGACGATGATCAAGGACCAGTCGGTGTGGCTCCTCGGCGCGTGTGCAGCCTACGTCGCGCGGGCTACGCGCGAGCCTAAACGCCGCGCGTGAGCCCTCGTGGCCGAAATCCGCCGAAGCGACCAACCGCACGACAAGAAGCGCCCCATTCCGAGACCTTACGAAAGGCTCGTCGCTCCCCGCCCGCCACGTCGCTACCGCCCCCCAACGGGCTCGGCCGTCGACCTTACGAACTTGGAAGGATTTGTCGGGCGCTGCGTTGACACCGAGCTTTCCGTGCGCTCCCATCATTGTCTCATCTCGTATCGCCGCCGAGAGGTGGTCTGGAGTCGGCCCATGCGCCTCGTACGTGCCCTCGCGCAATCCCCGATCCTACTCGCGCTCGCGCCGATGCTCGTCGTGGGGTGCGGGCATTCGATTGACCTCCAGGGGCCGGTCGGGGTGAGCACGCATCCTACGCAGGCCACCGCCGCGACCGAGTTCGACGACGCGGACCCGCAAGCGCTCTCGCTCTTCCGTCCGGAGCTCGCCCCCTACGGGACGTGGGTGGAAGACGACGTAGCGGGCATGGTCTGGGTGCCGCGCAGCGAAGAAGTGGGCGAGGGCTTCGTCCCATATGCCTCGCACGGTCACTTCGCCTACCGCGAGAACCAGGGCCGTCCGGATTACGTCTGGGTGAGCGACGTCGCGTGGGGCTGGGTCACGTTCCACTACGGGCGCTGGACGTACATCGCGCGGCGCGGAGCGTGGGCTTGGGTCCCTGGTCGTCGCTACTCCGGGGCGTGGGTCGCGTTCCGCGTCGGCGACGGCTGCCAAACCGGCGACCCGCGCGCGTGCGTCGTGGGCTGGGGACCGCGCGCCCCCCACGTCGCCTGGCACGGCGAGGAAGCTGTCCGCCGCCCCGCGACCACGTCGCTTTTTGTCTACGCACGCGCCACCGACTTGTTCGACGAGGAGCTCGCATCCCGTCTCCTCCGCGGCGAAGAGCTCGAGCGTGCGGCTGGCACCAGCGTGCTCGCGAGCGAGGCCCCGAAGCTCGCGGTCCTCGGGGTCTCTGGTGGGCCTGTCGCGCCCCCGGTGTACGACGCGGAGCTCCGAAAAGCCTGGCTCTACGCGACACCGGACAGCTCTCACGCGATGGGCCTCGCGCCGTACATCGGGCGTCGCCCGCTGCGCACCTTCGTCGCGGGCGGACCCCGCTACCAACGAACGGAAGCCGGACGTTGAACGCCTCGGCTCGTTTCACGACCGTCATCGCCGTCACCTTCGCGCTCGCGTGCTCGGCCGCGTGCGACGACAAGAAAGACGCTCCTCCTTCGTCGAGCCTCCCGACGAGCACGGCGAGCACGGCTTCCGTCGTGCCCTCGCCCTCTTCGCCCCCGTCGCCCCCGTCCGCGCGCGCACCATCGAGCGCCCACGAGCCTCCGACCCACGTCACCGCCCAGCACGTGCTCGTCGCATGGAAGGGCGCCGAGCGCAGCCCGAAGGGCGTGAGCCGCACCAAGGCCGAAGCGAAGAAGCGCGCCGACGAGGTCGCGAAGAAGGCACGCGAGAAGGGCACCGACTTCAGCTCGCTCGTCGCGGAATACTCCGACGACCCGGGCGCGAAGGAGCGCCAAGGCAGCCTCGGAAAGTTCACCCGCGAGAAGATGGCGAAGCCCTTCTCCGACGCCGCGTTCGCCCTCGAGATCGACGCGGTGAGCGACCCGGTCGAGACCCCGTTCGGCTTCCACGTCATCAAGCGCAACCAGTAACGCTCGAGATCGCCGTCGCCGCGACACATGTGCATAGCGCACGCATTTGCGTGCAGGTTACATGCGCCGTGGGAGCCTCAAGCCGAGCGCGCGCTCACGTTCACTTGCCGCGCGCGCGCGAGCGGGAGGAGGACCTCGAAGCGCGCCCCGCGACCCTCGTGTTGATGCCATTCGAGGCGCCCTCCCTGGCTCACGACGAGCGACTGCGCGGTGACGAGCCCCAGGCCTAGCCCCGTGGGTTTCGTCGTCACGAGCGGCTCGAACATGCGGCGACGGACCGACTCCGGAATGCCCTCGCCCTCGTCCTCCACGACGACCCGCACGAACGCGGCCTCCGGGCAGTCGACGGTGACATGGAGCGTTCCGCCGAGCGGCATCGCCTCGATCCCGTTTCGCAGCAGATTTCGCAGCGCCTCGTAGGTTTGCAGCTCGTCGACGTAGGCGTCGGGGACGTCGTCGACGACGAGCGCGACGAGGTGCCCGGGCTCGCCCGTGACGAGCAACGGACCGCTCGTCTCGGCGGTGCTCTCGTGCGACCCGCGCTCGTGGACCGGCACCCCGAGCCCGTCGACGAGCTCACGCACCATCTCCGGGAGCGAGAGGGGGCGCGGCAATGGGCTCCGCACGCGCGCGTAGCTGACCAAGTCGGTCACGATCCGGTTCGCGTGGATCGACTCGTCTTGGAGGATGCGGATGGCTTCGCGAAAGCTCGGGTGCGTCGGATCGTCCGAATGGCGCGCCATAACGCTGACCGCGTTTCGGATCGCGCCGAGCGGGTTGCGAATCTGGTGGGCGACGCCGCCCGCGAGCCTACCGAGGACGGCGAGGCGCTCTTTGCGGACGAGATCTTGCTGCGCAGCCTCGAGCGCGCGTGTTCGTTCGGCGACGCGTCGCTCGAGATCTTCGTTCGCCACCCGAAGCGCGCCTTCGGCACGAACGAGCGCCGTGACGTCGTGGATGATGCCGACGAGATGAGTGATCGCGCCCGTCTTGTCGCGGAGCGGGGTCTTCGTGGTCGCGAGGGTGTGGAGCTCGCCTTTCGCGTCGGTCAGCGCCTCTTGCTCGACGACGACGGTGTTGCCGGTACGGAACGTCTCGACGTCCTTCGAGCGGAAAAAATCGGCCTCGTCCTTCGGGAAATAATCGTGGTCGGTGCGACCGAGCATCTCCACGCGCGGGAAGCCCATGAGCTTCTCGGCGGCCGCGTTCATGAGGACCCAGCGAAAGTTGCGATCCTTCACGAAGATCGGGTGCGCGATGTGATCGAGCACCGCGAGGAGCTCGGGCGATCCCAGGCCAGCGTCGGACAATATCGCGCTCTCGAGCGCCGAAGCTCCCGCGTCCCCCATGACTTAACCTTGCCCCGTCCCGGCCGCGAAGACAACCCAGCCCGAAAGCTGAACACTTGAGCGCCACTGAACACGCGTATACAATGGGCCCATGAAGCCATCCTCGAGCCCCGCCGTATCCGATTTTGTCCGCGCCGCCGTCCGAGAGAAAGCCGAGAGGGAGCTCGGACGCCTCGACCAGCAGCTCGTCGCCTTCGAGACCATCGCCGCTGCCCGCTCCTCGCTGGAGGCGCTGCTCGAGGCCCTCTCGAAGGGCACCGCCCCCGTGGTCGCGATCGCCAACGGCGGGCCTTCGATCGGCCGCTTCAAGAAGCTACGACGCGCGGCGGAGGAGGCCCACGTCCTCGCGGGTGAGCTCATGGTCGAGCTCGAGATCGAAGAGGGGCTCGGCAAGCTGCAGGCGACGAAGGAGCGCGTGCTCGGCGAGCTCGAGGCCGTGGGAGCAGGGGTCGCGGCCGCCGCGGAGTGAGAGACTCGAACGAGAAAACGCGCGGCCCCACCAGTCGTGAGGTCGCGCGTTCTTTCGCGCGGGTGCTTGCCCGAGCGCCGACTACTTCGGGGGCTCCGGCGGCTTGGTCTCGTCTTGCACGCACGACGAGAGGTCGAAGAACATGTACTCGAGCGCGGTCTGACCGGCGTTGAGCGAGCTGCACGAGCCCGGGAACGGGTCGCCGCCGTCGCCAGCGCTGTGGAGGTCGCTGAAGACGAAGCGGCCGCACTGGTCGGCCACGGGGATGCCAACGGGCGTGTTGAAGCTGTAGTACTTGCCGTTCCGGCCCGCGCCGACCCACTGCTGCGCGGGCGAGCCGCTCGCGAGGCCGGCCTGGCTGTTCGTCACGCCGGTGAGGGCGATCTTGCCGGGCGTGGGCGAAGCGCCGACCTCGACGAGCCAGTCGGCGAGCGCTTGGCCCTTCGGGAAGCTCGTGTTGACGTCGAACGGGCTGGTGCCGCTGCCGGAGGAGGAGAAGTCGAGGATGCTCGAAGCCCACGCGGGGTTGTTCTTCATCCACGTGTAGTGGAAGTGGGTCGCGAACACGCGGCCACCTGCGTTGGCGAAGTTGCGCATCGACTGAAGGTCGCCCTTCGTGTCGTTGCTCTCGCCGCACTCGCACGACAGCATCGCGATGTCGTACTGGCCCATTTGAGCCACGCCAGACCACATGGTGTTCGCGGCCGGGGGCGTGCGACCGTTCACGGAAGACCCGCCGCCGGAGCCCTGGAAGATGTGGATGTGCTTCTTGGGGTCGGCGTAGCCGGCCTCGAATTCGCTGTTGTCGATGCCGATGCCAGCGAGCAAACACTCGAGCGCGTCGCAGCCGCCGGTGGTGAGCGCGATCTGCGGCATGTCGCCTTCGGTCCCGTTCTTCGGGAGGCGCGTGTCGGATGCGGCGAGCTTGGTCGTCTCGCAGCCCTTCACCTCGGGGATCACGATCTTGCGACGCCACTTGCCGATTTGCATGACGAGCGGCACGTTCTTGCCCGGGAAGAGGCGCGGGCCTTTCAGCTCGAACTCGCCCTTCGTGTTCGTCAGCGCGGCCGCGATCGGGTTGAGCACCTGCGAGTCGCAGGCCTGGCCGGGGCAGAAGCCGTCGGCCTTGGGGGCCGGGAGACCCGTCTTGATCTCGGGCAGGTCGCCGCTCGGGATGAAGACCTGGATGTTGTAAAGCGGGTTCCGACCACCGGGATCGTAGACCTTGCCGGTGATCTTCGTCTCGGAGCCCTCGGGGCAGTTGCCCGTCGACGAGCTGTCCGGGTCGAGGAGGCTCGGTCCGTCGGTGCCGCCCGAATCGCCGAGGCCCGGGTCCACCGAGGAGTCGACGTCGTCGAACTGGTTGCGAACGGTCGACGAGCAGGCCGTCGCCGCACACACCGCGCCGATGACGAGCACGGACGCCAACCCAAGCTTATGCAGAGCCATTCGGGAACCTCTTTCGCTTCACGCTATGACGCAATCGTCAGCTCGATTCAAGACGAAATGCCGCGCACCCGACATTCACGACGATTTCCGCTCGGCGATTTCGGAGGAAGACTCCCCTGAATCATCCTCATTCCTTACGAGTACTTACAGCCTACTTCGGCGGCTCCGGCGGCTTGCTTTCGTCCTGCACGCACGAGGAAAGATCGAAGAACATGAACTCGATCGCGGCGAGCTGGGCGTTGAGGCCACCACACGCCGAGTTCGGCAAATCGTTGCCACCCGAGCCATCGCCGCCAGCGTGCACGTCGCTGATGACGAAGCGGCCACATTGTTGCGCGGCGGGGACACCGACCGGCGTGTTGAACGACACGTACTTCGCCGAAGACCCCGAGCCGATCCACTCTTGGCCCACGCTCGGCGACGCGAGACCGCCCTGGTAGGTCGAGGGTGAGGACAGCGATATCCTGCCTGGGGTGCTGGTTGCGCCCACGTTCAGGAGCCAGTCGGCGAACGCCTGCCCCTTCGGGAAGCTCGTGTTGATGGGGTACGGGTTCGCCCCCGCGCTACCCCCGCTCTTGACGACGGTCTCGCCCCACCCCGAACGGAACGCCCACTGGGAGTGGTAGTGCGTCGCGAATACGCGCCCCCCGAATACGGTCGTGTAGTCACGCATCGTGTTCATCGCCGCGGGCTTGTTCGAGAGGGTGGGATCGCCCTCGCACGCGAGCATCGTGATGTCGAACTTCTGCATCTTGTAGGCCGCGTCCCACACGTTGGAGACGTCGGGGATCGCCTGACCGTTCACCCGTGTGCCACCGCCGAGCCCGCGGAAGACATGGATGTGCTTGGACGGCGTGGTGTAACCGCCCTCGAACTCGTCGTTCGAAATGCCGATGCCGTAGAGGAGACATTCGAGCGCGTCGTAGTCGCCGAGCACCATCATGATTTGCGGAAGGTCGCCCTCCCTGCCGTTGCGCGGGAGGTGCGTGTCGCCGGCGGGGAGCTTGTTCTCCTGGCAGGCCTTCACCTCCGGGATCACGATCTTGCGGCGCCACTTCCCGACCTGCATCACGAGCGGCACGTTCTTGCCGGCGAAGAGGCGCGGGCTCTTCAGGTCGAACTCGCCCTTCGTGTTGGTGAGCGTGGCGGCGACCGGGTTCTGCACCTCGGTGTCGCACGTCTGCCCTTTGCAAACGACCTCGCCAGCGGGGGGATCGGGGAGACCGACCTTCACCTCGGGGAGATCGCCGCTCGGGACGTAGACTTGGATGTTGTAGAGGGGATTCCGACCGGCCGGGTCGTAGACCTTGCCCGTGATGCGCGTCTCGGAGCCCGGAGCGCAGTTGCCGGTCGTCGCGGAGTCCGGGTCGAGGAAGCTCGGGCCGTCCGCCGAGCCGTCCGCGAACGGGTTGACCGCGGAGTCCGCCTCGTCGAAGCCCGCACGCGGCACCGTGGACCCGCACGCGGCGACGAGCCCGACCGCGCCCAACAGAGAAATCCCCACCCATCCGAGCTTCGCAAGCGACATTCGAGACCTCGACGCAGCTATGACCCAACCGGCATGTCCGTTCAAGACGAAAGCCAAGACGCCCGACGCGAAAAAGAGAGGCTCCGCCCTCGCGACAACTGCCCGTAAGTGCAGGACGATCGGATGGATCGGTGGGGCACGGCTAGGGCACCGAACCGCCCTCGTTCGCGCCGCCGAGCTCCACGACCGAGACCTCTGGGCGGCACGCGAAGCGAAGGGGCGCCTTCGCGAGACCGACGCCTCGTGTGACGACGAGGGTGCCGCCCTGCGGCCACGCATAGGTGCCGCGGACGAACGGGCGATCGCGTGACGGCGCGCCGCATAGGTCCGTGAAGGGTACACAGACCTGACCGCCGTGGGTGTGCCCCTCGAGGGCGAGATCGAGGCGCTGGAGGGAGCGCGTGCTAATCGTGGGCGAGGTAGACCACCTTCGCCCCGGGAGGTACGCCGTGACGCGCGAGCGCGACGTCGGTGCGAGCGGCCTGAACGTCCTCGAGACCGACCACCCAGAAGGCACCGAGGTCGAGCGCCTCGTTCGCGAGCACCCGGTAGCCGAACCCCCGAAGCCGCGTGGCGACCTCGTCGCGGCGCTTCGTGTCGTCGCCGTAGGGCTCGGAGTCGTGATTGCCCATCACCGCGAGCACGCCATGCTTCGCGACGAGCCCGCGGAGGCCTTCTAGAGCGTGCGCACGTTCGTCGATCATTTCGTAGCCGCTGATGTAGTCGCCCGCGAGGAGGACCACGTCGGGAGACGTGGCGTTCGCGAGGCTCACCGCCTTCGCGAGATCGGAGGCCGACATGCGACCAGCGTGGAGGTCCGCGAGCAGAACGACACGAAACGGCTCGCGAACCAGCGGCACACGAGTCGTGGTGACCTCGAGGAAATAAGGTTCGATTCGCTTCCCCCACTCGAGCGCGGCGAGGCCGACGAGCGCGACCGCGGCGACGACCGCGACGCCCTTGCGACGCGTGGAAGATACACGCATCCGCGCGCGGGCGGCGACCGCACCGAGCGACGCGAGACCGAACGTCCACTCGAGCGCAACGAAGGTCGAGTCGAGCTCCATACGCTCGAGGCTAAACCGAGCCGACACGGCGAAACGATCGAACGTCGCCCGCGAGCGTGGATCCGACAAAACACCACGGGCCCGCGCCGTGACACGAAACCGTGCCGACCCGAGCCCGTGAGCCGCGCGTTGGCGCTCAGTTCGTCGCGAAGCAGTAAATGCGGCCGGAGCCGCCCGTGTTGGTGAGCGCCCCCTGCGAGCAGCCGCCCGAGACGTGCGCGTTGTTCCAACGATCGGCGTTGTTGCCCGTGGTCTGCGAGTCGTTATGGCCGAGGAATCCGGTCTGGTTGCCGGCGTTCGACGTCCACCCGTTGCACGTCGCCGCGTTCGCGGTGCCGTCGGCGTTGGTGCCGGTGAGGATGTCGTGCTGGTTCGTAGGGACGACCGCGCCGGTCTCGTCGATCGCGTTCACCGCGAGGATGTCGGTCGCGTGTAGCGCCGCGACGTTGGCCGCGATCATGGCGCCCTTTTGGTTGTACCAAGGGCCCGTCCCGATGCGGTCGCGCGCGTTCGTCCCGGTGATGCTGAGGTAGGCCCTCCACGTGCGGCCTCCCGCGCCAGCCGCAGTGGCGAGCGTTTGGCACTTGGTGTCCGCGCCGGCGAGGCCGCCGAGGTTCCCGCCGCTGTTGCCAGAGCCGGTGCTCGTGACGAAGAAGCTCATCGACGTGCCCGCATCCGTCCTCGACGCGTCGGTCGGCGTGGAGCTGTCTGTCACCGTCGACGCATCGCCGGGCGGAGCCGCGTCGACAGGAGGCGTGGTGGGCACCGTGTTCGTGGGCGGCGTGGTCCCCGTGCTCGTCGACGTCGTGGTCGGGCTCGTGCCCCCGTCGGAGAGGTCGGTGCTCTCGGAGCCGCTGCACGCGACGCCTACCGCGACCCCACACACGACCGCTCCCAACACCAAAATACCTCGACGTTTCATGCTCGACCTCCTCCGACCGAGACTAGCCGCAAACGCACGAATGGCTCGAAATACCGTGGGTTTGGGATTTTTACGTTCGGAGGGCCGGTCACGCAGGACCCGGCCAAAAGCGATCCGGGGTATGACGCCCCCGGACTTTCAGAATGACGAGCGACGACCTCCTTACTTGCGACCCGATCACCGCGAAATACTCCGTGTTCCAGCGCGCGCGTGGGCACCGCTTCTCGATCGACGATCGTGCGACCGCGTTCGTGGCGGTGAGCTCGTTGGCGCGGGCACCGCAGCGCGCGCTCGACCTCGGGACCGGGATCGGGTCCGTGTTGCTGATGGTCGCTTCGGTGTTCCCCGAGGCTTCGCTCGTGGGCATCGAGGCGCAGGAAGAGAGCTTCGCGCTCCTCGAGAAGAACGTCGCGCACAACGCGCTCACCCATCGTACGCGCCTGCTGCACGGCGACCTTCGTGAGCGCACGTTGGAGCTGCCGGCGCAGACCTTCGACCTCGTGACCGGCACGCCGCCGTACTTGCCACTCGGCACCGCGACGGGCTCTCCCGATCCCCAAAGGCGCGCCGCGAGGATAGAGCTACGAGGGGGGATCGAGGCTTATTTGGCCGCCGCCGCGCACGCGGTGAGCGACGACGGGCGCGTGGTCGTGTGCGCCGACGGTCGGTCGCCGGAGCGAACGCTGACGGCAGGGAAGCAGACCGGGCTCCACGCGCTCAAAGCCGTTCACGCCATCGCGCGCGAGGGAAACCCGAGTCCGCTGTTCTCCGTTTGGACGTTCACGCGGAGCTTCGCTGGCGCGCTCGTCGAGGAGCCCCTCGTGCTTCGTGATGCTGCCGGTCGACGAACCGAGGCGAGCCTCGCGATCCCGCGCGCGTTCGGATTGCACACCACGTCGACGGCCGCGACCGTCGAGCGCGACGACAGCGCTCCCGGGCACGATCGATAAAGGCTCAACGAAGGCAACCACTTGCGATCGAATCGTGCGCGCGAGAGCCCTTGGTTCGCGCGCGATCGACGCGTTCGCTCCGCGCGGATCACGCGCAAATCACTTTCACCGCCGTGGACGACCTCGATAAGCTGATGGCATGTCACCGAAGACCTGGTTGTTGGTGGGGTGCGCCGTCGTCTGCGCCGCATGGGCGGGCAACGCGATCTCCGGATGCACGGGCGACGATCCGGTCGCCGCGCAGGATTCGGGCGGGTCGCCCTCCGACAAGGACACCTCGACGCCAGGGAACCCGAACGGCAAAAACCCAGGTGAGACGTGCACCGTCGCCAACGACTGCAAGTCCGGCTCGTGCGCCGACGGCGTGTGCTGCGAGAGCGCTTGCTCCGGGAAATGTGAATCGTGCAACCTCCCCGGGAAGGGCGGAAAGTGCGAGCCCATCCCGGACGGCGAAGATCCGGCGAACGAGTGCCCGACGGCTCCCCTCGCCCAGCCCGACGGCGGCGCGGTGGTCGAGGACGACGGCGGTGACGCCGGCCTCGCGATCAACGTCCCCGAGGCGGGCGTCACGACGGACGACAAACCGTGCGCCGGCAAGTGCAACGGCAAGCGCGCCTGCGGCTACCCCGACAAGACGAAGACGTGCGGGACCACGTTCTGCAACACCGGCAGCACACAAGGCCGCGCCGCGTGCGACGGCGTGGGTCATTGCCAACTCGGGCTCGACGTGTGCGATCCCTACGCTTGCCCGAGCGGGGCCGCGTCGTGCAAGACCACGTGCACCGGCCCTGCCGACTGCGCATCCACCCACTTCTGCGACCCGAGCAACACGTGCAAGGCGCGCCTCGCCAACGGCGCGGTGTGCACCAGCGTGGCGCAGTGCCAAACGGGCAATTGCGTAGATGGTGTATGCTGCAACGATTCGTGCGCCGGCATCGGCGGCTCGTGCGTGGCGGCCGGCAAAGTAGGCCAGTGCACCTGCCCGGCTTGCGCGAGCGGCGGCGCGTGCATGCTCTGGTACCGCGACAAAGATCGTGACGGCTTCGGCGACATGAACGGCACCGCGGCGAACGGGAACGCGATCCCGGGCTGCGTCGCGGGCGCTGCCCCGACCGACGGCACCCCCGACCCGTTCGTGAAGGACCACACCGACTGCGACGACACGAACGCCAACGCGAAGCCCGGCCAGACCGCCTACTTCACCACCTCGCGCGCGAACGGCTCGTTCGACTACAACTGCTCCGGCACAGTAGAAAAAGAGCTCGCCGAGTTCGTCGGCGGCACCTGCGGCTACTGCGAGTCCGTCCGCGGCGTGTGCGCGAAGGACCCCACCTGCGACACCGCCGGGCGCACCGCCTATCACGGGTGCCTCACCTTCCAGAGCCCCATCACCGGCTCGATCTGCAAGAGCACGTCGCAGAGCGCGTTCCACTCCACCGTCGCGTGCGGCTCGACGGCCTCGTACTTCACCTGCGGCGCGTGCACCGTCGTCAACACGACCCCCGGCTCGAGCGCGGTGAGTCGCACCCAAGGCTGCCACTGACGTAGCTCGTCGCTCCCCTCACGGCCATTCGCTACGCCGGCTTCGGACGAGGCACGGCGTCTGCGTTGGGGCGGTGACGGCTCGAATCAGGACGAAGAAGGGTCACCGATCGCGGCGCGGACGTTCGCGACCCGGCCGAGGATGTCGCGCGCGTGGGAGAGCAGCTTCTCACCGGACGGAGAGAGCGACACGCCGCGCGCGCCACGCACGAACAGACGAACGCCGAGCTCGTCCTCGAGAGCGTGGATCTTGCGCGTGAGCGGCGGCTGAGAGATCCCGAGGCGACGCGCCGCTCGGGTCACGTTTCCCTCTTCCGCGATGGCGACGAAGCTTTCGAGCTGAGCGAGACTCACCGCTCTGTCTTAGCATCCCGCGCCGCCGTCGTCCGAGCCTGCGCAGCGCGCCAACGCGCCGACGCCTCGAACGGTCGCAAGTGTCCGATTTATATAGATTTATGCCTATGCGCGGCGGCGATACCGAGCCGGTATTGGTCGCCTCGAACGCGGACCGGCAAGAAGGGCCATGGGTATCGAGCTCCTCTCGCGTTCCGAGATTCAAAAGATGCGCGTCGCCGGTCGGGTGGCCGCAGAGACATTGGCGAAGGTGAAGGCGGTGCTCGTCCCCGGAACGAGCACCGCCGCGATCGACGCGTTCGTGCGAGAAGAGACGGCACGTCGCGGGGGGCGACCGAGTCAGCTCGGCTACCAAGGGTTTCCCGCCTCCGTCTGCACGAGCGTGAACGAGGTCGTGTGCCACGGCGTTCCGCGCGCAGACGTGATCTTGCGCGCCGGCGACATCGTGAACGTGGACGTGACGACCGAGATCGGCGGGTACCACGGGGACACTTCGGCCACGTTCTTCGTGGGTGCTCCTGGTCCCCTCGCGTCGAAGATCGTTCGCGTCGCGAGGGCATGTCGCGACGCTGGGATCGCCGTCGTCCGTGAGGGCGCGCGCCTCGGCGATATCGGCGCTGCGATCACGGAGCTCGCGCACCGCGAGGGGTGCAGCGTGGTTCGTGATTTCGGAGGCCACGGGATCGGACGCAAGATGCATATGTCTCCGCACGTGAGCCACGTAGGCATCCGTGGAACCGGGCCGCGCCTACGCGCAGGGATGGCGTTGACCATCGAGCCGATGGTGAATCTCGGCGGCGCCGATGTTTTTTCTCTCGGCGACGGTTGGACGGTCGTCACCCGAGACGGGAGTCTTTCCGCGCAGTTCGAGCACACGATCGTGGTGACTCACGACGGCTGCGAGGTCGTCACCCGCCTGGATGACGAAGTGTGTATTGGCGATTTGGGAATATCCACTTAAGACTCATGA
>JAAFHV010000540.1 GCA_013297655.1 Myxococcales bacterium | reverse complement strand
CGAGTGGACTGCGGCGAAGTTCTACGGCCGCTCGCTGCACGAGGTCGTGTGGTCCAAGAGCGACGGCGAGCTCGTCCCGCTCGGGGCGGAGATCGTCGACACGCGCCGCCTCTCGTACGCCTGCGACCGCAACGACCCGCGACCGTGGGCGCTGCGTCTGCACGACGAGTGGGGCGCAGATACCCTGTACGAGGGCGTCTACGGCGTCCCGATCGAAGACCTCCCGCCCGAGAAGGTGCTCGTCTGCGTCCCGCGCGTGCGCGGCGCGCAGCGCACTCGTGAGGGCATGGCCTCGACGCTCGTCTGGTACCTGCTCTTCAAGGTCTGGTCGATCCGGGACGTGATGGCGCTCGCCGAGATGATCGGCCGTCCACCGATGGTCGGCTACTACGCCGCCGGCGGAGCGCGGGCTGATGGCACCGCCCGCACGAAGTTCAACGGCGAGGTCGCGGTCGCGTCGAACGAGGACATCGCGGCGCTGCGCAAGGCGGTGAACGCCGTCTCCGGCTCGCTGCGCGCGGTGCTCGCGGACACGACCGAGCTCAAGGCGATCGACGTGAAGCATCCGGCGTCCGAGCCGATGCAGCTCGCGATCGCGAAGCTCGTCGACTCGTACACCTCGAAGGTCGTGCACGGCGTCGCGAACCTGTCGGACCTTCAGCCAGGCGCGCGCGCCGCGGTCGAGGCGCAGGAGCGCACGACGCACACGTTCTGGCGCTCCGACGTGCGCAACGCTGCGCGAATGATCGAGCGCATGATCGCGCTTTACATCCGCTCGAACCCGCAGCGGTTCGGCGAGGACTGCCCGCTGCCGATCGTGCAGGGCAAGACCGACGGAGCGCGCGACGTCGAGTCGCTCGCCCGCGGCCTGATCGGCGCGCAAGACGCCGGACTCGAGGTCCCGCGCGCGTGGGCGTACCGAACGCTGGGGATCCCCGAGCCGGTCACCGTGCGCGGCACGAAAGAGCCCGTGCTCGAGCGAGCGAAGCCGGTCGCGCCCGCGAAGGCGCCAGCGGCCGATCCCGAAGACGAAGACGGCGGTGACCCGCCACCAACACCGAGCGAGAGCGAATGACGACTTCACGAATCGCGCTGAGCCGCATGGACCGAGAGCGCGCCAAGCAGGCAGTGCTCGGGGCGGTCGTGCCGCTGCGCGCCGAGCTCGAAGCGAAGCCCGCCGAGGGCGGCGCGTGGAACGTGCTCTGCTACGAGGTCGACCTCAAGGGTCGGGACATGGTCCTCACCCGCGCGCACCTCGAAGAGTGCGTGAAGAACTTCGCGCGCTACCCGAAGGTGCCGATCGTCATCGAGCACGCGGACACGAATTGGTGGGACGACGTACCCGCCGAATACGCGGAGCCGCACGGGTGGGTGACGGAGCTGCGGATCAACGAGAGCTTCACGCGCTCGGACGGTCGCGTCGTCGCCGCGCTCGAAGGCCGCATCGCCTTCGACGAGAAGACGAAGGCCGAGGTCAACGCGGACCCGCCGAAGTGGCCCTTCGGTTCGGTCACGATCTTTTTCGACCAGAGGGACGAGGAGACCGCCGACCACATCGGCGCTGTCCTCTGGTCGTACAGCCTCACCGCGCATCCTGCGTTGGTGGACGTCCCGCGGCTCGCTGCGAGCACGCGGATCACTCAGGAGATGAGCATGAAGAAATTCCTGTTGCTCGCGGCCGCTCTCGGAATGGTCCCGATGACCACCGAAGAGGCTGCGGAAGAGGCCGTGACGGAGCGGCTCAAGGAGACGCCCGAGACGCGCAAGGCCCTCGGGCTCTCGGCCGACGCGCCGAAGAGCGCGGTCCTCGCCAAGGTCGCCGAGCTGATGGCCGCCTCGACGAAGATCGAGGCGCTCACCAAGCAGAACGCCGAGCTCTCGGCGAAGATCGAGAGCGCCGAGCAAGCGCAGCGCGCCGAGCACGTCAACGCGATCGTCGGCGCGGACCCGAGCATCGAGCCCGCTCGCGGCGCGTTCGAAGCGTGGGCGAAGGCGGACTACGCGGCCTTCTCGAAGGCGCACCCGCGCCCCGAGGCGAAGCCCGCGCCCGCCGCTCCGGCCGAGGAGGCCCCGAAGGGCG
>JAAFHV010000536.1 GCA_013297655.1 Myxococcales bacterium | reverse complement strand
CTTTGTTTCGGGTTTGCATATTCGAGCGTACGGGCGCTTCGGAGCGTTCTCCCCGCCCGATCACGAACCCGAGGGATCACCGTCCGACGGACCCATAACCTCCCTCGATCGGCCACGAAATAGGCCGTAAAACGCGCGTTCGGCGAATCCGAGGCTCGTGACGAACGGGGCTCACGGTGGCGTATTTCGGTGCCACTCGGGCGAGCCTCCGTTCGCGGCCGAGGCGCATGGCTCGACGACGCGCCACCGAGCGACGGCGGGCGCACCGCTTCGCTACGGCGCTTCGCGGAGCGGTCGAAGTCGCGCTGTCACGCAGCGAAATCGCCGCGGAGACGATCGCGCACGAGTGCCCACGCGGCGTCGCCCGCCCTCACCGCGACACCTGAAGCGTCTTGCTCTTTGCGGAAGAGATCGGCGAACACCATGCCCATGACGATGTCCGCGACGTCGCGCATCGTCGCCTCGACGGCATCTTTTGGAGCGGTCGGCACGAGCTCCGCGCAGCGGCGGGCCATTTCGCGCGCGAACCTGTCGCGGTCGTCTTGGAGCATGGGCAAGAGTCCGAGGCGGAGCGCGACACGAAGGACGGCGCGTGTGGTCTTCGGGCGCTCGAGGTACCTCGTGCTCACCGTTCGCGCCGTGGCGCGCACTGCGCGTTCGAGCGTTGCCTCGGGGCTCCCGGGCAGGGCGAGCTCGGCGTCGATCGTGGCCATGAAGTCGTCGAAATTGCGCGCCGTCGCGCGGCCCACGAGCGCCCCGACGAGCCCCTCTTCCGAAGCGAAATACTCGTAAAACGACCCCGGGCTCACTCCCGCGCGCTCCGCGAGGCGCTCCACGTTCACCGTCTTGCTCGACTCTTTCGAGGCGAGGTTGGCGTGCTCGTCGTCGCTCAAGAGCTCTTCGGAGGCGTCCAGGATCGCGTCGACGAGCGCACGCGAGCGCGGCTGTTTCGGAAAGCGACGGAAGAAGCGCCGGAAGAAGGACGCCTCGTGGTGGTCGTGGTCGGGAGGCGATGGCGGCATCGAATCAAGTCCCCGTCGAGGCTCGGCGCGAGCCGTTCGCGACTGTCCAGTAGACGTTCGTACGATGGCAACTCGGAGGGCGGCGGTCAATCGACAGGGATAGAGGCTACGCCTCGCGCCGCGGCGCTCTTCTCCGCCGAATTTGCTTGAAAAAAAGCAGGTGCCTGAATTTGGAGTCACGATTCGATGGCGTACGGGCGCTCGCGTTCCGGCTGGATCGCGCCTTGGTCATGCGACGCGCGCACATCGTCGCTCGCCGATGAAAGGGGCCGCCGCGTCGTTTTTTTTCCGTCGCGCGGACATGACGAACGCGCGCGTTTCGGTCGTCGCGTGCGCGCGCTTGCGCCGGTGCGAGTCGTCGTCCTCGCGCGATCGAACACGAAACGTGTCGTTCGCATACTGGTTCGTGGGACAAGTCGTGCTAGCTCGGGGCAACAATGTCGGTTCGCATCCACGCCTACGCCCATCGTTTCCGAATCACGCGCGAGAAGGAGCGGGAGAGCCGCGAGGCGCTCGGCGAAGGCACCACGTTGGAGGCCGCGTTCGACGAAGTGGCTTGGAAAGTGGAGCGCACCACGAAAGAGGTCACCGGCCTCGTGCCCGCCGCCACGCTCTCCCCTAGCCTCGAGGATTTGCTCGAGACGCTGGCTCCGTACGTGGAGCGCGGCTCGTTCGTCGTCCTCGAGACCGACGTCGCGGGCACGAAATCGTGGGTCTTCGACGGCGAATCGTGCGCTTCGCCGGCCAAGATGGACGAAGACGAGCTCGAGGAAATCTTGGGCGCGGCGGGGGTCGAGCTCTTGAGCAAAGGAGCGACCCAAAAGATCCGCCAATCGTCGCGCGGCAAAGAGCGCGAGCTCGCCGCGGCCACCCTCGCGATCCGCTGCTCGCACCCGAAGTTCGGTCCCGGCACCATCGTCCGCATCGAGGGCGACAAGGCCGAGGTGATGTTCGAGACCGGCGGCGGTCGCAAGCTGCTCCGCACATTCCTAACCGAAGCCTGACTCGGCAGGGCGCTTCGGGTCGATACCTTCGCCAGGGCGTCGTCGGACGTCCTCACCGACAGGAGTCGGCTCCGGGCGGTCCTCCTAGCCCTGGCTCGGTCT
>JAAFHV010000535.1 GCA_013297655.1 Myxococcales bacterium | reverse complement strand
GCATCCGGAGCGACGCGAGGCTCGCGCATCCGGAGCGACGCGAGGCTCGCGCATCCGGAGCGACGCGAGGCTCGCGCATCCGGAGCGACGCGAGGCTCGCGCATCCGGAGCGACGCGAGGCTCGCGCATCCAGAGCGACGAGACGATCTCGGGCCTTTCGATTCGTGTACCATGCATGCGTGTATTTTACATAGGCTGGCGCGACGGAATCAGAACGCGCCGCCGACGCCGACCGAGCCGCCGCTCGGGGTGGCCGCGACGGTCGGAGAGATACGGGCCTTGCCGTCCCATTTCTCTTCTTTTTTTGGCTCGTGGGAGAGCGCCGCGTAATCGATCACCATCGCCGCGACACCACCAGCGATGATGCCGAGGCCGCCGCCGATCGCCGCGTCGATGCTCGCGCAGCTCCCGTCGACGAGGCACACGATGCCGGCGCCGGTGAGCCCGCCGACGACCGGAGCGCCGAGGCGAATCCCGAGATCGGCCACGAATTTTCCGGGGCTCCCGTGCACGAGGTGAACGATCGGCGCGCCGAGGGCGTAGGTCGCGAACGAGAGCGCGAAGAGATGGGGCATCTCGGTCTTCGCGCCGCCGACGATGAGCGCGGCCGCCGCGCCGTCCACCATCATCCCTTGGTAGCCGTACCAGCTCGATTGCCGCGCCGCCGCTTCGCCGGACTTGGCTTCGGGGCGCGCCTCCGCGAACACCACCTGCACCGGCGGGGGCTCCACCATGACGACGATCGGCGCGGGCTCCGCGAGCGCGAGGGGAGCCGCAGGCGCGCTCGTGGGCTCGGACGCGACCGCGACCGGATCCGCAGAAGGCACGGTCGCCGACGGGACGGTGGGCTCGTCGGCGCGCGCCGCACGAGACAGGCCGAGGAGCGCGATCACGAGGAGCGACGAGAGGACCTTGGAAGAGACGTGAGCCATGACAGCCCTTGAGCAGCGTTCGTGCCACGAGGCCGGAGCGGTGATTTCCGTTGTTTTGGGGCTCGCCATCCCCAAACAGGGGCACTGGTTGAACCAGTTAGTGAATCTTTGACTACACCCCGGTGGTTGAATCGTGGGCGCGCTCGGTATGCTGCGCCGCCTTCGATGACCACCAAGCCAACCACGATCGATCCGCGCCTGCTCGCGCACGAGGCCGAGCTCAGGGCCTTCTGTTATCGAATGCTCGGCTCGCTCCAAGACGCGGACGACGCGTACCAGGAGACGCTCGTCGGTGCTTGGCGTGGGCTGGACGGGTTCGAGGGGCGGAGCTCGATCCGCGCGTGGCTCTACCGAATCGCGACCAACGCGTGCCTCCACGTGGCCTCGAAGCGGCCAATGCGGGAGCTGCCCGACGGACGCGGACCGTCGTCGCGCGGCACCGAGCTCGAGCCTCGGATCGAAGAGCCCGTGTGGCTCGAGCCATGGCCGGACGCTCCCGACGCGAGCTACGCGATGCGCGAGAGCGTGGAGCTCGCGTTCGTGAGCGCGCTTCAACATCTCCCCGGGAATCAGCGGGCAGCGCTGATCCTCCGCGACGTGGTGGGCATGTCGGCGGCGGAGGTCGCGGAGCTGTTCGAGACGTCGATCGCGTCGATCACCAGCGCGTTGCAACGTGCGCGCGCCGCCGTCGAGGAGCGAGCTCCGGGGCCGAGCCAAGGCGCGACGCTTCGCACGCTCGGGAGCGACGGCGAACGCGCGATCGTCGCCGCGTACGTGAAGGCGTGGGTCGAAGCGGACGTCGATGCGCTCGTGACGCTGCTCGCGAAGGACGTGACGTTCTCGATGCCGCCGTTCCCGACCTGGTTCTCGGGAGTGGACGACGTGGCGCGCTTCTTCGGCCGTGTCTTCGCGAGGCCGTGGCAGCTCGTGCCCACCTCCGCCAGCGGCCAGCTCGCGTTCCTTTGTTCCCAAGACGGACGGATCGGAGCCCTGAACGTGATCGCGCTCCGTGGCCGAGAGATCGTGAAAATCACTGGATTTCTCGATCCGGCGACGCATCGCGCGTTCGGCGGGTGAGCCCGGCGCCGGGCGCGATCTCGGGCCGCGGGGCGCTCCCGACGCGCGCGAAGGCCACGCGACGAATCACTTTTTGGACCGACGACCGATGAGTTTCGGTCCCGTGCGCCCTCTTAGGGGAAACG
>JAAFHV010000534.1 GCA_013297655.1 Myxococcales bacterium | reverse complement strand
GCAGGTCGCGCGCGCCGCGCTGATCGGCTCGGAGCTCATCAAGCTCGTGCGGCCCAAGGGCGCGAAGGGCGGGCGCGCGAAGAGCAGCGAGAAGGTCGACCTCGCGCACGCGCGCGACCGGTTGTGGTCACTCTTGCTGCTTCGGTACGACAGATTGGAGCGTTCGCTAGCCTACCTCGCCGGCCCTCGCTCCGGAGCGCCTGCGCTTCAGTCGCGACTGGTGGGCCGACGTAAAGCCGCCGCGAAGGTTGTCGAACCGAAGTAACGATCTGGGCGCGCGACGCGGGTGAGCCACACGTTCGGCAGCCCGGGCGCAGCCGCGCTCGTTCCGGCGCGCGCGCGGCGGCGCGGTTCGCGACGCAAGGCCGCGGCTCTTCGTCTTTGACATCACCCCCGCGAGCCCTCGCTCACGAGATCTCTCCCGAGCTGTAGTACGTTCGCCCTGTGCGGACGGCGCTCTCCCTCGGATCGTTCGTGGTGGCGCTCGTCGCTGCCTGCGCGAGCCCACCTCCGCCTCCAGCGGCCCCTCCCGAACCGCCCCCCGCCCCGAAGCACGTCGAGACCGACTGGTCGACCGTGCCCATCACCTCGGCCGCGCCACCGCAGCCACCGTCGACGGGAAGCTACGAGGACGCGATCCGCGAGCCAGAGCCCATCGGCATGCACGACGAGCGCACGCAGCTAACCGACAATCAGCTCACCGGCCCGATGCGCGGGGTGCTCGTCGGCTGCCGCGTGCCCTCGAACGCCAAGGTCACCATCAAGACCGCGGTCCAGAACGGGCGCGCGATCGGCGTGACGGTCGACGTCGTCTTCGAGCACCCGAAGTCGATGAAGCGCATTCCGCCCGCCACCACCCGCTACGAGACCAAGCTCTCCGCCAAGATCGTCGCGTGCGCCGACAAAGCCGTGCGCGCCGTGACGTGGCCCCCGAGCAAGCGCCGCGACTCGTTCACCACCGCGTTCTGAGGGGCCCGCGCGGTCGTCTTCGCGGGTCATGCGACGAAGTACGAGGTCCCGCGTTCCAGGAGCAGCGCGTGGTTCCATTCTTGGCAGACGAGCCGTAAGGTGCGCGCCATGCCCGAGACGGCCACGTTCCTCCTTGAAATCGGCTGCGAAGAGCTGCCTTCCTCGTTCGTCGACGCGGCCCTCGCCGCCCTGCCGGAGCTCGTTCGCGAGCGGCTCGCGGGTCTTCGCCTGCCTCACGGCGCCGTGCGCGCCCTCGCCTCGCCGCGAAGGCTGTCCGTGCTGGTGCCAGATCTCGCGCTCGCGCAGGCCGATCTCGACGAAGAGGTGGTCGGTCCACCGGAGTCTGCCGCGTTCAAAGATGGCGCTCCCACGAAGGCAGCAGAGGCGTTCGCGCAAAAGCTCGGCGTGCCGGTCGCGTCGCTCGTCGTGAAGGCGTTCGAGGCCGCAGGCAAGCAGAAAGCGGGTCGCTTCGTGACCGGCCGCCGCGTCGAAAAAGGCCGCCCTGCGCAGGACTTACTGGGCCCTGTGCTCACCGACACGTGCGCCAAAGTTCCGTTCCGCAAGTCCATGCGCTGGGGCACCTCCGGCGACGCGACGTTCGGTCGTCCCGTGCAGTGGCTCGTCGCGCTCCTCGGCGGCGACGTGGTCCCTTTCTCCTTCGCGAACGTGAAGAGCGATCGCATCTCGCGCGGCCACCGCTTCCTCTCCCCTGCCACGTTCTCCCTCGCCCACGCCGCCGACTACGAGCCCGCCCTCGCCGAGCGCCACGTCATCGTCGATCGCCAGGCGCGCGAGAAGCTGATGATGGAGCGCGTGAAGAAGGCCGCGGAGGACGCGGGAGGCACCTACGATGCGGACCCGTCGCTCGTGCCCGAGAACGCGTCGCTCGTCGAGGAGCCCTTCGTCGTCACCGGCACCTTCGAGGAGCGCTTCCTCGCCCTCCCCGCCGACGTCATCCGCGCCGTCGCGCGCGGGCACCAAAAGTACTTCTGCGTCGAGAAAGACGCGGACACGCTGCTACCGCAATACGTCGCCGTCGTGAACACCGCCGAGAAGCCCGACATCATCGCGAAGGGCATCGGGCGCGTCATGCGCTCGCGCCTCGACGACGCCGAGTTCTTCTTCGGAGAGGACAAAAAAGCCAAAATCGAGGACCGCGTCGAGAAGCTCGCCGGCATCGTGTTCCA
>JAAFHV010000537.1 GCA_013297655.1 Myxococcales bacterium | reverse complement strand
TTTTTTTAAGGTCCAATAGGTCCAATACAAGTAGGCGTCTGTGCATGCGCGCCTGCGTGCGTGCGTGCGCCTACGTGCGGGAAGCTATTGGACCTATTGGACCTATTGGACCAACCCGGTCTTGAGTGCGGCGAAACCGGGCCAATAGGACCATGGTCGCTATTGGACCTATTGGACCACGACGACTCGACAGTGCCTCCGGTCCCATGGGAGGCGTCGTCGCTGTCGTCTGTCGGCGAGTCATCGTCGTGTTGTCCGGCATCGTCGGAGACGGGAAGCGGGACTTGGGGACGGTACACCGGTTCGCGCTTCACGTAAACACGACTGCGCGATTCTCCGTCGCGTCGGCGCTCTACCGAGTATCCGAGCCCGTGCATGATCCGGCCGATGCGGATCTGATCCGCGCGGGTCGCCTTGGCCTTTTCGAAGCCGAGCGCGCCGACCAAGATCTGCATCGCGTCCCGAGGCCCGTGCTGCCCGGCCAGCCACGACTCGATCGGACCCTCCCACACATCCGACTCCTGATGCTCGAGCGACTGCGCCGCAAGCTTCGCGTCCTCCTCCCGCGTGAGCCACCAGAGCGCTTCGGACCGTTTCGAGCCCCGCGCGCGCCACGACGCGTACATCTCGACCGCTTCCGCGAGGAGCTGCCCCCGCTCGGCCGCGAGGGCTTCGACGTTGATCTTCGCCGTCGCGCGCTGCTCGGCCGGCAGGTCCGCGTTGACCTCGACGGTCCAGAACCGCCGAGAGCCAGTCGGGTCGGTGAGGTAGTCGTCTTTGTTCGTCGTGCCGACGAGCACCGTCGCGCGGGGGAATCTGCTGACCGAGCGACCGTACGGCGGACGAAACATGTCGACGCGCACGGTCATGAAGGCCTTGACCTGATCGGCGTGGCGGCGCGTGGTGATGCCGTCGATCTCGGGCAGCTCGTGGAACCACGACGCCCGCATCTGCAGCAGGCCGTCTTTGTTCGCGATGTCGATCGCGCTGTCGCCGAAGTTCTCGGATCCCGCGAGCGTGCGCCAGAACGAGCTCTTGAGCGCGCCCTGTCCGCCGGTGAGCACGCACGTCGTGTCGACCTGGCAGCCCGGCTCGAGCGCTCGCGCGACCGCGGCGATGATCGTCTTTCGAATCAGGACGGCTTCGAGTTCGCCGCTGTTGCCGAGGAAGCGGGTCGCGACGGTGTCGAGCCGCTCCGCTCCGTCCCATTCGAGCTCCATGAGCTCGTCGCGAACCGGGTCGAAGGCGTTCTCTCGCGCTACGCACATCACGGCGCGGACGAACATCTCGAACCCCGGCGTGAGCCCCCAGCGCAGCTCGATCGCCTCGGCGAGGCGAAGCATCAGCCCCTCGTCGATCGCCTTGCCGTTGAACTCGGGCTGCAGCGTGCGCTCATTGAAGCCGAACCGACCGAAGTCGGTATCGCCGCGGAGCACCGCGACGACGTTGGCGTAGGTCGTCTTGAGCTTGTTTCGCTTGTCCTTCGCGAGCCCCGCGAGCCACGACGCTTCCTCGGGCGGCCGAGAGGTCGGGAGGCTGCTCGGGTTGCTCTTAGGCGCGCCGCCGGGCGCGCCCCCTGGCGCTGTCGCGCCGATTCCGCCGTCGGCCATCACGCTGCGACCTTTCCCGCGCGTGCGCGGTGCAACAACACGTCGTCGATCCCCTTGCCCTCGGAGCCGTCGATCACCGATCGCACCGCGGCATAGCCGGCGGCGCGAAGGTCGTGCACGAGCTGCTCTGCGTAGGCCACGGCACGCGCGAGCGTCCTCGGGTTCTCGTCGTGATCGAACACGACCTCGACACGCTCCGGTCGCGCGATGTGAACAACCTCGAAGGCGCGTTTGTACTGTCCGATCCCCGGGACGCTGATCGTCGGGACGCCCGACAGCGCGCTCGCGACGTCTGCCTTGAGCTCGCCCTCGGTCACGCGCAGCACTGGCGCTCCCTTGCACCGGGCCCACGCGGGACGGTGCGACGTCACCTCGGCGCTCACCCCTCCCGCGCCCGTCGAAGACAGCGCCGAGTACCGCGGGGCCTTCGCGAATCGCCCGGTCGCGTCGTCGTCTCGGCGGATCTTGAGCGCCGAGATGCCGCCGTCGATCCGCACGGGGATCAACAGCCCGGCGA
>JAAFHV010000533.1 GCA_013297655.1 Myxococcales bacterium | reverse complement strand
CGCTCTTCCGATCTCACGTTCTCGTCGCACAGCGGGCACTTGCACGCCTCGACGTCTTCCGTGCCGTAGAAGTCCTTCTGAAGGCCTCCGTGGATGTAATCGACGTTCGACAGATTGTATTGCACGTGCCGCCTCCGGATGGTTGAGGCGCGACGCTAGCCTCGCGACGCTCTGGAGGCGCGAGCCTCCCCTCGACCCGCCACGTCATAACCGACGCGCGGCCCGCTTCAAGGCTCAAAACGCCCGAGCGAACCAAAATTGAGCTCCCCGCCCCGTGCGAGAAGCCTCACGATCGATGCGCAATGCACGGAGCTCGCGGAGTCGCTTTTCCTGAATGGACCGCGTTCGCCATGCACCGCGCCGCCCGCATCGGCGCCGGATCGACGCCGACCTCGACGGGACCGAACGACGTGCGGCGTCACGCGGTCGCGGCTTCGCTCCCGAAGATGAGGTCCATGTCGTTGTCGAGGAAGGTCAGGTGCCAGCCCTCGAGGAACGCTGGCACGGGCTCCGGATAGGCCACCATCGCGCGGCTGCCGAGGGAACGGAGGTACTTGCCGACGAGCGGCACCTCCGCCGACACCATCCCGAGACGGGTCAGCGTGCGCCGATGCTCCGGCAAGGTTCCGAGCGCCATCATCACGGGCACCCCGCGGCGGGTGAGCTCGCCGGCGGCGGCGCCGATGAGCGGCACGAGCGCGGCGGACTTTCCTTCACGCGTGTAAAAGTCGGCCAAAAAGCCGATCGGTGCGTGACGGAACCTGCGGAAGCTGCCCTTCGGGAGGGTGCGGTAGAGCACGTAGGCGACGACCTCCCCCGCCTCGCGCGCCACCGCGAGCCGATAACGACGCCCCGGCACGAGCGAGAGGTGCTCCGTGAGGGCGGCGCGATCCCGCGCGAGCATGAGCACCGAGGGCCGGCTGTCGACACCCGCGCCGATCGCGTCGAGCGCGGCGAGCGCCGAGGGATCGTCGCTCGAGACGTTGGAGACGTCGACCTCGAACGCGCGTGAAGCCTGCGCCTTCGCCGCCGCCCAGACCACGGGTGGGGTCGCGAAGGCGATCGGCAAAACGGTGTGGCCCGTCCACCCGAGCCGCTCGAAGCCAACCGCCGCGGCCTCCGAAATCGAGGTCGTGTACATGAGCGCATTCTCGGATTGGCTGCGCTCCACCAGCGCGCGCCCGAGGCCCTTGCGTCCGTGGCGCGGGGAAACGTCCCAATCACAAATCGCCGCCGACGAGAGCTCTCGGCCCTTGGCCCAGAGGCGCGCGCGGCGCTCGCCACAGATGGCGGCGATGTCACCGGACGGCCCGTGCTCGGCGACCCAGCAGTGAGGCACCTCGGCGTTCCACCACCACCGTCGCGAGAGCTTGCCCTCGCTCGCGCCGGGCCAAATCTCTTGCGCGAGGACCTCGATTTTGGGCTCGTCGGCGCGGGTGGGCCGCCGAATCACGTAGTCGTTTTTCATGCCGCCCCTGCGAAAGATCCCATCGTTCGAATCGCGAGCTTGCCGCGTTCGCGGAGGTCGCGCGCCTCCGCGAGGGCGGCCTCCAGGAGTCCGAATTGGGTGTCCGGATCGTGGTAAAAATTCGAGGGGTGAAACCAAAGATGAAAGATTTTTTGCTCGCGTGATGCACGACGGGTCGCGGCGACGAGCTTGTGCCGCATGACCTGCGGGAGCACCACCTTGCGCATGCCGTTGCGACCGATGAGCAGGGTGGAGGAAGGGAGCTCGACCACCCCTCCCTCGTGCACGACGGGGAGCACCACCGGCGATGGCAAACCGAACGCCTTCTCGGCGAGGTTCACTGGCGCGCGGAGCCGCGAAGAGAGCTCCGTCGCGCGAAGCAGGATGCCCTGATCGACGCTGCGAAAGACACGAATCCCGGCATCGGAGAGTGCCTCGACGTGCGCAATCGCGTTGCGAGGAAAGACGAAGCTCGTGCAGTCGAGCCCCCGCGCCTCGTGAGTGCTACGCACCCGCGCCAGGTCGTCCCGAGCCTCCGCCTCCGGGATACTTGCATAATACACGTGTGCATAACTATGCGAGCCCACCTCGTGAGCGACGCGGTCGGTCGCGACCTTCTCCGCGACGTCTGGGGTGTACCAAGCTTCGCGCGGCCCCACGAGCCCATCGAACCCCGGCTCCGCGTCGAGCAACCGCCCCACGATCGCCCAAGTCGCC
>JAAFHV010000538.1 GCA_013297655.1 Myxococcales bacterium | reverse complement strand
GGCGAAGGACGACCCACCGCCCGAGGGCGGCACCCTCGGTGGCCATGGCGGCCGTGGTGGCGGCGTGGTGCTGGTCGCGGCGTCCGAGGTCGACGCTCCTGGTTCCTTGGACGCCTCGGGCCTCTCCGCCGTGTCGGGGATCGTCTCGGGTGGCGGCGGTGGCGGCGGTGGCGGCATCGTCGCCATTCGTGCCGAGCGATCGATCGTGTGCAATCGCGCGACCTCCGCTGGCGGCGCGGGCGGCAGCACCGGTCACGAGGTCGGCACCGGTGGCGGCGGCAGCGGCGGCGGGGTGTGGCTCCTGTCTCCCCGTGTGTCTTGTCCCACCGGCGTCGCTGGCGGAGCGCCCGGCACGTACTCGGGAAATACACGCAGCGCGCAGGCCGGGAGCGACGGCAAGGTCGTGCTCGCCGAGCCCTGAATCGCCGTCGCTTCGTGTGTAAGATGCACGGTTCGTGGGTCCATCGTGCCCTCCGTGCGCGGCCACGCCGGGCGCGGGCGCCTGCGACTCGAACGGAGTCTCCGGGTGGACCACCCACGATCCGCCCCCGAATCGGGTGTCGTAGCGAATTTTTTTGCTAGGTGGTGAAGCGTGCTTCTGCGACACCTCGCGTGGTCCGGTCGAAATCGTGGCCCGCGAATCGAACCGGCATAAGCTTTCGCAGCTCTCCTCGGACTTCGGGGGGAGCGTTCACGTGGAGACAGAGGGATGCGGTTCGAAGGCCGGACGGCCGCGAAAAAACCTGGCGCGCTCATTTGCGGAAAGTGGAAGGTCGAGCGCGTCATCCGCGTGACCGAGCAGCTCGCCACGTACGAAGCGAAGGACCTCACCGGCGCGAAGGTGCACGTCAAGGTCATCCACCCGTACAAGGCCGACGACGGCCCGCTCGTCGCGCGCTTGAAGCGCGAAGCCTACGTCGCGAATCGCATCAAGCACCCCAGCATCGTGCGCGTCCTCGGCGACGGCGTGACCGAAGAGGGATCGATCGCGATCGCCCTCGAGATGGTGGAGGGCGAGACGCTCGAAGAGCTTCGCACGAAGCGCGGCGGCCTCCTGCCCGCCGACGACATCGTGAAGTACGGCGTCGCCCTGTGCGACGCGCTCCAGGCCGCCCACGACGAGCGCGTCATTCACCGCGACGTTCGGCCCGAGTCGTTCGTCTTGACGAAAAAGGGCGAGCTGCGCGTCCCCGAGTTCGCCTCCGCCCGCGTGATGGGGGAAGAGGTCGAGGCTCGCGAGCGCACCGCGGCGGGGGCCACCCTCGGCTCCCCCGCGTTCATGTCGCCGGAGCAAGCCCGCGGGCAACGCGACCGGGTGGACGCGCGCTCCGACGTGTTCGGCCTCGGCGCGACGCTCTACACGCTGGCGTCCGGGAAAACCGTGCATCCTGCAGATAATCCGCTCGCGGGTCTTCTCGCGGCATCGCGTGAGCGCGCGAAGCCGATCCGCAGCGTGATGCGCTCGCCGATCCCGGATTTTCTCGCCGACGCGATCGACAAAGCGCTCAAGTTCGAGCCGACCGATCGTTTCCCCACCATGCGCGCGTTTCGCAAAGCGCTCGCACCGGAGGGGGCGGCGAAGCCTGGGCCGATCGCGCGCACCCAAGCCTCCGTCGCGCCGCCGGTGTCGCCCTCGGCCGCACGGACCCAAGCGTCCGTCGCGCCGCACCCCAAGCACGAGCCTCTCGCCGCCCGGCCGTCACAGATGCCCCCGCCGCCGCTCGCCGGTCGCGCGCCGATGGCATCCGCGCCGCTCCTCGGTCGGCCGCCCACCGCGCAGCCCTTCGCTCCGAGCGCACCCGCCCACAAGAGCCAGGGGCCGTCTCGCCCCGCTCCGCCGCAGCCCGAGATGCTCGCGCCCGCCGTCCCGAAGGCGCCCGCGGTGCCCTCGTTCGGGCCTCCCGCGATGCATCAACAGGCCGCGCAGCACCACGCCCACCCGCCAACGCAGCCGCAGGCTCAGCACGCCGCCCCGGAGGCGCCACGTGAGCGCATGGCCAAGCCGGAGCTCCCTCGCAACGAGCTCAGCGACGAGGTCACCGCGCTCATGCCGCTCCCGGGCCCACATGGCCAGGGCGCGCCGGCCGCACCGGCCCACTACGGGCAACAAAAAAAAACAA
>JAAFHV010000532.1 GCA_013297655.1 Myxococcales bacterium | reverse complement strand
ACGTCCTCACCGACAGGAGTCGGCTCCGGGCGGTCCTCCTAGCCCAGGCTCGGTCTCGACCCGAATCGCCCTACCGAGTCGTGGGACGTTGGCGCTTGCGAGTCGGGGGCCGGGGCTCATGGCTCATGGCTCATGGCGTTGGGGCGCTTGGTTCGGCGTGGAGACCGAGATCTCGGCGCTCTTGTTCGGCGTGGGTGGGCGAGCGGGGAGCGAGAGTGTGTTGTCGCGGGGGTGGGGGGGCGTGGTAGAGGGCGGGCATGACGACCTCCTCCGCAGTGGCCGACGTGGCGAACAAGACCGTTTCGTTCGAGGGCAAGAGCTACCGAATCCAAGAGCTCGGCGAAGACACCTTCACCGTCCTCGTCGAAGGTGTGCCCGTCGGTCGAATCGTGTACTCGTTCGGCGCCGCGAATGGTGTGCCCGAGGGCGACGCCGCGACGGAGGACACCCTCTACGCGATCGGTGAAGCCTGGTTCGCCGCCACCGCGACGGCCTGAAGCTGCGCTCGATCGAAGCCGCCGCCTTGATTCGGTATCGAGGCGGACTAGGCCTTTTTTGCCGGTAGGCGGGCGGGCTTCTTCGGGAGCCGACGGAGCCCCATCCAGGCGAGGGCGGAGATGTGGCTCGCGACCTCCTCGACTGGGGGCTTGCGCACGTCCGTCCACCACTGACCCACGAACGTGACCATCCCGACGAGGGCGTGGGCGTAGATGGGCGCCGTCTTCGGATCGTATCCCGCGTCCTTGAACGCGCTCGCGAACACGTCGCCGACACGCTCGGCGACGTCGTTGAGGAGCGACGACATGGTGCCGCCCGAGCTGCTCATCGGCGCGTCGTGGGTCAGGATCGCGAAGCCGTCGGGTTGGTCGCGGACGTAAACCAAGAACGCGAGCGCGGCTTGCTCCATGCGCTCACGCGGAGCACCGGTCGCGATCGACTCCGCCATCCGCCGCACGAGGTACTCCATCTCGCGATCGATCACGACCGCGTAGAGCCCCTCCTTGCCGCCGAAGTGCTCGTAGAGAACCGGCCGCGACACCTTCGCCTTCGACGCGATCTCCTCCAGCGACGCGGCCTCGTACCCGCGCTTGGCGAAGACCACCCGCGCCACGTCGATGAGCTGAGCACGCCGTGCCGTTGCGGGGAGGCGCTGCGCGCGAACCGTCATGACGGGCACGATACTACGCTCGCGTAACTTACGAAAGCCGTGCTCGCCACCGGCGGCAGAGGCCGCTTCGCGCCTGCACGACAGTATTTCGGCTCAATATTACGCATCGAGACAAAATCGAGCGCCGCCGCCTTGACGCGTACCTACACAACCGTAAGTTACACGGACGTAGGTACGAGGACGAGGAGCACGGCGATGAAGCTTTCCCAGCGGGTCACGGAGAATGTTCGGCGAGTGGGCCTCTCGGCGGTGCGAACCGTCGCGAAGACGTTCGCGATCGACCGCGGGATCGAGGCGTGGCTCGCCGACGTGGACGCCGCGTGGACCCTCGGCTCGATCCGCGCGCGGGTCGTCGAGGTCATCGCCGAGACGCACGACACCAAGACGTTCGTGCTCGAGCCGAACGGGCATTGGCCAGGCCACGTCGCCGGGCAGTTCGTCCCCGTCGAGGTCGACGTGGAGGGCGTGCGCACCACGCGCTGCTACTCGCTCTCGTCCGCCCCTTCGCGCTTCACGACCGCGCACGCGCCGCGAGTGGCGATCACCGTCAAACGCGTCGCGGAGGGTCGCGTATCCACGTTTCTCCACGAGCACCTCCGATACGGGCAGGTGGTCCGCCTCGGTCTCCCGAGCGGCGACTTCGTGTTGCCTTCCCCGCGCCCGCGCAAGCTGCTCCTCGTCAGCGGCGGGAGCGGAGTCACCCCTGTCATGGCGATCCTCCGCAGCCTCGTGGCGAGTGGGCACGTCGGCGACGTCGTCTTCGTGCACGCGGCGCGCTCGGCGAACGACGTGATCTTTCGCGACGAGCTCGCGCGGCTCGCCGGCGAGCACCCGCAGCTTCGTGTGGTCACCCACCTCGACGACACGAGCGCGACGCGCCTCGACGCGACGAAGCTCGCCGACCTCGTCCCCGACTGGGCCGAGCGCCACACGATGCTTTGTGGCCCCGCGGGGATGATGGAATCCCTCGCACCCCATTGGGCACGAGCGGGCCTCGCGCGTCGTTTGCAAATGGAACGTTTCGTCGCCCCGCCGCGCCCGGGTGCAGCG
>JAAFHV010000531.1 GCA_013297655.1 Myxococcales bacterium | reverse complement strand
CCCGCGCGGCGGAGCGCGGCGACGGGGGGAGGCGCCTGCGCCAACGTGAAGCTCGCGATCGGCAAGAGGCCGGCCGATACCTTGCCGGCGGCGAGGGCGGCGATCCCACGTGCCCCTACGTTTTCCAGGTGATCGGCCGAGAGCGCACCCACGTCCGCGGCGAGCTCGGCGCCGCCCACGTCCGCGAACTGACCCACGTGGAGGCGAGGGAGGATGCCGAGCGAACGTGCGCGCGACGCGAGCCGCCGCGCCTCTTCGACGGTAAAGGCGTTCGCGTCGACGTAGGCGTCTACGAACGAAGCGAGCTTTTGCGCGGCCACCTTGGGGAGCACCTCGTCCACGACGCGGGCGACGTACGCCTCGCGGTCGGCGCGCGCTTCGGGCGGCAGCGCGTGCAGGCCGAGGAACGTGGGCACGATCGCGGGGAGCGTGGTGTCGCGTCCCGCGGCTGCGATCGCCGCGAGCTGCCGGAGCTCGAGCTCGGCGGTGAGCCCGTAGCCGCTCTTCACCTCGACACACGTGACGCCGAGCGAAGCCATGCGACGAAGACGCGCAGACAGCACGCGCGTGATCGCGTCCTCGGTCGCCTCGGATATGGCGCGATGGGACGCGACGATGCCCCCTCCCGCGGCGGCGATTTGGCGGTAGTCCGCGCCAGCCAAACGGAGCGCGTACTCCACGTGGCGCGAGCCGACCCACGCCGCGTGGGTGTGCGCGTCGACGAGCCCCGGGAGCACGATGCCTTCCAGCGCGACGGTGTCGATCCCGTGCGGGAGGTCGGGGCCGTGGCCGACGAAGGAGAACGTGCCGTCGGGATCGACGACGAACGCGCCGTCTTCGATGACCGAGAGCGGATTGTCGGTCGAGGAGCGCGCCGGATCGCACGTGACGAGGCGCGCGACCCGGTACGCCGTGGGAGCGCTCACGCCGTCACCTCGCTGGTGCGCGCGGTGATCTCGTCCTGCAGCGCGGCGTGGGACGCGAACAGCGCCGCGCGCGCCTCACGCGACGCAGGTCGTGGCGGACACGCTCGCCTCATCGCGAGGGCACGCGCGAGGGCCTCTTCGCAGCGGGCACGGAACCTCGCTCGCGTCGTGATCGCCTCCGCGAGCGCCGCGCGGGCCCGACCGATTCTCGCTTCGTCCGAACAAACGAGGAGCACGTCGCAGCCCGCTTCGACCGCGAGAACCGAAGTCTTTTCGATGTCTTGCGAGAGGGCCTTCATCTCGAGGTCGTCCGAGAAGAGCACCCCTCGAAACCCGAGCTCGCGGCGGAGGAGATCGGTCGCGATGCTCGCGGAGAGGGTGGCCGGCTCCGCGGCGAGTGCAGGGTAGACCACGTGCGCGCTCATGAGCGCAGGTAGCGCGCGCTCCGCGGCGAGTCGGAACGGGCGAAGCTCGGTGGCCTCGAGTGAGCTCCGTGCGCTTCGCACCGTAGGCAGCTCGAGGTGGGAGTCGGTCTCGGTGTCGCCATGGCCGGGGTAATGTTTGCCGCAGCCGAGGAGCTCGCCTTCACCGAGGCCCTCGGCGAACGCGAGCGCGAACGACGCGGCCGACTCTGCGGTGGTGCCGAACGCACGGTCGCCGATGATGGGGTTCTTCGGGTTCGAGTCGACGTCGAGCACGGGGGCGAAGTCCATCGTGAACCCGATCGCGCGGAGCTCTTCGCCGAGGGCCCGTCCCGCGCGCCGCACGAGGTCGAGATCGCCGGTCGCGGCGAGGACGCGCATCGGCGGAAGGGACAGCACGGGCGCACTTAGCCGCGCGACGCGACCACCCTCTTGGTCGACCGCGAGCAGCGGCGGGAGCGCGGGCGGCGCGGTCTCGGCGAGGCTCGTGAGGACGTCCGAGAGCGCGTCGATCCGCGCGGCCCCCTCGTGGACGAGGTTGCGCTTGAAGACGATGAATCCGCCGAGTCGTCCTTCGCGATGAGCCTCGACGAGGGCGTGGTTGGGAGCCTCCCCTTGGTACCCCACGACGAGGAGCTGACCGGCGAGCGCTTCTGCCGACAGCGACGGAAGCGACGACAATGCCGTGATTTCCATGGCTCGAGAGTCTATTCGATGGAGATGCGACCTCGCGCGACAGAAGTCGGTGTTCTTACGATCCTCTTCGGCTGCGCCTGCGGGGGACCGAGCGCCGCGCCGGTGACGGCCGCACCCGGCGTGACCGCGCCATCCGGAGCGCTCGCTCGCGTGGGCAACGCGCACGCGGCGCCTCCGTCGAGCGCGGCGAGCTCGCCGCACGTGGCGCACT
>JAAFHV010000530.1 GCA_013297655.1 Myxococcales bacterium | reverse complement strand
GCGACGTTTTCCCTCGCCGCCGGAGCGTTCGGCACCACCGCGCTGCTCGCGGTCGGGATCTCGACGTTCACCCACGGCGTGCAGCTCGTCTCCGCGCTCTTCGGGTTCGCGGTGCTGCTCGTCCTACGCGCCGGCAAGCCGCCGCGCGACGCGGGATCCCCGTCCCCTCCGTCACCCTAGGTAGCGCACCGAATCGCCGCAAAATCCGCGAAGAGCACGCCAAGGCGCGGTCGCTCCTTGCACGAACGTCAATCACGAGCGCGTCGAGCGAGAGAACGTTCGGGTGGCAGGCCCACGAGGGAGGCCGCGAGCGCTTCGCGCGGAGGGAATCTTCGTGCATCATCGCGTGCCATGACCGCGCTCGACCTCTCCGCCCTCATCGCCCTTCGCAACCTCGTGGACGAGGCGATCGAGGTCGCGCTCGTGGAGCACCAGAGCCTCCCCGAGCTGATGGACCGGCTCCTCCCCGAGGTGTGCAAGACCATCGGCGCCGAGCGCATGCTGTTCGAGACGTACGGCGAAGATCTGGCGCTCCAGATCTTCTCGTTCCCGAAGGGCTCCAGCTTTCCCGCGAAGGACGAGGTCTTCTCGCGCACGAGCGAGCAAGCGCGGGAGGCCTTCACCCTCGACGTGGACGAGGGCACCGTGCTGGCGCAGCACCTCGACGTCGCGGGCGCTTGGTTCGGGCGCGTCGCGATGCTGGTCCCGAAGGGCTCCGCGACCGAGCAGGCAAAAGAGAGCCTCACCGTCGTCGCCGAGACGCTCGACAACCACCTCTTCGCGATCCGCGCCGCGCGCGAGAAGCAGCTCGTGATGATGCGCGTGGGCAACGCCCTCCGCCACCGCGTGCTCGGCGACGGGGTGGAGTCGGCGATCCAAATCCTGGGCGACGCGGTGCCGCTCGACCGCATGGTGCTCGTGTATACGGCCGAGCAAGGCGCCGGGAAGAGCACGCTCCAGGTGCGGCTCTTCGAGGGAAAAAAGGCGGTCTTGGACACCCTCGGCTCGATCGGCACCGAGGGCGCGGAGCTGCGTGCGCTCGGGCGCGCGTTCCTCCTCGGCGAGTCGAACGCCCTCCTCGAGCGCTTCGGCATCCGCGGCGCACAAGAAGAGGTCCTCATCAACGGGATCACCAACAGCGTGCTCGTGGGCAAGGTGGTCGCGACCGCCAAGCACGGCACCTTCAACACCTTCGACCGCGACCTCATCGCGAGCTTCGCGGGCTTCATTCGCCAACGGATCGTCGATTTCAACAAGGAGTGGCGCGCGCTCGCGAGCTCGTTCCGCCCCGACGACGTCGCGCGGCTCTTGAAGGAAGACGACTACACCCAAGCCTACCTCTCGCCGCGCGAGGCCGAGGTCGCGATCCTCTACGTCGACATCTCCGGCTTCACGCGGATCTCGGAGCAGGTCCTCCGCACGCCCGCGAACGTGGCCAAGTTCGTAGAACAATGGAGCAATCGTGCGGTCGACCTCGTGTGGAAGCACGGCGGCGTGTTCGACAAGATGGTCGGCGATTGCATCATCGCGCTCTTCGGTCCCCCCTTCTACGACGCGCCACCGGAGGAGCACCTCTCCGCCGCGATCGCGTGCGCCAAAGACATCCGCGCGATGACCGACGCGATGCCGACGGAAGACGCCTTCGCCGAGCTCCGCGGGGCCGAGATGGGCGTCGCCACCGGGGTGAACCTCGCGCCGCTCTTCGTCGGCCAATTCGGCCCGAACGCGAATTTCACCGGCTTCTCGAGCGGCATGAACAACACCGCGCGTCTGCAAGGGTGCGCGACGCGCGGGCAGATCCTCGTCATGGAAGACGCCGCGAAGCGCCTCCCGCCCGGGAAGTACACCTTCGGTCCCACCGGGAGCATGGCGGTGAAGAACGTGAAGGATCCGCTCCGCTTCCTGCTCCTCGAGGGCTGAGCAACTCTCGTTCGAACGTGGCCGCTCTCGTCGCGAACGAGAGCGCGGCCGGTCTACTTCGAGACGCCCTTCGCACAACGAAACCCGATCCCGTGGCTCCGCATCGTGGGAGAGGACGAGAAGCGGAACGTCGGCCGTAGCCACGCCGCGTCCGAGCCGTTCCAGGAGCCGCCTCGGATCACGCGCTCGTCGCCGGTGGGAGGGCCCTTCGGATCGACGAGGGTGGCGTCCGATTTCATGTAGGGTGCATGAAAATCGGCGACCCATTCCCACACGTTGCCGGCCATGTCGAGCATGCCGAAGCGCGTCTTGCCGGCGGGAAACGAGCCCACTGGCGCCGTGTTCGGGTAG
>JAAFHV010000053.1 GCA_013297655.1 Myxococcales bacterium | reverse complement strand
CGCTTTACCGCCGAGGAGCTTGATTTTCCCACCTTTCCACGTGTCGAAGATGAGCGCGAGGCGTGGGTTCGTCGCGCCGAGCGGGTCGGTCGTGACGTTCGAGTAGTAGTCGAAGCGCGCTCCGGCGGAGATCTTCACGCCGCGCGCGGGCAGCACGTCGCCGACGAGGTACCCGGCGACGTTCACGTAAGGGTCGTTGCGATCGGCGTAGACGCCGCTGTCGTCGGCGGAGGTCTGCTTCGCGCGCACGTGGCCGACGACCTCGGCGCCGACGGTGAGCTTCAGGCCATCGACCGGGCTCACGACGAAACGCTGCTCCGCGCCGAGCCAACGACCGGCGAACACCTCCGTCGCGAGGCCGACCGGCGCTGCGGAAGCGTAGGTGCCGTAGAAGTCGTAGAGGTTCGCTTGAAGACGCGTGAGGCTCTCGGCGCGCGATCCGACTTTGGGCTCGACACGGAGCTCGACGAAGCCGCGGGAGTCGCGGAGCTTGCTGCGCGGATCGCCCGGAAACGACTCGAAAGCGCCGGTGGGGACCGACTTGGCGCGGGTGGTGAAGAAGCCCTGCACGGTGACGAACTTCCACCACGCGCGGCCGTTGACGGTCCCCGCGCTGAAGCCATCGGCGTTGCGTACGTCGCCGGTGAGAGGAACACCGTTCGCGTCGCGCTCGGGGTTCGGCGAGCGCGGATCGGAGCGGTACTCGGGGAACATGAAATCGCGCCCCGCGGCGCGCGCGATGGCGACGCTCGTCCACGCGCCGGCGTCCTCACCGAGCCTCACGACGCCGGTGGCGCGCGCGCGACCGACGCCGTTGAGCGAGGTGCCGCCCGCGAGCTCGGCGTGGGTGCGCGCTTGCCTGCTGCGGGTGACGAGGTTGATGACGCCGAAGAACGCGCCGGTGCCGTAGAGCACCGATCCGGGGCCGCGCACGATCTCGATTCGCTCGACGTCGTCGAGGTCGACGCGACCGTCGAAGCCGACGAGCGACGAGCCGGCGTAGTTGTCGTTGGTGGGCTGCCCGTCGATCGTGACGAGGATGCGATTGCCGTAGTCGCCAGGGCGCGAGAACCCACGCACGCCGACCACTTCGTACGAGCGATCGTCGCTCAGGTACATGCCGCGCACGCCGCGCACAGCCTCGGCGATCGTGGGGTACGCCATCGCCCGGAGCTCGGCCCCGGAGATGATCGTGACCGACGCCGGCGCGCTCTCCGCGGACTCGAGCGATCGTGAAACGGCGGCGACCTCGTTCGATTGCACGAGCTCGACTTCGACTGGAGATTGTGAAGCTTTGCGGACCGCGACGCTGCGTACCACGGGCTCGTAGCCCGCCTTCGTCACGCGCACGTCGTGGCTTCCGACAGGCACCGTCAGCACCGCAGGGGTGTACCCTTGCGCCTTCCCGTCGACGGTCACGAGCGCCTCGCGGACGTCGGAGGAGACGAGGAGCGTGCCGAACACGGCGTCGAGGCGCGGCTTGATCGAGACGGTCGCGTTCGCGGCGACATCGACGACGATCTCGGTCGACTCGAAGCCGGTCTTCGACACCACGAACGCGCGCTTGCCGACGGGCACCTTCACGACGCACGGGATCGTGCAAACGAGCTTCTGATCGGCCGCGTCGCGCACCTCTGCGCCCACGTCGCCGCCGACAGCGAGGGTGCCGAAGAGCGGGCGGAGTGGCACGTTCACGTCGGTCTCCGCGCCGAGGCGAACGTCGGCCCCTTCTATCTTCGCGGCTTCGTGGCCCGGGAGCTCCGCGAGAAACGTGTACTTTCCAGCCGGTAGCGCGATGACGAGCGGAGTTTGCCCGCGCGAGCCGAGGTCCTTCCGGTCGATGTAGACGGTGGCGCCGGGCGGATTCGACGTGACACGCACCACCGCGACGGAGGGCTTGATTCGCGCGATGGCCTCCGAGATTTTTCGTTGGGTCGCGCCGTCGGGCTCGCCCTCGAGCGCGCGCGTGTAATAGCGGTACGCGTCGGCGGGCTGCTTCAGTTGCTCGTACGTTCGCGCGATGTTGAAGAGCACGTTCTTGTTCGGAACGAGCCGGTTCGACGCGAGGAAGTGCTCGAGCGCACCTTGGAAATCGTTCGCCTCGTAGCGCTTGGCTGCGAGACGAAACTGGAGATCGGCTTCGTCGGCCACGTCGTCCGCGCGTGACGTTCCTGCGAACGCCAACGAAGCGAAGAGGAGCCCGGTGATGCCCAAACGACGCGCGCGCGAGACCTCTGCCATGCGGCGCCTACGTTACGCACAATCGCGCGAAAGACCGAGGAAATCCCTCGCCCCGCGATCAGCGATTCAGGATGATGTCCGGCGGCTTCGTGGTGGTCGCCGGGGTCGTGGCGCTCGGCGGGGGCTTCACGTGGGCAGGCCCCTTCGGCCCCTTCCCGTTCACGTTCGCGTTCGCGTTCGACGCGCTCGGCGTCGGCTGTGCGCTCTGCGACGCGGACGGTGCCGACAGAGCGGGCTCACCCGTCGCCGGTGCGGTCGTGGACGGCGTGTCGACGGCGGTGGTCTTCGCGCTGGGAGGCGGCTCGGTGCTCGCAGCGGACGGAGCGGGCATCGTTCGCCAAACGAGCACCGCGGCGAGGGTGAGGAGCCCGAGCGCGGCGGCCGAGATCGAGACCACGAGCGGCGTGTTTCGGGCGCTCTTTTGCTCCGGGGCCGGGTGCACCGCGGAGCTCATGGAGAGGCCCGTCATGCCCGTCATGCCGGTGCCGGGGGCATCGGGGGGGAAGCTCGCGTTGCGTGCGGCGGGGGTGGCCGCGGCGGTGAGGTTTTGTGCGCCGCTCGCTCCGGAGAGCTCGGTCTTCGGGAGCTGGGGCAGGCCCATCGACGCAATTTCGCCCGTCGCGAGGAGCGGCCCCTGGGTGAGCTGGCGCTCGATGACAGCGCGGATCTTTGCGCGTTCTTCCGTGAAATTCTCGGAGATCGTGGCTCCGAAGGTGCGCGCCTCGGGGCGGCTCGGGAGCGTGGCCATGTAACGATCGAGCGCGGCTCGCATCTCGGCGGCGCTCGCGAAGCGCTCTTCCGGGTTCACGGCGAGCGCGCGATTGCAGATCTCGATGAGCATCGGGTGCGCATCTGGCGCGTGCTCCGCGAGCTTCGGGACCTGATCCGAGATCAGGTAGTGCATGATCCCGGGGTCCGGAATGTCTTTCCAGATCCGTCGCTCGGCGATCGCTTCCCAAAGCATGATGCCCACCGCGAACACGTCGGCGCGGCGATCGCACTTTTTACCGAGCGCCTGCTCGGGGGCCATGTACGAGATTTTGCCCTTGATGACGCCCGTCTGCGTGCGCTGCGACGAGGTGCTCGCCTTGGCGACGCCGAAGTCGACGACTTTGACGAGGCCCTCGTACGTGACGAACACGTTGTGGGGGCTCACGTCGCGGTGAACGACCGAGAGGGGCGTGCCGTCCCAGTCTTTGGCTTCGTGCGCGGCGTGGAGGCCCTCGAGCACGTCGGCCATGACGCGCACTTGCTCGGGGACGCCGAGGAGCTTCTTTCGCGCGAGGCGCGAGCGCACGTTCGAGAGCGGCTGGCCCTCGAGGTATTCCATGACGAGGAGGAACTTGCCGTCGCCCTCGATGACCTCGAACGTCTGCACGATGTTCGGGTGGCTGAGCCGCGCGGCGAGGCGGGCTTCGTCCATGAACATCTCGCGGAACTCGAGCTCGGCCGACAGCTCTTGGTGGAGCTGCTTGACGACGACGAGCTTCGTGAAACGGCTCGGCCCCTCGACCGCGGCGAGGAACACGGTCGCCATTCCGCCCCGTCCGAGCTCGCCCAAAAGGCGATATTTGCCGGCAGTAGCGGTCATGTTCGAAGCCTAGCCCGCCCGTCAGTCGAATTCAACGAGCGGCAAGCGCCTCAGTTTTGGCAGTGCGAAAGGCAGGAGCGATATTGCGTGCGGCAGGTCTGCATGCAGGGCTTGAGCTTCCGGACGCAAGCTTGGATGCAAGCCGTCTCTTTCGGCGTCCACGAAGCGATCGACTCGTGCTTCGGGTCGACGTTGCACGTCTTCACGCACTCCTGCGTCGACTCCGCGGGCTTCTTTGCGTCCTTGGGAGGCTCTTGGCATTTCACGTTGCAGAGGTCTCTCACCCCTTCGCAACGGTCGGCGCAGACCGCATCTTGCCCGGTAGCCTTCGCCGGCGCGCCCCCCGTCGGACCGACGGCGGCGACCAACGCGCAGATGACTCCGGCGACGACGACCCGACGCCTCACGGGATCTCCTTTTGAGCAACGTTGCCGTTCTTGGGCCACAGCTCGGAGATGGACGCGTACGTCTTTCCGTCGGGGTTGGTGTACACGCCGATCATGACCTGCGAGCCGCCGCGGAAGTATCCACGGAGCTTTTGAGAAGGGTCGACTTCGCCGCCGATAGACCGGAAGTCGTGCGACTTCGCCCACGAATCGTAGAAGGCAGCGACTTCTTCCTTGGTCTGCTTCACCTCGTACACGCGCACGCCATAGGGAGTGCCGACGACCTCCGCGTTCACGACGCGGCGAGCGCCCTCGGGCCGCGGAAGTTGGGTGTCGACGCCGGGCGCCTCGCTCCCGTCCTCGAGCGCGATTTGCCCGATATTGAACGAGTCGTCGGTCCAGACCGCCATCACCTTGGAGCGCCCCGCCTGACCAGCCTGCTTCACGTACACGTAGCGCAAGCGGCCGATCGCTCCGAGATCTTGGGTCTCGTCGAAGCCAGTGAGCGCCTCCATGATGCCCTTCTTGGACTTGCTGCCCTTGGTGATGCAAATGAGCATCCCCTCGGTGTCGGCTTCGGCCTTCACTACGCCTGCTTCGAGGCCGGGCGGCAGGTTGTTCGGCGTGGGCATCTCCGGAACGCTGAAGGGTGCCTTGGCCCAGAGCTCGTTGAACGCGCTCGGGTTCTTGAGGCAGAACGACTCGTATTCGGCGATAACCTCGTGAACCGTCTTGGTCTGAATGTCCTGTCGAAGATGAATCGACTGGCCGTTCAGCTTGAGATGGATGCTGTCCGTAGTGCCGTCTTGGTCGATGAGCTGGTTGAGCTCGCGCCCGAAGCTGAGCGAGCTGCTCTTCACGTCGGCGCGGGCCGAGCGGCCCACTGCTACGAGCCCGATGATACCGACGACGGAGAGCCAAGCAGCGACGCGAAGGCCGCCGGTGACTTTGCGCGCGGTGGGGCTGCTGGCAGCAGCCTTTTTCCAACCCTGGAGGAGAATGGGTAGCATCGGAGGCTCCGTGTTCGTGACTATCGTCGAGTGAGAGTGCCGATTTGTCCGCTTGCGTAGCTCAGGATGCCACTGAAGTCGCCGTCTTGCGGCTCTTCGTTGCAGACGACGACCGACTTCGCGCCATTCAGCCGGAGCGTGAGACCAGCGCGGCCCTTGATGCCGCTTCGAACGCTGCTCACTGAAGTCTCCGAATAGTTCACTTCGGTCTTGTTCATGATTCCGGACACGGAGGGGCTTCCAACCTGGTTCAGGCCGCCCTGAGCGGTACCGTTGCTCGAGCTCGCCCCACCAGTGTTCACGCCCGTCCCTGTCGACTGGCCGTTACCGGTGTACTGGATAGTCTGCGACTTGCAGTTGTGCGATGCGTAGTCCAACACCTGAGAGCGGATTTGTTGATTCAGCTGGAGCTTGCGATCGTGTCCGTTCTTCATAATGCCGATAATGGCGAGGAACGAGACCATCACGGGGAGTACGACGGCTGCCTCCACCATCGCTGCACCACGAGAACGAATGAGCTTCTTCATCTTTAGTTCTTTCAGTGGAGCACAGTGGGCATGTTCGATCCGGTCGGGCTGCCGATCGCGTCACCGATTGCGCCCTTGACGGCATCCCCGATGGCGTCCTTCCCGTCGTCGAGAATGTTGCCGAGCACGTCTGCACCTTGACGTCCCGCACCGGGGATACTTAGACCGCGCCCCGCTCTCGCAAGCACGGCAGAAGCGTCGCGGAATATCTTGGTCCCCTTTAGCCGGTCTGCTCCGGCATCGAGAGCGAAGTCTACGAGCCCTCCGACCAAGCCATCACCGAGTGCCCCCAAGATCATGCCCAGGAAGTTGGGGCTCTTGACGGAGCGGAGACGCGCACGCCACCTCATGCTGAAAGTAGCTTCGGTCTCGTCGCCGTTGCACGAAGCGTCTTTCCACCCCTTTTCGCAGTCGAAGTAGAACTCAGCCTGCGCGAAGTAGGTAGGCGGCGACACCGTGCTGGCCTTGAGGGCTGCAGAGGCGCGCGGCCCGCGAGAGCCACCGAGAGCGAGAGCCACCCGACTCTCGGCGAGGCCTTCGTCATACTTCTCCGGGAACGAAAAACTCCAGACTTGCAGCCAATCGTTGCCGTTCTCGGCCGGTCCGTACCACTTCTTCCACCCGACGATCTTGTTCTCCCAAGGGAAGCCATCGCAGTCGTCGGCGGCGTCGCCTATGAACTTGATGAGCAGACCGAAGGGGCCCGGCACCAAGTCGGCAACCTTCCCGATTGCGCGGTCGCAGAGCTCTTTGTTCTCGGCAAGGGTCACGGGCAGACCGAGCTTGAGGTCAGCCGAGAACGATGCCTGATTCCCCTTCGTCGCGGCGGAGCCGCTGCGAGCCAGTGGTCCCGCTTGCGAGCCCGAGCCCGACGGGGGCTTCTTGCCGCCGAAGAGGTTGCCGAGGGGAAGAGAGATGGAACCTCCGGGGATGTTGGAGGGCCCGACCGCGACTCCCATAGACTGGTAATCTTGTCCGACCGTCATCGCCGCACCGGAGCCGCCCCACGGCATCAAAACGGCGGCCCCTGTCCCGATCGCGCTCAAGGCGGGGAGGACGACTTTCATGCCCGTGTCGTACGCTCGGAGGACGGTTCGCAGGAACTTCCACGCAGCGAGGCAAAACTTGATCGCGGGAGTCGGAATGCACAGCAGTGCTGCGTTCTTGAGAACGGCAATGACGACGTGGATGACCGTCAGGGCGTACATGACCAGGTTGATTACGGAGATGAGGTTCATCCCGCGCGCATGAACGGCAGCGGAGCTGAAGACCTCGTGGTCGGCCGCCTCTTGCATGCGGTCACGGAAGACCACTGCGTCGCCGATCCCCTTCATGAACCACATCGCGCCGATGAGCATGGTCGCCATGAAGAGGCCCATGACCATAATCGCCCCTCGCTGATCGCTCAGGAGGCCAGGCCGTTCAGCGGTCGCCGCTTGAGAGCTCACTGGGACACCTCGTATTTCGCACCTTGGTGAGGCATCTGGGCTGAGAATCCAGCCATGTTGCGCGTGGAGATGGTCTTTCGTCCGCCGCTGCAAAAGAGGCGACCGACCATCGGGACACGGCAGTTGTACGTGGCGCTGACCTGCACTTGTACTGGTCCGTAGGGGTCATTGCGCGACGAGCGATCCTCGATGTCGACATTGACGCTCGAGATGGAGCCGTCGGCAATCCACGGGGCGAGCGCGGCACCTGCCGCCTGTCGAGCCTGAGTAGCGCCGTCACCTTCGGCGCCGGGGTTGTTGTTGGCGCGGTTCGAGTACACGGCTGCGGCCCGAACAGCCACGATAGCCGCGTGTCGCACGCCAAAGCCCGCGCTGAAAAACTTGGTGATCTGTAGGAAACCGAAAAACGTCATAAGCAGTGGGACCACCGCTATGACGAACTCGGCGAGGACCGCTCCCCTTCGACCCGCTCCCCTGATTTTTCGGCGAGCCACGGTGCTCTGATTCATGGCTTACTTCCCCAGTGGAAGGCGACTGTGACTAGCGCCCCTATAAAAATGCATGGACCGAGGCGGAACCAGGTCATCGCTTCCGCTTCGACCTCGCGGTGTTTCTCTTTCGGAAGAACCGCGTTCGCCGCAATCATGAACGTGTTCTTGAATGTCCTGAACAGCTTGCCCTCGTACGCCAGCTTGGCGGGGGCGATCACCAGGGCGGCCAAGAAGCCGTAAAGCTCTACCTCGAGCCCGAGTGACGGCTGACACAAGGCGCCGACGGCGGCGAGTAGCTTCAGGTCTCCCCCACCGATAGCGTTCTGTCGATAGAGGAGCATGGGGACGAGCCCCGTGACCATCGCTCCGGCGACCGAGGTACCAGCCTCCCAGGCCGATTCGTCTCCCGCCAGGCCCCTGGCAGATGCCGCGACGCCGTGGGCGAGCGGGGCCACGACGAGCGCCGGGAGGACAACCCAGTTTGGAATTTGCCCAGTTTTCCAATCAAAAATCGCCGCGAGGAAGCACATGACCACTGCGGCGATGAGAAAGGGCATCATTTTATAGCTAGCTGAGCTCGCTCTGGCGATGAAGCGTCACCGCCGCGCTCAGAACTGTCCGGCCGTGTTTGTGCCCGCCTGCCCGACTTTCGGGCCGATTGACTTCATGGCAGCAGCTGCGAGCAGCAGAACCGCTACGAGGAGGAGCGCGTACTCGACCATCGAGGCACCGCGTTTCCGGAGGCGAGTCATGGTTCGGGACGTCATCTTCGACTCCTCGGCGTAAGGTAGGACCGTGCGGGTCCTGCCCTGCACGATGCAGGGCAGGCCTACCCACGCTCGGTCCGGTCGGATCAGAACTGACCGGCGGTGTTCGTACCAGCGGCCGAGACCTTGGGGCCGATCGACTTGATCGCGGCAGCCGCGAGGAGGAGGACGGCGACGAGGAGAAGCGCGTACTCGACCATCGAGGCGCCGCGGGACTTGTTGCGAATGGTGAGCTTCTTCATGGTGTAGACTCCGAGCGGGTTGTGTGTGAGTGAGTTCGAGACGGACGCTCCCGTGCCGTTACGGCGTGGGAGCCAGAATCATACTTCGCGAATTCCGATAGCTCTGCAGCATTCGGATGCCCCCGGCAGCGATCCCCATCATGGTCGGAATCGCTACAAAGGTCAGCAGCAACGCGTACTCGACGAGGACGGCGGCGCGGCGGTTTCGAGCGGTTCGGTTCGACATTGATGTGGGCCTCTCCGAGTGCGTTTTCGCGGTGGAGGTGTCGAAGCGAAAGCGCCCGACGAACAACCTATATCCACGTCTCGTGCCAACGAAATCCCGCGCCGTAGAGCCCGCTACAAGCCTACGCCCGCGCTGAAATCATTCAAGTTTTTCGCATAAACGTCGCCAATGGCGGCTCATGTAGGCAAAAAACGCCGGATCCGAATGGATTCACCAGTGGGCACCAGCCGATCCGGTGGCAGTGGATTCGTACCGTGTGCGTGGAACGCCGGCCCCGCGGCTGCGCGTCGTGCCACGGCCGACCCCGCCCGACCTCGAATAGTCGCGAGATGGGCATGTTTGCTTTCGGACGGTTCCGCCTGCGGAGGGCGAAGGTTCCCAGCGTGACGGTACGAAATCAGGCAGGGCTCTTTCTTGCGCCCGCGTCTCGGCGCCGACGGCGGCGCAGTGCCGAGGCGCGGACGACGGCACGTTCGCGGCTGGTGATTTCGCGCGGCACTGGATTTGTGTCACGCTCACGATGAGGACTTTCCGCTAACCCGTGGCATCCCTCTTCGTTCACGCCGTCCTGCCGCTCGTGGCTGCGCGGGCGTTCGCCTTCCCGAAGGGATACGGGCGGCGCGCGGCCCTCGTCGGCGCGCTTTGCGGTTGTCTCCCAGACTTGGACGTCATCACGTACGCGCTCGAGGTTCGCGCGCCCGAGCCGCTCGGACATCGGGGGCTTTCCCACTCGCTTCTCGTCGCGCTGGTGGTCGCGGCACTCGCTACGCTCTTCGTGGCTCGCGGCCTCGCGAGAACGTCCCCTCATCGCAAACGAATCTTCTTGTTCTTTTTTGCGTCGGCGGCGGCCCATGGCCTGCTCGACGTGTTCACTCAAGGGGAGGTTGGGGTCGCGCTCTTCGCCCCCTTCTCTTTTGCGCGAATTGCATCGCCTTGGAAGCTCTTGCCCGCCTGCCCAGTCGGACTCACGGAGTTCCTCGGCTACTTCGGTTTGCTCACGCTCGCCAATGAAGTCCTCTTCGTGGTCGCGCCAGTCGCGGTCGTCACGTCCCTGCTTCGTGCGAGGAGGCCGCAACTCGACGAGAATGAGCCGACGCAGCGGCGCGTTCTCGCATTGGCGTGCGCGTGGCTCACCCTCGCGATCGCCGCGCGCGTCGGAATGCCTGACACTTTTGCCGCCGTCGTTCCACGGGTGCTCGAGCCGGTTGGCACGACGCTCGCCGGAGATCCGGCCGCTATCCCGCACGACGATCTACCTAACGGGAAACTGGTCAGCCGCCTGGACGAGCTCGAGAAGTTGGGGCTTCTCGGAAGGCGTTTGGAGCCGATGGCGACCCCTTGGTCGTCGAGCTTCTTCCCCTCGTGGTACGGGGGAGAAGCGGGAAGATGGAGCGAGGGGTCGGTTACTCTCGGGCTTCGCACCCTCACCGGCTTTTCGGCGCCGACAGAAGCTGAGGCACGTGCATGGGTAGCCGCCGCGGAGGGTGGGGATGTCGCCGCGCGCGAGCGGTTGTTCACGTTGGCTCCGACCGAGAAGGTCGATATCGCACTCGGCCACTTCGATTTCCCGGCCACCAAGCAAGGGCTCTCGCATTCCCACAACGGACATCCACGGTACTGGAGCGGGAGGTGCAACGGGATTGCAAACGCGTCCCTCGTCGAGCCCGAGCCGTACCGGGTCGTCGACGTCGTCAGCGTGGAAGGGCACAAGGTTCGATTTCATCCGAACGACGTCAAGTCGCTCCTCTCGGTCGCCTACTACGAGACAGAGTTCGAGCTCGGGATAGGCGAGTATTGCGGAACGGTCGCTTTCGACTCCGGCGCCACGTGCAGTATGAACCCGGCAGTGCTGGTGCTCGCCCTCGCGAACCGGCTCGGTATCGCACGGACCTCGTTTCTCATCGACGCACTCCCCACGATCGCGAAGCAGTACTACGCGGTCGCTGGCGCTACGGTCTCGGTCCTAGGTCCGCCTCGACCGGTCGCCGATACCCCTCGCGCCAAGGTGTTGAACGAAAGAGTGGAACGCATCGTCGATGTGCGGATCGAACTGCTGCTGAGCTCGACGACGCTCCCGTATCGACGAGCGAGCGTGCTCGAGCCGAGCGGAAAGGACCGCAGTGAATACCGCCGCGTCGGTCTCGTGCCAGTCACGATGGTCTATAAGGCGGAGCTCGCGCTCGACCGCGACGGCGAGCTGATTGGTGGCAGGTACACTGGAGATCCTGCCGACGGCCCCGATGCGATCCTTCTCTCCGCGCGCCCGAAAGTCGACGCCCAAGGCAAACTTGCCACCGCGGACAAGATGCCGTGGCCATTCGTGCGCGAGTTGGCAAAAAAGTCGGTCGCGAACACGGTCGACCCTCCCGTCCTCGACCTTCGCACATGCGAGTCGTGCCGCTGACGTGACGCGAGAGCCAGAAACTCCTGGACTCTCGCGTCGTTGCCCGGCGCGGCCACCTCGATTTCAGTCCTCTAGAGCTTCGCGGGTCCGATCTGGGTGGGGCCGGTCGCCTTTTTCGGCCCACCATGGAAAACCTTCTTCTTGTCCAAGGCGAAGCCCTGGCTAAAGAGCACCACCTCGTCGCGCGCGGGCATCACGAAGGTTCGGCTTGGGTTTTGAGGCTTGAGCTTGGGCTGGTCGTCGGTCTTGATTTGGACCTCGAACTGCTCGCCCGGCTTCACGTCGAGGGCAAAATGCGCAGCGCCCGCGGAGTCGGTGCGGGCCACGACGCTTCCGAGGAACATCACGGGGAGGTTCGCGCCGTTGTCGGCCCGGACCCCGACCACCACGCGCCGAACGAGCGGCGGGCAAAGAATGGCGTACTCGGGGACGCGCTGATCGGCCAAACGCCGGAGCCCCACCTGGAATGGCTTGGGCTGCTCGTTCGTGTCCGGGCACTTGATGGTGAGGGTCGCGATGTCGCCCTCGTTGCCCTTGAGCGCCACGAGGGCGCGGCCATCGGCGCCGGTGGTTCCGACCTCTTTTTCCTGGTGAAGAACCTTCGCCCCCGCGAGCGGACGGTTCGGATCCGAGTCGATCTTGATCGACACTTTGAAAGGCGGGGCAGGCGCCGCATCGAGCTGCTTTCCGCAGCCCGCGCCCAGCAGCGACAGGGCTACACAGCCAGCGAGCACGAGGCGAGGACGGACGACCGAGTGGAGGACGGATCTCACACGCATACGACAAGCGTTACCGCCCTTGCCTTGGCCGTCAAGGAAGGCGCGCGATGGACAACCCGCGGCTCAGGTATGGCCGCGATCCAGCCCCTACTTGCCAGTGAACCTCGGGCGGCGCTTCTCCGAGAACGCCACGAGCGCCTCGCGGCGATCCTCGCTCACGAGCACTTTGTCGTAGCTCACCTTTTCGAGCTCGAGGCCGAGCTCCAGCGTCGTGTCGAACGAACGATCGATCGCCTCGAGCGCAGCGGCCTGGGCGATGGGCGCGCCCTCGGCGATGGGGGCGATGTAGGCGACGGCGTCGTCCACGACGTTCGTGCCTTCCGGTGAGACCCGATTCACGAGCCCCCAAGCGAGCGCCTCCGTGGCGCCGACCCGGCGACCGAGGAGGATCATCTCTTTGGCGCGCGCCTCACCGACGACCCGGGGGAGGCGCTGCGTGCCGCCAGCGCCCGGCATGATGCCGAGGGTGGTCTCGGGGAGCGCGACCTCGACGTGCGCTGCGGCGACCCGCAAGTCGCACATGAGGGCGAGCTCGAGGCCGCCGCCGAAGGCGACCCCGTTCAGCGCCGCGACGACGGGCTTCGGTGAGCGGTCGAGCACGCCGAGCTCCGAGCGATAGAGCTCCACTTGGAGGCGCACGTCGTTCTCGCTCATGCCACGACGCTCTTTCAGGTCGGCGCCCGCGCAGAAGGCTTTTTCGCCCGATCCGGTGACGACGATGGCGCGCACGGAGGGGTTCTCGATCGCTTCGCGGGTGAGCTTGCCGAGCGCGCGAAGGGTGGCCCGCGAGAGGCTGTTCATGCGGTCGGGGCGCGCGATCGTGAAGATGACCACGTTGCCGCGTTGCTCGACCTCGACCGGGAAAGCCTCGTTCGTCGCGGAGACCTGAGTGGCGTCTGACATGCGGTCCGTATAGACCAATTCGACGCCCGCGGGACGTGCGTTACTTGGGCTCGCGGAGGACCTTCGGCGCCCCCTTTTCGATCGCGAGGACCTCGATCGGGCCCTGGTAGAAGCGCGACATTCCCGTGTCGATGCGGAACACCTTGTCGTCGCACGCGGGAGAAATGCCTGCACGCTGCACGGTGTGGCCGACGACCATGCGCTTCGCGCCGATGGCGTGGAGGGCTTGGTCGAGCACTTGGCACTCTTCACGGCCCGGGGCCGCAGAGTACATGCGAGTCCACACCGGGCCGTCTTCCGAGACGACCACCTTCGGGGGGGCGGGAGAGGCCCCGCGAAAGAAGGCCGCGACCTCGTCGTTCATGCGATCGATTCCGTACGTGACGTGCTTCGGAAGGACCCCGCCGTGCGCGAATACGTTGTCGCCCACGACGAGGACCACGGGTCGCTCCGCGAGGCGCTTCGCGTAGGGACCACCGGGCGCGAAGGCCTTGCCGCGGCCTTGCTCGCTCACGCTCCCCGGGGGCTCGGCGAACGCCTGGAACCCGCCGGGAGTGACGTACCGGAAGTCGGCCTGGGCGTTCATGATTTCGTGGTTGCCGGACATCGCGATGACCTCGCCGCCGGCCTTTTTTGCCTGGTCGCGGAGGGTGTCGAACAGATCGACGATCGCGCGGTCGTCGTCGCCACGATCGATCTGATCGCCCGTCTGCACCACGACGAGCGCCCCGCCCTTCCACTGATCTTTTTCGTCGATCGCGCCCGCGAGGCGGAGCGCCCTCCGCGTGGACTGGAGGTCGCCGTGGAGGTCCCCGATCGCGACGAGGCGCTCGACCGCAGGATGCACGGTGAGCTTCCCGGCGACCGGCGCGACCGGTGTTTTTGCGGGCTCTGCGGTGGCCGGCGCGGGCTCTTCGTTCTTCTTCGAGCACGCGACGTTGCCAATCGAGAGAGCGAGAAATGCGACGAGCGACGCGCGGCTCATGGGCTCTTCCTCTTGCGTGCGGCGGCGGCGAGGACCGCAGGAGGCGCGCCCCACCCGCGCAACAGGGCCTTCACCGCGACCATGCCCACGTCCTTCGACGCGGGCAGCGTGGGCACGACGCGGCGCGCTTTTTCGAGGCAGGTCGCGCCGTGGAGCGTGGCCCAGAACGCGAGGGTTCGCTCCTCGGCCGAACCGGCTTCGAGCGCGCCCGTCGTGGTGGCCGAGACGAAGATCGCCGCGATGGACTCGAGCAGCGCGCGCAACATGGGAGCCGTGCGGAGCGACTCCTCGTCCGAGAGATGGATCTGCGGGTCGCCGAGGAGCACCGCCACGAGATAGAAGCTCTTCGGCTGCGTCGCCGGGAGATCGAGGTAAATCTCGGCCGCGGCGAGCAGGCTCGCGAGATCGCGCGAGGCGGGGGTGCCCTGGAAACGCTCCGCGCGCGCCCCGAGCTCGGCCGCGAACTGCTGCTGGATTTGGCCTACCGCGGTGCGCTGGAGGGCGGCGACGAGGGCGTCCTTCGAGGGAAAATACCGGTACACCGCGGTCGCGACGTAGCCGAGAGACTTCGCGAGCTTCTGGAGGGTGAGCCCCTCGATGCCGCCTTCGCGGACGAGGTCCATCGCGCCGTCGATCATGGCGGTGACGAGCGCCTCGCGACGGATGGCTCGCCCCGACCGGACCTCGGGCACGGGCACCTTCTCGTCTGCGCGCGCGGGCGTTCGTGCGGGGGGCATGGTGCCGTCACCGTGCGCCGCGGCGCGCGCCCTCGTCAAGCGACTCGGACCTCGCAGCCTCGGCCGTGCGGGCGCCCGGGCGCGCGGAGTCCCCCGGCAATCAGAGGCTTCGCTCGCGATTTTCCGCTCATCAGGCGGGATCGCGCGCTCACGCGCTAGGGAAGCGAACGCGGCGCGAGTGGCACCGACGACCTCCGCCTACCGCGGTATAACCTTCCCCCCAAGGAGGCTACGTCATGTCGATCGTGCTCTATCACCATCCCTTTACACGTGCGTCGGGTGTCGTCTGGATGCTCGAAGAGGTCGGTGCTCCCTACGAGCTCCGCTTCGTGGACATCATGAAGGGGGCCCACAAGCAGCCTGACATCGTGGCGCTGAACCCGATGGGCAAACTGCCTTTGCTCACCGACGGCGATACGGTCGTCACCGAGGCCGCGGCGATTGGCCTTTATCTCGCCGACCGCTACGCGCCGGGCACCCTCGCTCCCGCGCTCGACGACCCTAGCCGCGGCACGTACTTGCGGTGGTCGCTCTTCGCTCCTTCGGTGATCGAACCGGGCTCGATCGCGAAGGCGCAGGCCTGGGACTTCAAGCCGAGCCAGGCAGGCTGGGGCGACCACGAGACGATGATCCGCGCGATGGAGGCCGCGATCGAAGGCCGCGACTTCCTGCTCGGCACCACGTTCTCGATGGCAGACGTGATCTTCGGCGGCACGCTTCGTTTCATGCTCCGTTTCAAGATGATCGCGCCGAGTCCCGTCTTCACGGCGTACGTGGAGCGGCTCCAAGCGCGCCCCGCGCTCCAACGTGCCGACGCGCGCAACGCCAAGATCGCGAAAGAGCACGGCCTCGAGCCTGGCTGAGCCGCGGCGACGAGGAGCGGCCGAGCGCGACCGGGGGCGGCGAGCGGTTCGCACTCGGTTCGTTCGTGCGACTTCCGCGATTGTGAGCGGTGGCGCAAGGTCTCGCGCCGCGAGCGGGTGGGACGGAACGAAAAAACCGCGGTAGAGCGTTCGTATCCCATGCGCGCATTCGCGGTAGTGCCCAGTCTTCTGTTTCTCGTCGTGACGGGTTGCAGCCCGAGGGCGCCCGTCGTGGCGAGCGCGCCCGCGGACGTGCGGGTGCCCACCCCGAGCGCGGGACCGCCGCTCGCGACGGTGCCCAAAGCGACCCCTCCCGAGGCCCCGAAGACGCCGGTGAACCTGCTCGACGTGGTTCCAGCGAAGGTGTCCGTGTCGTCGGCCGTGCGAAACCCGCGCGACTTCCCAGAGCACCTCGTGGACGGGCGCCTCGACACGGCGTGGAACGGAAAAACGAACGATCTCGCGGGCGGATGGATCGCGTTCCGCGTGCCGGCCGACACCCACGTGACGCGGGTGGAGCTCACCGCCGGATACGACAAGGTCAAAGGGGCGCTCGATCTTTTCGCCGCGAACCACCGCATCGCCAAGGTTCGCGTGAGCCGCAATGGCGTCTCGCTCGGCGAGCACACGTTGGACACCAGCGTCCGCGGCTTCCAATCGATTTCCATCGATGCGGCGGGAGGAGATTACGAGATCAAGGTGCTCGCGACCGTGGCCGGCACCAAAGCGCCGTGGCGTGAGCTCGTCGTCAGCGAGCTCCGCGTCGTGGGCATTCCCGGCAAAGAGCGCCGCGCGGCGGGCGAGCCCCTCCGCGTCTCGATCGGTGGCCTCGACGAGGAGCCGGAGTCGTACGCGCTCTCCGATACCTCGAGTGGAATCGTGGGGCCCGCCGCGACGATCCCCGAGCTTTGCGCGCTATACCTGGCGAAAGTGGCCGCCGCGAAGGCCGACATCGAAGAAACGGCGAAGAGCCACGGACTCACCCTCGAACCTGCGACGTGCGTCGAGCTGCCCAACGCGCCGCCGTTCGCGGCGAACGCGACCTACAAGAAGGTCCTCGCGGTGCGTATGAGCGACGGCATCCGCACAACGTCGAACTTGGTCCTCGGCACGGTACGCGGGCTCTTCGTATTGCCCATCACCTGGGCGGTGGACGACCAGCTCGATCCGGGCTGCCCGAGCATCGTCAGAGTGTCCGCGATCAGCGCGGTGCGGACCGAAAATGGGCACTTTCTCGCGGTCACGGAAGGCGATCGCGGAACGTACGATCTCGCGGGCAAATTCATGACGATCGGGGTGACGGGGGCGAGCTTCTGCACCGAAAAGGGCCAGTCGCTCACGTGCGCGGAGTACCCCTCGTACATGGGCTCTCTCGGCGCCTTCGCGATCGCTCCCGACGGTACCCTCCGCCGCCAAGACTGAGCACGAACCGAGCGTGCCAACCGGACGAGCGCAGCTCGTACGGGGGCACGATGGACCATGGGGAGGGAGGGAGGTCCGAAGGACCGAGCGACCCGCGAACCGAGCGTGCCAACCGGACGAGCGCAGCTCGTACGGGGGCACGATGGACCATGGGGAGGGAGGGAGGTCCGAAGGACCGAGCGACCCGCGAACCGAGCGTGCCAACCGGACGAGCGCAGCTTGTACGGGGGCACGATAGACCATGGGGAGGGAGGTCCGAAGGACCGAGCGACCCGCGAACCGAGCGTGCCAACCGGACGAGCGCAGCTCGTACGGGGGCACGATAGACCATGGGGAGGGAGGTCCGAAGGACCGAGCGACCCGCGAACCGAGCGTGCCAACCGGACGAGCGCAGCTCGTACGGGGGCATCGATAGACCATGGGGAGGGAGGTCCGACGGGGGGCAACGACGCGCGCAACGTGCTCGCCGCGCGCGGGGCGGTCACCTTTTGCGCGTACCTCGGGGGGCAGCCTTCGCGCCGCGGCCGCGGGTCGGCGCGCGCTTCGGCGTGGCCTTCGCCTTCGGAGCGTCCCGCGCGGGGGTGGCCTTCGCCTCCAGCTTTTGGAGTCGCGCCTCGAGCTCCAGCGCTTGCGCTCGCAGCTTCTCGACCTCGGCCTCGAGCTCGACCGTGACGCTCTTTTTATCGCCCGTAAGGTCGCGCAAGACCTCACGAATCTTTCGCCGAACGCGCACGTCGTCCTCGAGCTGCTCGCGCGAGCGGAGCGCCGACCGGGAGCGCGCGTCGCCGAAATCGAGGAGCGCGCGGGCGACGTCGAGGCGGAGCATCGGGTCACGATCGTCGAGCAAGTCTTCGAGCAGCTCGCGCTCGTCGCGGCTCTCGGAGAGCTTCGGGAGGGCGAGCGCGGCGGCCCTGCGTGCGCGAGGGGGCTGGCCATAACGCGTCTTCGCGCGAAGGTGCGGGATCGCGCGTGGATCTCGGAGAGCGCCGAGGCCGTCGATCGCCGCAGCACGCACCACCTCTGCCCACGAGTCACGGTCGAGCAGCGCGACCAGATCCTCGAACGCCGCACCGGTGCGGGTTCGACCGAGGGCGCGCGCTGCTTCTGCCTCGACGAGGTAGCTCGCGTCGGAGCGCGCCCGTGTCGCGAGGAGCTCGGCTGCGCGGGTGGTCCGGAACGCGCCGAGTCCGTCGACGACGGCGCGACGAACCTTGGGATGCGCGGTCGTGACGTGGAGCGCGAGCACCTCGAAGGCCTCGACCTTACGTGTGTGCCCGAGGCCGGAGGCGCACTCGGCGCGCACGCCCCAAAACTCGGTCTCGTCGGCGAGGCGGCTCGCGAGCGCGTCGATCGAGGGCTTGTCCGCCACCTTCGCGAGGCCCGCCGCGGCGAGCCATCGACCACGCGACGTCGGCGCCGTCGCGAGCTGCGCGCGGAGCATATCGTTCGGCGCGCGGACCGAGACCTCGCCCACGATCCGCATGTCCGGATCGACGACCACGAACGAGGGCCGCTTCGTACACGGCAAGGAAAAAACCTGGGTTCGCTGCGTCGCGGAGAGCTCGAAGCGCTCGACCCACTCCGCGTGCTTCACGTCGACGACGAGCGGCACCGCGAACACTTGCGGCACGCCGTCGGTCGCGGCGTGGGTTTGCCGCGTCGCGAGGGTGAGCACCCCGTCGTCCCACGAGACGACCACCTCGAGCTCGGGGTGACCGGCCTTGTGGATCATCTCCTCGAACGCACGACCGAGGCTCTTCCCCGAGACGCGCTCGAGCGAGCGTTGCAGATCGCGTGTCTCGACCAGCCCGCGCCCGTGGGAGCGGACGTAGTGAGACACCCCGGCGAAGAACGCGTCGTCGCCCAAGATGCGGCGCAACGCGTGAAGGACGAGGCCGCCCTTCTCGTAGAGGTGCCGATCGAACAGATCGAGCGGCGCGTCGTAGTCGAGGCACACGATCGGACGTCGATAGCGCCCGCGCGCCTCCGACACGTAGCTCCCGAGGTCGGTCTTGAGGCCGTACTCGTACTCGTCGAGGCCGAGCTTGTGCTCGCGGAAGAGGTGCTCGCAGAAGGTCGCGAAGCCCTCGTTGAGCCAACCCTCGGACCAATCACGGCACGTGACGTAGTCGCCGAACCACTGATGCGCGAGCTCGTGAGCGATGAGGTCGTCGCTCGAGACGTCGAGCGCGGCGCGTTCGTCGAGCAGCACGTGCTCGTAGAGGGTGGTCGCGGTGGTGTTCTCCATGCCGCCGAAGAAGAAGTCCGAGACGACGACCTGCGCGTACTTGTTCCACGGGTACGTGACGCCGAACCGCCTCCCAAAAAACCGAAGCATTTCGGGCGTTTCTGCGAAGGTGCGGCGTGCATCTTCTTCGCGTCCGCGCGGCACGTAATACGTGAGCGGCACGCCGTCGACGTCGTCCTCGAGGATCGTGAGCTCGCCCGCGACGAGGGTGAGCAGGTAGCTCGGGTGCGGGTCGTCCATCTTCCAGTGGAAGCGCACGCCGCCCTTCACCGGATCGCGCGACGCGAGGCGACCATTCGAAAGCGCCTCCCACGTCTCCGGCACCACGACCGAGAGCTCGGTCGTCATCTTCACGTGCGGCTTGTCGTGGCAGGGCACGAAGTGGCGCGCGTCTTCTTCTTGGCACTGGGTCCACACCTGGCGCGGCAGATGGGGCCGATGCTCGTCCGGCTCGATGAAGTAGAGCCCGCGCCGCGGCGTACACGTGTACACCACACGTACCGAGGCCTCCTCCACGGTTCCGAGCTCCACACGCAGCGAGCGACCGTCGTAGGTGTAGTCGGCGAACTTGCCGCTCACCTCGACCCGTTCGATCGTGAATCCGATCGCGTCGAGCGCGATCGCGCTCGCGTTCGGGCTCACGCGCCGCACCTTCAGCGTGGCGGTGGCGGCGACCGATTTTTTCGCGAAGTCGAGGGCGAGGTCGAGGGCGAGGTGCTCGACGAGGAACGGTCTATCGCGTTCGAAGTTTCGAGGGCTATTCGCGAAGGCGAACGGCCTTCCGGAAGCCCCATGCTCATGAGCCGAAATAGCCCCCGCGTGGCAACGGCAGCGGGCATGAACGCGTTCAAAAACCGACACGGATATTCACCTCGATCGAAGGTCCAGAAACCCCACTACCACGCCCCCCAAACAAAAATCCCCGAGCCCCAAAAAGGAACCCAGGGACCCACTGCTCACCCGCCGATCGTAGCGCCCCGAAGCTCTGCCGCTTCACCAGCTGACCCGTGACGGCACACGAATGCTCCCGTAAGCCCGAGAGCACCGACGCCCCCGAGGAACACCCGGAGGCCCCCCGTGACGCCTCACGACTCACGACTCACGAGAGTCCTCGTGCCCCCTGGACAACGGCGCCCCGAGGAAACCCGTGGCGCCTCACGAGACGCCCCGACTCACGAGAGACCTCTCGTAAACCCTCGAGCAACGGCGCCCCCCAAGGAACACCCGTGACGCCTCACGACCAGGCGGGATGATTTCCGTCAAGACCGAGCCCTGGCAAGGAGGATCGCCCGGTTATGCCCAGGGAGCCGAAGGCGACCGGGCATACGTTTGGCGACCGAGCGTAGCGAAGGAGCCATCCCACCGACTCCTGTTCGTGAGGACGTCCGACGACGGCTGGGCGAAGGTATTGGCGAAAAGCGTCGGTTTTCTCAGCGGCCTAGGGCTTCGGCGCGGTTGACGATACGGGGGGTGAGGAAGATCACCAGCTCGTTGCGCGTGTCGCTCGCGCGACGGCGCTGGAAGAGAACTCCGAGGATCGGAATGTCTCCGAAGAACGGGACCTGATCGAGGTTTCGACCGGTGTTGCGCGTGAAGATGCCGCCGATGACCGCGGTGTGTCCATCCATCACGAGCAGATCGGTCTCCGCCTCGCGCTTGAGGATCGTGGGGTCACCACGGGCCGAGGTCTGGTTGAAGTCGGGCTCGTCCCTGTTGATCTTCACGTGCATCGAGACGGAGCCGTCGGCGGTGACGTGAGGACGAACGAGGAGCTGGAGCTTCGCCTCTTGGAACGTGGTCTGAACACCCTGCGCGGAGAGCTGCGCGAACGGGATGAGCGTGCCTTGGTTGATGCGCGCTTCGCGGTTGTCGAGCGTGAGAATACGCGGGCTCGACACGATGCGGAGGAGACCGCTCGCCTCGGCCGCCGAGAGACGGACACCGAGGTTGAAGTTGTTGTTGATCGAACCGAGCGACAGACCGAGAGCACCGCCGGACCCGGTGCCGACCGCGGCGGGCAAGTTGACCACGTAGTTCGGGGTCGCGACCGTGGGCTGCGTGGGCGAGAGACCTTGGGTCGGCGATTGGCCGTCGTAGTTACCGCCGGCGAGGCCGACGCTGGAGGGGAACGCGATGCCGGTCGGGTTTCCGGTCGCGTCCGAGAAGGTCGCGTCGCCGCCCCACTGGATACCGATGTCGCGCTGGTAGCGGCTCGTGGCCTCTACGATGCGGGCCTCGATGAGCACCTGCGGCGTCTGCGTGTCGAGCGCACGAACGAGCTGCTCGATGTTGTCCAAGCTGCCGGAGATGTCGCGCGCGATGAGCACGTTGGTGCGCTCGTCGACGGCGATCGTTCCGCGCGGCGAGAGGAGGTCGCGGGCGCGCGCCTGGAGCTCGTCTGCACGTGCGTAACTAACCGGAATTAGGCGAGTTTCGAGCGGAGTGAGCTCGTACTCCTGTTTCGCGGCGGCGAGGCGGAGCTCGCGCTCTTTCTGGAGCGCGGCGAGCGGGGCGACGCGGATGAGGTTGCCGGTGCGCACCATGCCGAGGCCCTTGGCCTGGAGCACCACGTCGAGCGCCTGGTCCCACGGCACGTTGCGCATCCGGATCGTGACTTGACCGGAGACGTCGTCGGCGGTGACCACGTTCACGCGACCCACGTCCGCGAGCAAGCGGAGGATGTTGTGGATGTCGGCGTCTTTGAGGTCGAGGTCGATGCGACGACCCGAGTAGCGGCCCGCCTGCGCGTTGAGGGTGGACGTGAAGCCCGCCTCGCCGCCGCCGGACACCTCGACGTCGAGGCCGTCGTTGGGCTGACGAATGCTCGTCTCGACCTTGGGGCTCTCGCCGGCAAGATCACGCTCGCGCGCGACGGTGATCGTCTTGGAGGCGTCGCGCGGGGGAGCCTTCGCTTGCACACGCTCGCGGGCGAGGTCCTTCGCCTCGAAGCTCCACACGATTTGCTTGCCCTCGACCGAGAGCACACCTTGATCGTCGCCGGAGCGCTCGATCTCGATGACCGCAGACGACGTGCGCGCGTCGTAGAACGTCGCGACCTTGCGGACCGCGCCGCCGTAAGCTCCGACGTCGAGCGCGCGGGCGAGCTTCTCGGGCACGCGCACGTTCTTGATCGAGAGGCGGAGGCGACCGTCGTTGCCGGTAGAGAGCTGGTAGGCGGGGACCTCGCTCGCCTGGATGACGACGCGATCCGAGCGGCTCTTGCCGACCATCTTCTGCTCGAAGCGCACGTCGGCCAGCTCGGGGCCTTGCACCTTCTGCTCCGCCGCGGTGGCGAAGAGCGCGGGCGTCGCGAGCTGGGTGACGGCGGCGGGCGCGAGCTGCACTTTGAGGTCGTTGCCCTCCGCGAAGACGCGGTACGCCGCGGGCTTCGAGAGGTTCACCGTCACGCGGGTGAGCGCCCCCGCGTCGGTGCGGAAGCTCTGCGTGAGCACACCACCGACCATGCCGACCGGATCGACGATCGCGCCCTTGGCGCCCGCGATGTCGGCGTTCGACAAGTCGACGACGAGGCGCTTGCCGCCGTTCTCGACGCGCACCGCGAAGACGGGGGCCTCGGTGCCGGTGACGACGATCTGCGAGCCCGGGCCCGCGGTCGACGTGAGCGGAGCGAGCGACACGTCACGGACGTGGTTGGGCGCGCCCGATCCTGCACCGAGCGCGACGCCCGACGTGAGGAGCACGCTCACGAAGAGCGCTCCTAGGATCCCACTCCCGAAGGCTCGGGACGTTCGTAGCGTCGGTCGGTCCTTCGGACCTTCTTCGCCATGGTCGAGCGGACCACACGTCCGAGCTGCGCTCGGCCGGTTGGTAGGCCACGTTCGCGGCGTCGGTCGGTCCTTAGGACTTCCCTCCCCACGGTCCATCGTGCCGTCCGTCCAAGCTTCGCTCGTCCGGTTGGCACGGTTGGTTCGCGTTTTCGACCGATCCATCAGGGACTCCCTCGACACGGAATGAGCTCCGCGCAGGCTCGTGGGCACCCTCGCCGGAGGGCCACCGCGGGGCGACCTCCGAACGAGGCCTACCCTTGCCGGAACGGTAGAACGAGGGGTCCGAATGGGACCAATTTGTGGCGTGCGATTTTTGGAGAGCGTGAAGAAGAGAGGAATATTTTGCGGCGATCGTAGTCAACCCGTGCGCTATGCATATTTAGCGGAGGGTGTAGGCGGGGCCCGATCCGGACCCGCGCTGCCATCGATTCGCCGCTCGCGCGCGCGGAGCGGACGGCCCCCTTGGCGACTCTACGAAACGCACGAAGCCCCGCGCGCGGGGAGGCGAGCGGGGCTTCGGTGGGGCGAGCGACGATCGAGCGGCTCAGTCGAGCTGAGCCTTCTGTTCGCCTTCGGGGTGGAGCGTGAGCACGCGGGTAGACGGTGGCACGTTCGGCTGCGCGGGATCCTCGCGGACGAGGACCACGTCGCCGTCGCGAACACGGTCGACGCGCCAGTTGAGCTGGTAGTCGGTACCGTTCGCGCCACCCACGTGCACGCTGTCGGATCGGCCGAGGAAATCGCCGCGCTTCAAGACCCAGCCCTTGCCGGCCGGATCGATCACCATCGCGCGGGGGTAGTCGCCTCCCGTCACGATCGCGGCGAGCTTGAGCTCGTCGATGCCGTACTGCGAGAGCAGGATGTTGCGCTGGTTCGTGACCTTTTTGTCCTTCTTCGAGTCGTCGAAGAGGCTCGCGTAAGAGCGGAAAGGGTCACGGTTTTCCTCAGAGTCGACGAAATCGGACTCCGAGTACTGCACCTTCGTGAACTGGCTCGGGGGGAGGCTCGCGTCGGGGGCGACGACCACGCCTCCGTCGCCGACGCCGGTAGGTCCGGTGTTGAGGACCTGCTGCATGTTCTTTTTCTCGGAGCAGCCGAGCACCGTGAGCCCGAAGCCTAGCCCGAGCGCGCTCGCGAAGAGCAAGGACGTCGTTTTCATTTCGGAGCCCCTTGAGGGTTGGTGGCGGGCGCGCCCGGCTGACCAGGTTGAGCTGGCTGCGGCGTCTTCAAAAGGTGGAACGTGGTCGCGAGGCAGCGCGCCTTGAGCACGACGTCCTCGCCTTCGACCTTCGGCTCGGCGAGCTCCACGTTCTCGAGGTTGATGATGCGGTCTTGTTTGCCGATCTCGAACATGAACTTGCCGATCTGGTGGAACTTGCCAGTCAGCTCGAGCTGCATCGGGACCTTGGCGTAGAAGGTCGACGGGATCTCGTCGCGCGGCTGCCAGGCCTTCAGGTTGATCCCGCTGATGTTCGAGACCGTCTGGATCGCGGAGAGGAACGCGGCGGCCTCCGTCTCGGCGGGGAGGATCTTGTTTAGCTCGCGCTGCTTCTGCTGGCGCATCGCGAGCTCTTCGCGGTCTTGGATGTAGCTCGCCTCCGCTTGGCGGAGCGACGCGATCTGGGTCTCCAGATCTTTCGTGCGGCGCGTCTCGCTCTCGATCTTGGCCGTCACGTCGGTGTGGAGCACCACGTAATAACCGACCGCGACGATGATCACGAGGAAGAGCCCGAACCCGATCTTGGCGGGGAGGGAGAGCTTCGAGAGACTGAGAGAGCTTCCGCCCCCACCAGGTGTGGTCGCCATGTCAGTACCTGACCTTCGCGCTGAACTCGAACTTCACGAGCTCGAGCTTCGTGACCGAATCGATCTCTTTCGTCGCCGGGAGGAGACGAACGTCGTAAAAATAGTCGCTGAGGGAGAGCCGCTTCAAAAACTCGGACACGTCCTCGCCGTCGCGCGCGAGGCCGCCCACCTTCACCGCGCGCTCCTTCTCGGAGTACGTGGTGAGCCAGAGGCGGCGCGTGTCCCAGTTCGCGTTCGGCACCGCGGTGGGGTTGTCGCGGCGGAGCTGCTCCAGCTTGTCGCGATCGACGGTGGGGCCGCGGTTGTGGCTCACGATCTTCGAGAGCTCGAGCAACGTCGCGGTCGGGCCGGTCCGTGCAGCTTGCAGCTTTTGGATCGCGTCCTCGCGCTCGCGGAGCTCTTTCAGATCGGCTTTGATCTTCTCGTGCTGGGCGATGTTGCCCTGGATCGTGCTGATCGTCGTGGTGTGCTCGAGGTTCTTGTTCTTCGCTTTGGCGAGCTGATCGCCCTTCGTCTTGTAGACGAGGAGCAGCACCAACACCTCGACGAGGACCACGCCGAGCACGACCCCGAGCCACGCTTGGCTCGGCCCGTCGGACGAGGACTCGCTGCTCCCTCCCCCTTTTCCACCGAAGGAAAAGTTGAAGAAGTCGGTCTTACGGTTCTGCTTTTTGTTGGGCAGAAGGTTTACGCGAATCATGCCCTTCGCTCCTTGTCGCAGCGGAGGGCGAGGCCGAGGGCCACGACCATTTGTGCTGCGCGTGCACGCATCTCGGCTTCGTTCACGAATTTCGGATCGACCGTGAGGTTGCCCATCGGGTCGAACACGCTAACCGGCACTCGCGCGCGACGCTCGATCGCTTTGCAGAGCGGCGCGAGATAGGCGGTGCCACCCGAGAGATAGATTCGAGCGATCTCGGACTCGCCGCTCGTCGCGAGGTAGAAGTCGAGCGACCGCTGGATTTCACCGGCGAGGCCGTCGCAGGCGGACTGAATCACCTCGTGCACCTCTTGCGGCACGATCTGGGTGGGCCCGCCGCCGCACTTGTAGGCCTCGGCCTGCTCGAACGGTACGTTGCACTGCTTCTGGATCTCTTCCGTGATCGAGTTGCCCGCGTTCGCGATCTCGCGCGTGAAGGCAGAAACGCCACCGGAGATGATGTTGAGCGACGACACCGCCGCGCCCACGTTCAAGAGCGCCACCGTGCCTTGATCGGGCAGCCCTTGCTGGTTCTCGAAGATGTTCTGGATCGTGAACGCGTTGATGTCGACCACGACCGGGCGGAGGTTCGCCTCCCGGAAAATCGCGGTGTAGTCGTTCACTTCGTCCTTCTTCGCGGCGACGAGGAGGAGATCCATTTGGCCGGCGTCGGGGCGCTTTCGCAGCACTTCGTAGTCGATCGACATGACCTTGATGTCGAAGGGGATGTGCTGCTCCGCTTCCCAGCCGATCTGCTCCTCGAGCTCCGCCGCGGTCATCATCGGCACCGTGATTTTACGCACGATGACCGACTGCCCGTAGACGCCGATGGCCACGTCTTTCTGGGAGATTTTCTGGTCTTGGAAAATCTTGAGCAGACCGTCGACGACGGCGCCCGGGCTCATCACGTGACCGTCCACGATGGTCTGCGGAGGAAGCGGTGCGTACCCGTAACGGATCACCTGGAACTTCTTCCGAGACTCCTTGAGCTGGACGACCTTGATGGAGCTCGCCCCGATGTCGACGCCGACGAGGTTCTTGCCCTCACCCATGTTTCGCTTCCTCTTCGATCTCGGGAAAAGTGGCTCTCGGACAGAGCCCGTCGTCCGACTCGCCAGGGGGACGAGGAGGGACCCCAGAATTGTTTCACCCGTGCACCGTGGCGTCAAAAAAGCGGGTGAACGAAGGTGGGCAGAGGAGATTCCGAGCGAGGCGGCCGCCGGGGGTAGCCTTCCCTCCTGAATGCGCTATGGAAGCCGGCCTATGGGGCACATTCGGTATCCGCGGACGCGCGGTCTGGGCACGAAACGAGCGGCCATCGTCGGGGCGAGCCTCGCCGTCGCGCTTGCCGTGTTTCCCCTCTCCGCCTCCGCCGACGTGACCCACGTGGTCGCCAAGGGCCACACCATCGCGACCATCGCTGGCCGCTACCACGTCACCGCGAAGGCCATCACCGACGCGAACCCGAAGGCGAACCCCAAGCGCCGCATCGGCGAGACGCTCACCATCCCCGGCGTCGCGCCGAAAGCGAGCGACAAGCCCGCGCCGAAGCCCGGCGAAAAAGCCGCGCCCAAGAGCGAGGGCCAAGCGAAGGCCGCGAAGCCCGGTGAGAAGGCCGCCCCCGCCCCGCAAGGCCATGCGCACGCGAGCGCGGGCGCGACAACCACGCCTGCCCCCGCGGCCGCATCCGCCCACGGAAAAGACGCGTACACCGGCAAGCCGAAGCACCCGAACGTGGTTCACCTCGTGCGTTTCGGCACGAGCGAAGAGGCCACCGTGAACGTGAGCGCGCACGGCAAGGTGCCCAACGCGGCGCTCGATCAGTTCAAGAAGCTCATGCACTCCGGCTCGGGCCAAACGCACACCCCGGACGCCCGCCTCGTCGCGCTCCTCGGCATCGTGTCGAACCACTTCGGCGGCAAGAAGATCGAAATCATCAGTGGTTTCAGGCCTTTCAGCCCTAAGCAGTACACGCCGCACTCGAACCACAACCACGGCCGCGCGATGGACTTCCGCGTTCAGGGTGTGCCCAACACCGTGCTCCGCGACTACTGCCGCACCCTCCACGACGTAGGCGTGGGCTACTACCCGAACAGCGTGTTCGTGCACCTCGACGTGCGCCAGGCTCCCGCGTTTTGGATCGACTACTCGAAGCCCGGCGAGGCTCCGCGCTACCACGCGCCGAACGTCGACGCGGACGAAGGCACGAGCGACGTGCACGCCGAGCACCCCGGCTTGAACAGCCAGCAGCCCACCGCCCCGAGCGACGGCCCGGCCGCGCCGGCCGCGCCAAGCGCGAGCACCGCTCCCCAAGACCGCGACACGAAGCCCAGCGAGACACCGGCGGCGCCCAAGGTCGACGCGCCCAAGCTCGAGGCCCCGAAGGTCGAGGTCCCCGCCCCCAGCCCCGGCGCGCCGAGCCGGCCTTAGCCTTCGCTCTCTCGAGAGAGCCCCGAGGCGTCACCTCGTCGTCGACCGCGCGTCCATCGCGGCGACGATCGAGCCGACCTCCGCGCTTGCGACGTAGACCGTCGTCGTTTCGAGGTAGACCGTCGTACCGTCGGGGTTCGGGCGCTGCTGCGACGAGACGAGCCTGGCGACGGAGCGACACGCGGGGCAATACGAAGCCGCGACCGATGCGAGCGCGTCGTGGCGAGCGACGGGCGCGCTCATGAGAGCAAAGAGGGGCCGAAAGTCGCCACTCGCAGCCCGCTGCACGGCCTGGTCCGCGTGCGGAGCGAGATCGAGCGCGAGGGTGCAGTGGGAGTGCGCGAGCGCGGCGCGACAGTGACTGCACCCTTCGCGAAAGCAGCCGACGACGAGGCCCACGCCGAGCATGAAGAGGAACGGCGCGATCAACGCGCTCGAGAGCCTAAATCGGCCCGTAAACGTCGCGATTTGGAGCGCGGCGACGAGGAGACCGACCGTGACGAGGCCGAGCCCGATGAAGAGAAACAGAGGGACGAAGACCTTGGAAATACGCCGGGAGGGCATGGTGTTCTCTCGCGAGGGCTCCGCGACACGACCACCGCGTCGACACGACCCTCGAGGAGCCTCATCGACCAGCTCACGCCGTTCGTTGCGCGCGGAGGCCAAGCTCCGTTCACGCTCGCGCCGTTCGTCGCTCGAACGGCGGCATATGGCTCAGCGGCGGGGTGCGCTCGGGTACGGCGATTGCGGCGGGGACGAGGTGCACTTGTGTTTGCACCCTTGAATTCCGCATGGGTACACGCACGAGAGGCCCGCGGCGCAAGGATGGGCACCGTCGCACACGTCGCCTTCCACGCCGCCGCCGACCCCCGCGTTCGAGGACGACGACGAGGTAGGCGCAGGAGCCGCGCTCGGAGCGGTGTCCGGCAACCCTTCGACCCCAGGGGGAATCGTAGAGGAGGGAGACGCGGAGGGGCCCACTGGCGCGGGAGCACCTGCTGGACGCGAATCTCCGCACGCGGCGGTCGCGCACGACATCAGCACGACCAGCACCATGTGTCGCATCCCGTGAGCGTCGCATGGTTGGTCGCTCCGCCGCGACTGCCAGCGATGTCTCGTCGCGGGCCTCGTGATACGACTGAAAATCGAGGCGGGAGCGGAGGCGCATGGGAAAGCGACGCGCGACGGTCATCGACGCGGTGCAGGCGATCTACGAGGTCCACGACCGCACGCCATCGGCGTGGCTCGGCCACGTGCTCACCTCGATCCACGCGTGTGTGCCCGGCGTGCTCGGCGGATTCGCGTACTCGTACGACATCTCGGGACCCGCCGACACATGGGAAATATCCCTGCCGATCGTGCACGGGGCGCCGCCCGAGATGGGTGCCCACATCCATCGGAGCTTCGTCGCCGCGAGCCCGGCCGCGCGCGCGACGGTGCTCCCACGCCTCGGACCGGCGGGCACGTTCAGCGCCGTCACGGGCCAAACGCTGAGCACGTTCGGCGCGAGCGAGGCTTCGTCGCTCGGGGTGCTCGACGCGATCCACGTAAACGCGCTCGACGCAGACGATCGTGGCGTTCTCGTGTCGCTCACGATCCCGGAGCCGCGTCGCCTCGCGCCGATGGAGCGTAGGCGCCTCACCATGCTGGCGGCGCACCTTACCAGCGCGCGGCGCTGGCACGACGCTGCGCGCTCTCCCGAGCCAGACGTGCGATTCGAATCGAACGGCAAGGTCGCGCACGTGGAGCGCGGGCACGAGGGGGGCGTCGCGGCGCTACGCGAGCGGCTCCTTCGGCTCGCGCGGGTGAAGGCGTCTCGTGGCAGCGCGGACGAGGTGCTCGCGGCGTGGAGCGCGCTCGTCGATGGCACCTACACGCTCGTCGATCGCTTCGACACGGACGGGCGAAAATACGTCGTCGCATACGAGAACCCGCCTCATGTGCGTGATCCGCGCGGGCTCACGCGGACCGAAGCGGCGATCGCGGCGTGGGCACGACGTGGTCACGCACAGAAGCTCATCGCGTACGAGCTCGGGCTCTCGGTCGGCACGGTGAGCGGGCTGCTCGCGCGCATCTTCACGAAGCTCGGCGTGCGCACACGAGCAGAGCTGGTAGAGCGGCTCGAGGACGCCACCCGCGCGACACGCGTGAAGGTAGGCACCGCGTCCGTCATCGTGTTCTCGAAGGACGCGGCGGCCGCGTCGTTCTCCGACCTGGAGACGCTGACCCCGGCGGAGCGCGCCGTGGCCGAGCGCGCCGTTCGTGGCGACTCGAACGCGCGCATCGCGGCCGAGCGCGGGGGCAGCGCGCGCACGGTGACGAACCAGCTAAGCTCCGTGTTTCGGAAGCTCGGGTTGAGCTCACGCGCAGAGCTGGTCGCCTACGCGCAGCGCCGCCGCTCCACGAAACCCGAGTGAGGCGACGCGTCGGCCGGCGATTGAGAGCCAAGCGCCGGGAAGAGGCCGCGGCCCGGCGGGGATTGTCCGACCGACGTTGACGCCAACCCATCGAAATCACTTGCGACGCGATGGGTTGTCCGACCGACGTTGACGCCAACCCATTGAAATCACTTGCGACGCGATGGGTTGTCCAACGGCGGATTGTCCGACCGACGTTGACGCCAACCCATTGAAATCACTTGCGACGCGATGGGTTGTCCGACCGACGTTGACGCCAACCCATTGTCCGACCGACGTTGACGCCAACCCATTGAAATCACTTGCGACGCGATGGGTTGTCCGACCGACGTTGACGCCAACCCATTGAAATCAATTGCGACGCCCGACCGACGTTGGCGCCAAGCCGTTGAAATCACTTGGTATCCGGCGGCAGAAACGGACGAGCCCCACGTCCTTGCGGATGCGGGGCTCGGGTCTCACGCCTCACGCGCGGGGCGTGAGCTCAGCGGGCTTCAGCGGGGAGCGCACTCGCCGTTGCTGGCGACCGAGACGCCGGCGCTGGCGGCCGAGCAGGCGTTGCCGTGGGTGCGGCCGTCGCAGCCGCAGACGGGCTGGTAGACCATCGTGCACGCCTGGGGGCGCTTGGCGCAGGAGCCGCCACGGTCGTTCGCGCCGCAGAGCGAGGTGGCCGGGAACGAGCAGAACTCGTCGGCCGCGCACTGCACGCCACCGCGGGTTCCGCAGGTGCCGGGCGTGGGGCCAGTGACGCAGGCGCCGTCCTTCACGACCGAGGTACCCGCGGCGGCGGCCATGCAGGCGTTGCCGTAGGTCTTGTCGTCGCAGCCGCAGACGGGGCGGTATTCCTTGGTGCAGACCGTCGGGACGGTCTTGCAGACGCCGGTCTGGTCGGCCGCGCCGCACATCGCGTCGATGGCGTAGCTGCAGTACTGGCCCGCCGCGCACTGGGCGCCCATGAGGCCGCCGCAGACCTTGGGGCCGGTCTGGTGGACCGCGCGGAGGTAGAACTCTTCTGCCGTGACCCACGGACCGCAGTCGCGCGCGCCGGCCATGCACTTCGGGAGCGCGAGGCCGCCCGAGACGAGCACGCCCTGCGACGTACCGAGAGCCTGCTGCGCGGCAGCGACCTCGTTGCGATCGGCGGGGACGCCGTCGATGTCGAGGCGGATGATCTGGTGCTGCTGGTTGGTGTTGAGCGTGTAGGCGCTCTGGCTCGGGCAGGGAGCGGTGATGCAGCGGATTCCGTTGTCCGCGACGCGGTAGAAGTTGCCGGAGGCGGTGACCTCGCCGGCGCCCTTCCAGGCCTCGCTCACGCGGAGCTTGCCGAGCTTCTGCCCGTTGAAGCGGGTCGACACCATCGTCGCGCGGACGAGCCCGTGGCTGCTCTCGAACGTGTTCTCGAAGTCGATCGCCTCGTTGGCGTCCAGGCTGGTGCCGCGGAAGTCGTAGCTGGCGACGTAGCACTCGTCCTGCATGGTGCCGTCAGCGCAGCGGGTCTTCGCCTGGTTCACGCGCTTCACGAAGACGCCGCCACAGAGGGGCGACACGCATCGGCGGTTGTCCCGGCGGGTCACGATGAAGTAGCCGGTGTTGCCGCTCGCCGCGAGCGCGTCTTCCGCTTCGCCAGCGACTTCCTCTTCGATTCCGTCTTCGGTGCCGGTCGAGTCGACCGCACACGCCGTGAGAGACGAGACCGCGAAAACAGTGGCAACCGTGGCAAGACCGAAGAATCCGTTACGCATCGTGAAGCTCCTCCCGAGAGACTTGAGTTGGATGCGGGCTTATGTAGCTGGGTATCCTACCGCGTCAACCCGAAACACACCAAGTGGGCAAGTTTCGTTGCCGCCCATCTCGTAAGTATGCGGGGCCTAACGACTTGCCAGCCCGGCATCGCGCTCGAGGGTGTGGGAATCGCCGGTCCCGAGTGTTGGATATCCGCGCGCGGCTGGCTCAGTCGATTGGGGGCTCGGTGAGCCCGAGGCGGTCGACGACGGCCCGGAGCGCACGGACGAGGCTCGCTCGGTCCTCCGCGGCGAGGTGACCGAACGCCTCGGCGTCGTTCTCGTCTGCAAGGGCCGCGAGCTCGGGGACCAGGCGACGACCGGATGCACTGAGAGCGACGACTTGCGCGCGACCATCACGCGGGTCGGCGCGGACGACGATCAGCCTCTTCGTCGCCAGGCGATCGACGAGCTTCGACACCGCGCCACGCGTCAGCCCGATTTTTTCGGCGAGCTCGCTCGGCTTCATGCCGCCCTCGTCGAACAGCGCTCGCATCACGACCCACTCCGCGACCGTGACCCCGAGCCGCTCCACCTTCATCCGGAAGGCGTGCGACACGTGGTTCGAGACGACGCGCAGCCAGTAGCCGATGTGCGACTCGAGCGCGCTCACGCCCCCTTCGCGGGACGCCTTCGGTTCGACGACGGCGGACTCGCGCTTGGGCGCGGCGTTACGACGGGAAGTGCTCGACATGGACCTCTGCGGTCCGGCCGAAATAAACGACGCGCCTCCCCAGGAAGGAGACCATGTAACCGGCGCATCCCGCGGCTTTCACTTTCGCGCAGAACCCGGCGTAGGTGTACCCCGGCGCTTTTGTCTGTGCCTCGCGGACGGCTTTTTCGACGTCACTCGGAGCGAACGCGGCCGCGACCACCCCGTCGGTCTTCGGGACCGGCAACTCCACGCTCTCCCCGCTCGGGAGGAAGTACGTCGCCGTCGATCGTCGGTAGTCGACGGCGTACCCCTCGAAACCGGCCTCGGCGAGGGTGCGGACGATGGCAGGAAAGTCGTGCGTTCCGTCGTACGCCGCGTTCAAGGTGCCTTGCGCGATCGCGATCACACTGTCGTTCATCTTCGGCTCGTTCGTAGGCGGTCGCTCGCCGCGACCAGGTGTCGACGACGATACGTAGCGCCAACTAGTTTCCTAGGCAACCATATCTTGGCGCAGGGGGCCGGGCGGAACGGAGGCGGTCCGCGCGAGCGACGCCCCCGTCGTCCACCTCGCTCGACGGCGCGGCAGCGTCACGGAGCGGATGTGTCGACAGCGCGAGCGCTCAGACGAGAACGCCGGGGAGCGGCCCGCCGCCGGAGCCGAAGCTCCCGAGGTTCGCACCCATCGCGCGCGCGAGAGATACCCAGAGCTCTCCGTGACGACGTCCACCGGCGTCGAGGATACGGCCCGTCCGTACGGCGCCTCCCCCCTTCCCGCAGACGACGAAAGGCATGTTGTCGTGGGAGTGGGTGTTGCCGTCGGAGACCTCCGAACAGATCACGACGAGGCTATGGTCGAGCATCGTGCCGGATCCCTCCGGCCGCGCCGCGAGCTGCTCGAGCACGTAGGCGGCTTGAGCGACGAACCACGTTCGCTGCGCGGTGTAGTCGGCGAATTTCGAATCGCCCGGATCGCCGTAATGCGAAGCCTGGTGGCTCCGCATGTCGAACGATGGCCGATAAAGCGGAGTGCCCGCAAAGCGACTCATGATGAGCTCGCTCGTGTGCTGCGAGCACTGGAGCACACCGACGCGGGTGAGCCCGCACGCCATCGCCTGGACCATGAGGTCGCTCTGGGCGCGCAGGATCTGTGGAAACGTGGCCGCCTCGTTGAGGGTCTGACTGGTGATCCCGGCCGTGTCGATGCGTGGGTTCTGGCACGACGCGGTGGGCACGGCGCCGAGGCCCTTCACGCGCTTCTCGACGTCGCGGAGGGCCTCGAGGTGCAGATCGAGCTTGGCCTTCTCGACGTCTCCGGCGCGGCGGCGCATGCTCTCGAGATCGGCGAAGGCGGTGTCGAGCACGCTCGTGTCGTCGGGGTCCGGGCCGCTGCTCGCTCCCGGTGTCGGGGTGGCGCTCCCGAAGAGGCGCGCGAAGGCGGCGCGAGGGTCGTCCTCTGGCGCGACGGTGGTGCCCGCGCTGGGGTACGAGATGAACTTGTCGCCGCTCGCGTTGTTCTGCGCCGCCATCGCGCCGAGGTAGAGGTGGGACACAGGAGACGCGCTCCCCACGTTGCGCGCGAGCCAGCGATCGATCGACTCGCCCCCACCGCCGTCGACGGCCGTGAGGAGCTTCTTCGCGCCGCCGGGGTGGCTGCCCGCGTCGGTCGCGCCCATGCTGAGCCCGCGGAGGAAGAGCGTGTCCTTCGCGAAGCGCGCGAGGGGCGCGAGGTTCTCGGAGAGCGTCACGTTGGTGTCGCTCCCCTGCGGGAACCACTTGCCCGCCGCTCCGCCCGGATCCGGCACGCCGTCCGGGAAATAGAAGAACAAGATGCGCTTGGCCGGGCCGCCCGCGCCGTCGGCGGCGGCGGTGCGCAAGAGGCCCGCGAACGGCGAGAGCATCGCGGCGCCGAGCAGACCACGGAGGAGCGACCTTCGAGATACGACGTTCATGCCGTCCTCCCTTCGGTCGGTTGGCATAGGCATGACGTTCGCCTGCGGCTCACTTGCTTGTTCATGCCGTCCTCCCTTCGGTCGGCTGGCATAGGCAAGACGTTCGCCTGCGGCTCACTTGCTTGTTCATGCCGTCCTCCCGCTCACTTGCTTGTTCATGCACGACGTTCGCCTACGGCTCACTTGTTCGTTCATTGGCGCACCGTGAAATCTTCGGACGAGACGAGATCGACGAGGAGCTCGCGGACGTCGCCCCCGCGGTCGCGGAAGCGGGTCTCGTACGGGCGAGTGACGCAGGCGTCGCCTTCGAGGACGCCGCGCGTGAAACGGTAGAGCTGCTTGGCGACGCACGCCTCCGCCGCTCGGCTCTCGGCGAGCGTCTCTCCGAGGGAGGCGAGGTCCGCGAACGGGGCGCTCGTCCCCTTTCCGAGGCCCTCGACGTCGGTCATGTCGCCCTTCGCGTCGATGGGCTTCCCATTCTCGCTATCGCGGAGGCGCCCCATCGCGTCGAAGCGCTCGAACCCGAAGCCGACCGGATCGATGTGGCGATGGCAGCTCGCGCAGGACGCGTTCGCGGTGTGCTGCGCGAAGCGCTCCCGTGTCGTCGCGTTCGGATCGATCTTCGGCACGCCCCCTACGTTCGGCGGGGGCGGGGGCAGCTCCTGGCAAAGCAGGTTCCTTCGCACGAAGAGCCCGCGCCGGATCGGAGAGGACTGGTCCGAGTGCGCCGTCGTCGCGAGCACGCTCGCGTGCCCGAGGAGACCCGCCCGCGCGCGATCGGGGTAGGCCTGCTTCTCGAAGGGGGTCTTCGGCGCCGCCATTCCGTAGTGCTTCGCGAGGGTCGCGTCGACGAAGGTGTAGTTTGCACGGAACAGCTCGGCCGTTCGGTGCGAGCCGTCGAAGACGACGTGGGTGAAGAAGCGCCGCGTCTCTTCGCGCATGGCGGCGCGGAGCGCAGGGGAGTCGTCGGGGAAGAGGGCGGATTGTTTCTCCACCTCGGCGACCTTGTCGGCGCCGAGCCACTGCTCCGCGAACTCGCCGAGGTGCTTGCGCGCGCGTGGCGTCCCGAGGAGGCGCCGCGCCTCGCGCTCCCTGCCCTCGCGGGTCGCGAGATCTCCACGCTCGGCGGCGCCCATCAACGCGTCGTCGGGCATCGATCCGGTCACCCCGTACGACATCGCCGACGCGACCTCCCAGCGGGTGAGCACGAAGGTGTCGCCCTTCTTTTCCCCGAGCTCGGTGCGGTAGAGGAACGCAGGAGACGTGAGCATCGCCCGGAGCGCGAGCCGCGCCCCCTTCGTGCGATCCGCGCCGCCGAGCGCGAGGGCCTCGTAGCGCTTTTGCTCGTCTGCCTCGAGCGGCCGCCGGAAGACGCGCTTGCCGACGCGCGTGACGAAGGACTTCGTGCACGCCTCGTCGACGTTCGCGCCGCACGCGAGCATCTTCGGGACGTCGGCCGCTTGGCTCACGGTGGCGGCGATGCGGAACACGGCCTCGGCGAGCGGAGCGCTGGTCACGCGCGACGGGCCGTGCTGGTCGAAGTGGTAAGCCTCGGGACGCGCCTCCTTCGGGTACGACACGAACGCGGAGGCGACGACGTCATCGCCCTTCTCCGGAGGCGCGGTCCCAGAGGCTGGGCAGCTCACGTCGACGAGGCTGTTCTCGCCGCCGAAGCCATCGGGGCCGCGGCGCGGATTGTCCGGATCGGGGATCCAGTCGCGCTCGTCGAGCACCAGCTTGTAGGAGTGGGAGCCGTTCGGGAGGGGCTGCGCGAGCGCGAACACGTTCCCAGCGCGCGTCAGCGGGTAACCGCCGCCTGCGATCGTCCCCGGCCAGCCGTTGAACGAGCCCGCCACGTGCACGCGGGTCACGGCGCGCCCCTTCGGATCGTAGACGAACGACACCGTGCCGCAGGGGGCGGCGGGTGCGGGTGCGGCCGTGGTGCCGGCGAGGATGTCACTCACCGTCGCTTCGAGCTCGCGGCGCGAAAGAAGACGAAGCCCTCGCGCGAGCGGCTTCGGCGATTCGCACACGACCTCGCCCTTGAACGTGTCGAGGATGTAGCGCGCGATCGAGGGCGGGCAATCGCCGTCGCACTTCTCGGGCGCTCCCTGCGGCATGCGCTCGTCGATGATCCGCGTGAGGGTCTCCTCGCCGCGCGTCCAGTCGCGGAGCACGGGGGCTACCCCGCCCTCTCCCTTCGCGCCGTGGCAGCTCGCGCAGAGATCCTTGTAAAGGGCCTGCCCGCGCGTGGTGTCGGCCGCGGTCGTTCGGCCCGGTTTGTCGTTGCATGCGGCCTGCGAAGCGGCGACGAGGCCGAGCAGTCCGAAGAAGACGAGCACGCGCATGGCACTACCTCCCGCGCGTCACTCTAAACAGAGTGACGTCGTTGGCAACGATTCGGACGCGCGTCCACGCCAGAGCGCGCTGACGATCGACGCAACCGCGCGAATCGTTTTGGCTTCGACAGGCAGATTTTTTATTTTGCGCGCCGCGCCTCCGTGCGCGTCCTATCCGCCGCGGTATGTCGCCACGATTCACCGCCGCGTCGCGACGCGTCGCCGACGGTGGACTCAGCGGCCCGAGGACCGACCGTTCTCGCCCTGCTCCTGAGCCGACGTCGCGATCGCCATGAACGTCTCTTGATCGATGTGCTTTGCGAGGTAGGTGCCGCCCGTCGCCACGAGCTGCCCATAGAACGCGCGGAGGTGGTTGCGCGAGCCGCGAAGGAGCTCGTCGAGCGCGACCCGGACGTCGTCGCGTGTGCTCCTCGCCATGACCGCGTCGAGGTCGTGGATGTCGAGCTCCTCGATCTCGAGCCCTACCGCCAACGCGCCACCGCGGCTCGTCTTTCCTGCGGCGACGAGCTTGTCGTGGAGGGCCTTCAGATCCGTATTCCGAAACTCGCCCGAGCCGCGCCCACTCACGGGATCGGGGAGCCCGTAGGCATCGAGCAAATCCTTCATTCGGTCCATGTGGGTCTGCTCGCTCGACGCGATGTTCTCGAACGGCTGACCACCGTTCGGCGCGAGCGCGAGGTACACGTCGCGGGCGAGCTTCTCCTCTTCGCGCACGAACGCGAGATCCGCGGATTCGGTCGCCGAGAGAGGCGCGGCCACCTCCGCCACGCACCCCACCGACGGCACGAACGCCGCCGCACCGACACCGACCAAAAACGAACGCCGCGAGAGGGACATGACGCGCTTCTCCTTCACGCGTGGGAGCCACCGTCGTCGGGAGAGGGTTCGTGAATCGTGCCAGCAGGGCGGAAGCGCCTTAGTGACGACCGTGACGTCGCGCCCACCGTCGAGGTCGACGGTCGCGAGAGGCGCTCGCGCCCGGCCCCGCTGGCCGCGGATCGACATGCGCCGCCGTTGCCCTACCGTGGGGGCCGTGACGAAATCCAACCTCGCTTCCCTCCACCAGCGGGCCCACGCCGCGTGTCCCGACGAGGTCGACGTCGAGCTCGCCGTGCGCGAAGGCGAGATCCCGCGCGAGCTTCGTGGCGTTCTCTTTCGCAACGGACCGGGGCGGCAGTCTGCGCACGGCGTGCCGTACTCCCACCCGTTCGACGGCGATGGGATGATCTTTCGGTTTTGCTTCGACGACGGCAAGGTGCGCTACCGAAACCGTTTCGTGCGCACCACGTTCTTCCAAAACGAAGCGCGCGCCGGAAAGATGCTCTACCGAAGCTTCGGGACGAACCTGCCCGGCGGCCTCGCGACGAACCTGCTGCGCACCCGCTTCAAGAACGCGGCGAACACCTCCATCGTGCGCCACGGGGGGGTGTTGCTCGCGCTGTGGGAGGGCGGCCTGCCGCACGCGATCGCCGACGAGACGCTAGCCACGTTGGGGCCCTACGACTTCGAGGGGCGCCTCCGGAACCGCGCCGGCTGGCTCGAACGTGCGATGGCTCCTCACCTCCCCTTCTCCGCCCACCCGCGGAGATGCCCGGACACGGGAGACCTCTATGGATTCGGCACCGCGTACGGCCGCAAGAATCGGCTCTTTCTCTACCGCGTGCGGCCCGATGGGGCGATGGACGAACCCGAAGAGATCGAGCTCCCCAAGCTCACGTTCATCCACGATTTCGTGCTCACGCCGCGCTACCGCGTCGTCTTCGACTTGCCGGCGAGCTTCGACGTGGGCCGCGCGCTCCTGGGGCTCGTCCCGCCGGTCGAGGCGATCACGTTCCGCGACGAGCCCACGATCGTGCGGCTCTATCCGCGTGACCGTCGCCAGCCGAGGCTCACGTTCGAGGTCTCCGGCGCGTTCGTGTTTCACTTCGTCAACGGCTTCGAACGCGACGACGGCACGGTCGTCATCGAGGGCATTCGCACGAGCCGGTTTCCCACGCTCCCCGGCGCCCGCGCGCTCGCGACGGGAGAGGCGTTTTACCCCGTGCCGCTCCTCACGCGCTTCGTGCTCGATCCGCGCACCGGCAAAGCTCGCGAGGAGACCGTGTCCCGCATCCCGTGCGAGCTGCCCACCGTCGACCCCGCCGAGATCTCGCGCGCCCACTCCCTCGTCTTCGCGATCGCGGGCGAAGAGGTGCGCGAGGGCACGAGCGTCATCGCTCCCTACTTTTCGCGGATCGTTCGCTTCGACCGCCGCGACGGGACCGCGCGCACCGTCGACCTCGGCGACGCGCTGACCGGGGAGCCGCTCTACGTGCCTCCCGCGCGGGCGGGTGCAGAAGGCTTCGTATTCACGTTGGTCTACGAAGGCGCCCGTGAAAAGAGTGCACTCTACATTCTATCCGCGGACGATCTGCGGACGCTCGCGGTGTGCGATCTGCCCCACGGCGTGCCGCCAGGCTTCCATGGGACGTGGGTTCCGCGCTGAGCGCGTGGAAGGCGAACGACGCACACGGCTCCGCGCTCGCCACGAGGCGTCGATGTAAGACAAACGCGCGCGGACCTACGTTTTGAGGAGCGTAGTTTACGGGGCCTTAATCTAAGGTTGGCCCGTGAAATTCCGCAGAAGTGGCCCCGCCCTCATCATCGGTACGAGCATGACCATCATCGTCTTGCTCACCGCGCTCGCGCTCTCGTTTACGTCGAGCCTGCTCCACACCGCGCACGAGGGAGACTACGTCCTCATGCGCCAAGTGCTGGCGAGCGTGCTCTCGTCCACGGAGGACAAGGCGCTCGTTCGCGCCGAGCTCGTCTCCGCGATGCCGGCGGTTCGCACGGCCTTCGAGGCACGCGACCGCCCGAAGCTGCTCGCCGAATGCCAAGACATGTTCAAGGAGCAAGAGGAGAAGTACGGCCTCGACCGCGCCTCGTTCCATACGCCGCCCGGGGTCACGTTTCTTCGTCTCCATTCGCCAGCGAGGTTCGGCGACGACGAGCGCAGCTTCCGCCCGATGCTCGCGGACGTGCACCAGAACCACGTGGTTCGGAAGGGGCTCGTGGTCACGAAATCCGGCCCCAACGTGACGGGCATCGTGCCGATGATGGACGCGGCCGGGAAGTTCGTCGGTACGTTCGAGATGGGACTCGAGTTCGGGCCCATGCTCGACCGAATCAAGGCCTCTTACGGCATCGAAGCGGCCGTGTTTTTCGACGAGAAGCTCCTCCACGACATCGCGACCGATCTCACCGGCGACGTGATGACGCCGAAGAACCGGGTCGGAAAGTACATCCGTTTTCACGCGACGCACCCGGACCTCATCGCCTCCCTCGTGAGCGATCGTGACATCGAGGTCACGAACCCGAAGAGCTACGAGCGCACCTCGGCCGGCGCTCCGTGGGGTGTGCAGCTCGTGCCTCTCTACGACTACGGTCACAAGCAGATCGGCGTCGTGGCGCTCGCGACGAGCTTCGACCAAGACAAGGCCCTCGCCGGCCGCGCGCGCATCTGGCTCATGCTCGCGTCGTTCGTCGGGATCCTCTTCAGCGCCGGCATGACGTTCGTCGTCATCCGCGGCCTCCTCCTCGCGCCGCTCGCCGGGCTCAACGATCGCATGGCGGCCCTCGCCGAAGGCGACGCGACGAAGCCGGCGGAGCCGCTGGAAGACTACTGTGACGAGCTCCAATCCCTCGCGACCCAATACGAGCGGATCCGCTCGAACAAGGGATCATGAAGCGGCCCCTCTTTCGCATCCGCTCGCTCGCCCTCTTCTTCGTGGGTGTCCTCGGGCTGCTGTTGGCCTTCTTCCCTCTCCGCGGACAGAAGACGGCCCACGCCGAGCCCGCCGCCGGCGCCGCAAAGACCTCCGCGCCCGCCGCGCACGCCCCTCCCGCGCGCCCCGACGCTCACGGCCACGTGAAGGCCGTACCCCCAGGCAAAGACGCGGGCGCCGGCGACGCGGGCGCCGGCGACGCGGGTGCCGCTGCAGAGCCCCCTGCCGAAAAACCGGAGAAGCCGAAGGACACCGAGAAGGGCAAGGAGTCCGAGAAGGACGACATCCCGATCCCGACCGGTAAGGGCCTCCCGATCGAGGTCCACGTGGCGGTGTTCTTCCTCGAAGTGAAGTCGTTCGACGACACCAAGGGCGAGTTCGAGTGCACCGTCGACCTGCGCCTTCGCTGGTACGACCTGGCGCAGAGGTACTCGGCGGCCGACGCGTTCCGCGGCTTCAAGGAGGTCCGCGGGAAAAGGGCCGACGCGCTCCTCGAGAAAATGTGGACTCCTAGCGTCGACGTCGTGAACCG
>JAAFHV010000529.1:1877-2296 GCA_013297655.1 Myxococcales bacterium | reverse complement strand
TGGTCGACAAACCCGCGCGCCAGCCCTCGGCTCCCCTGAAGCTCGGCGAGAAGGGCACCCTCTGCAACGCGCTCGTGTTCCATCACCCGGAGACCTTGGGCATCGGCTACTCCGCGCGCGAGCCGGGCCTGCTTCATCGCCTCGACACGGACACGTCCGGGCTCTTGCTCGTCGCGCGCACCAAGGCCGCGTTCTACGAGCTGCGCTCCGCGCTCAACGGCGCCGCGCTCGTGAAAGAATATCTCCTCGTGTGCCGCGAGGAGGGCCTCCCAGACGAGGGCACGATCGCGTTTCCGCTCACGAATCACCCGAAAGATCAGCGACGTGTGTACGCGTGCGTGCATCCGCGCGACGTCATTCGTTATTCGCCGCGTGACGCCTCCACCGACTACGTGGTCGTGACGCGCAAGAATGGCCTC
>JAAFHV010000529.1:0-1867 GCA_013297655.1 Myxococcales bacterium | reverse complement strand
CGCGCGCTCCGTCACCAAATCCGAGCCCACTTCGCCGCGATCGAGCACCCCCTCGTCGGCGACAAGCTCTACGGCGGCGAGACGATCGAGGGCCTCGAGCACCACGCTCTCCACGCGTCCCGCATCGCCCTCGACACCGAAACGCCCGGCATGTCGTTCGACGTGAGCTCCGAGCTCCCCGAAGCGCTCGCGCGTCTCGTCGCCTGACGGCGCTCGCGCCTCAAGGAAACGCGATGACGACGGCGGTCGAGTTGTAAAAACCGTTCGCGTCGCGGCGACCGAGCGCGATCTCTCCGCTCACCGTCGTGCCGCCGAACGGTAGACCGAGCGTCTCGGCGACGATGCGCGGCTCGTTTGGGTAGCGCTCACCGAGCACGTTGGAGCGACCCACGCACATGAGCCCGAGCGCGCCGGAGGCCGAGCCGCCCGCGTTCTCGAGCGCGCGCGTCGCGCAGAGCTTGGCCGCGGCGAACAGGTCTTCTTCCGTCGCGGTGACGAGCTGCACCTGCGCGCCCTCCGGCACGCTCCCGAACAAATCGACCGACCCGTCCGCGTTCACCGCGCGCGATCCCCGCACGATCGGCTCCCCGCCCGCGATGCCCTCGGTGCCGAGGATCGCGAGCTCGTAGTGGGAGGCGAGGTACACCGCCACGTCGGTGTCCGGCACGGTGCCTCCGTGGAGGCGAGCCTCTTCGAGCCACACGTCGATCGCGGGGCGTCCGTCGAGGGCGTGGAGGCGCGGGCCCTCTGCGCGTGTCACGCGGTGCGGGCTCCCGAGCAGGCGCCAGCCGTGGCGTGCGGCGACGCCGATGGGCTTCTCGGTGAAGAGGCCGGCGACGATGACGTCGGTCGCGCTGACCGAGCCCACGTCGCACCAAACGAGCCCGCGCTCCGGATCGAGCCCGAACGACAAGAGCCCGCCCGCGAGCTGCGCGTGGGTGGTCGCCCCTTTTTTCAGCGCGGCGACGAGCGAGTCGCCCGTGTACTGGCAGGGCGCGAACGCGATGCACGCGAGCTCGCGGCGACCCTCGGCTTCGTGGGCGCGCGCCTCGGCGCGGATGTCCCTCGCGGCGGCCGCGACCTCGAGCAAGTCGGTGCTGGTCGTGACGACCGCCCGTGTCGTGGCGGCCACGTCGGCCCCCGCGAGCAGCGACACGGAGACGCCGTGCGCTTCGTAGTGCTCCGTGTCGAACACGCACGCCGCCGACGTGCCGCCGACGAAGCGCACCCCGGGCAGCTTCGCGCGGAGCAGATCGGCGATCGTCGCGATGTCCTCGTAGCGTGGGCTCGCGAACACGACGGCGAGCGAAATCGGCTCGTCACCGATTCCCCCCTTGGCCTGGCCGATCGCACGATCGAGAGCCGAGCCGAGCGCGCCGTCGCGCGCGATCGCCGTCGCAAAGCGAGTCATTGTCCCCGTGAAGAAGAGAACAAGGAACCGGGGCCCGGCGCAAGTCCGACCGCGTCTCCGTCGCATTTCTTCGTGGTTTTGCGCCTTTCCCGGGCCGCGAACCTTGACGAGCGCGCCTTCACGGCCTCAATAGGGCGCAAGGTGAGCGCGACGAGCGACGAGCGCCCGAAAGGGCTTGGTTTGAAGCGCAACGTCTTCGTGACGTTCGCGGTGCTCGGTCTCTTCGCGTCGCTCTCTCGGCCGAGCCCCGCCGAGACGTCCCCCGCCGGAGTCGCGGACATTCTCGCGCGCGCGAGCGGCAAAGTCGTCGGGGCCAAGGATTTCCGCTGGGAGCCCAGCCGCGGCGCGATCGTGGACACGCTCCTCGGTCGTCGTGTGCTCTTCCTCGGCAGCGCGAGCGAAGGGGCCCCGCGCGACGTGCTCCGCGCCCGCGTCCGGGTGAGCTTGGAGGGGCGC
>JAAFHV010000528.1 GCA_013297655.1 Myxococcales bacterium | reverse complement strand
AGCGGGGCTCACGCCCTTAGTGTGCTCACGCACGAACGCGATGGGGTCGTAACCGAGCGACACAGCTTGCTCGGCGAGCATCTGCATGTAGCGGTGGTTCGGCGAGATGTTCTCGCCATCGGGATCGGTCGGCGCCTCGAGGTCGGCGCGCGTGATGCGCACCTCCCGTCGCGCCGCGCGCCGGTCGAGGAGGGGCGAGTCGGTGATGGACATCGCCTTCTCGCCACGCTTCAGACGTTCGACGCCGTCCCACGCCTGCCCCACTTCGTCGAACATGTGCATCGCCTGCGTCGCGTCGGGCCGGTCGTCCGGGTCGAGCGCGGTCATCAGCGCGACGAGCTTGTCGAGGGCGGGCGGCAGGTCCGAGCGAATGAGCGAAGGCCCAAAGACCGGCTTGTTCATCCGCTCGATCGCACCGGCGAGGTCGTTCCCGTACACGCTGTACGCATAGCGCCCGGTGAGCAGCTCGTAAAAGAGCAGCCCGGCCGCGAACACGTCGGTCTTCGGGGTGGGATGCCTCGTCGCGTCGGTGAGCTGCTCGGGAGCGGCGTACATCGGCGTCGCGACGAGCCCCTCGAGCCGGTCGTCATCGAGCAGCTTGGCGATGCCTGGATCGATGATCTTGACGATGTTTCTGCCGTGCACCTTCGCGTACACCACGTTCTCGGGCTTGATGTCGCGGTGAACGATGCCGGCCTCGTGGAGAGCTCCGAGCCCGTACAAGAGCTCGCTCATCACGTTCACGGCGACAGACCACTTGAGCCCGTACTTCTGCTCTTTTGCGCGACTCACCAAGATCTCGCGGAGCGACCACGCCTCCAGGTGCTCCATGGTGTAGTACGGGCACTGGGGGTCCTTCGTTTCACCGCGCTCGTGAACGCGCACCACGTTGGGGTGGCTCACGTTCGCCAGCATGCGCGCCTCTTGCACGAACCTCTCCGCGTGCTTGAGTGCGTGGGGCGACAGCATCTTCACCACCACCTCGCGGCTCATGCTGTGATCGTTCGCGTGGTACACCTCGGACATGCCGCCGATGCCAAGGAGCGCCACGACGCGGAACGCCTTGCGCTCCTTCGTGTGAATCACGTCCCCCTCTTTGTATACGCTGCTCATCCGGCGTCGTGACCTTAGCAGACGATCGCCCGCGTCCTGGGGGCTCATCGGCGCCACCAGCGCTGGATTCGCTTGGTTCCCTCGAGCGAGACCCCGTGAAACAAAGTCGGGCGGTAGAAATATTTCCAGGCGTTCTGCGCGGAGCGAGTTTCGTCCTCGAACGTACGGAACGCGCGCCGAGCGCGAGCACACACCACCCCAAGTCTTCGGAATGACCGGCGAAGCCGGCGTAGCAGCGAGCCAGAGAGCATGAGTGACGCTCCTTTCGTCCCCCCTCTCGGCAGGCGCGCGCGATCCGTTGCGTGAATTCGACGCGGGACCGTTCTTTTTCGGACGGGGCTGCTTTTTACCGGGTTTTCTCGCGGTGTTGGCGAGGCCTCGAACGCCACGAGCGCGGGCTACGCGCGCGTCGATCGTGCGCGGTCGCGGTGCGGCGTGGGCGCTTGCGACGCTGCGCGGCCTGGCTCGGCTTCCGCGAGCGGCGCGCCCGGGCCCAAAAAGTACTGGATTCCTGACTTGTATCCCGTGCGGTGCACGAGGCCCATGCGTATGGCCACGACGGCCACCCGGATGAACTGACCTTTGCTCAGCCCGAGGAGCGCTTGCAGCTCACGGGAGCGCGGCGGCCACGGCAACGATGCGACGGCCTTCGCCATGGTGTGCGCGAGGTTGACCGATTTTCCGCGCACGAGCGCTCCGTAGCCAACACGCTCGTCGACAGAGACAAGGCGCCCAGGGTGCTTCACCGCCGGGCGACTTTTGCCCGCGCTGGAGACCCGGGGTTCAAGGTCGAGCCCCGCCAGGCTGTCGATGTTCGACCCGCAGGCGAGCGTGACCAGGTGCGCAGCGAACTGCCGCGCCAGGCTTCGTAACGTGAGCTCGAGCTTGGAGAACGCCGCCATCTCCACATTGTGCTCGCCCGAGCCTCCGGCGTCGATTCTTCGTGCCGCGAAACTCCGTGTACCTCGCGCGCCCGACAGGAAATGATCGCGCGCGCCGATTCCCTCTTGCGCGTCGCCAGGAGTTGCGTGAACCTCGCTTCATTCCACGGGGGTATTCGATGGCGACGTCAGGTACGGGAATCGAATGGATCATTCTGCCGAAGCTCAACGCTACGGCGCTGTCTGCCGTGATTGGCCGTGTGCTGTCGGAGGCGGAGGCGCAGAAAAAGCTCCCCGCCGACGTGAAGGA
>JAAFHV010000527.1 GCA_013297655.1 Myxococcales bacterium | reverse complement strand
AGGTGCTCGCGCGCGAGGAGCGAAAGAAACCCGTCAGCGACCACGACACGACCGACGAGATGCCCGTCCAGAAGCTGCTCGACGAACGGCGAGCCGAGCACGATCGTCTCGTCGGGGAGACGGTGGCCATCGTCCACGAGCGCACCGGAGCAGGCGTATCGTCGGCGTGGTTCCAAACGGACCCCGGGGGCGGGCCTGCGGGCCCTCCGGCCGTCATCGCGCGCGCCGTGATCGCGGTCGGGGACCCACCTGTCGATGCGTGGCGGGCACCGACAGAGCCTTCGAACGCGCCACCGGCTCGCGCCCTTACCCCTTCGCCCGCTCCCGCCGTCGCGGGGCGGAGCGTCGAGCCGCTCCCACGGCCAACGTCATCGTCCGCCCTCGACGCGGCGGCGACCCGCGCTTCGGCCGCTGCCTACGTACCGCCGACGAAGCGGAAACAAGAGCCAACGCCGACTCCAGAGCCGGTTCGCGGCGCGCGCGTCATTCGAGGCGCGAACGGCGCTCCTTCCCCGGGCACACCGCTGGTACCACCCCCGGTCGATCCGGGTCAGACCGATCCTGACCCGCCCAGATCGAACATTCACCCGCCGCCTCACCAGGGCCCCACGGCAAGTCAGGTTTCGCGCTTCCGAAACGCAGAGACGCAGTCCCACGAGCGCCCGCCCCCTACCGAGCGCCTCGATCCCCGCGGCGGCACCGTCCCGATGGGACCGGTGTTGACCCTGCCTGGCGGCAAGGGCGGCACCGTGCCGATGGCCCCCGCGTTCGGGAAGCCGGCGCGTGCTCCCACGACGTCCATCACGATCGCGAAGGGCGTGATCCTCCTCATCGTCGTGTCGATGCTCCTACTGAGTGCCTCCTTCACGCTGTCGAAACGCAAACCCGTAGTCGCCGCGGCGAGCGAACCGCCGTCGCCCGTGGTCGCTGTTGCCGCCGTTCCTTCGGCCGTTGCTCCGTCCTCGAGCGTGACGCCGATCGCCTCGGAGTACGCGACCACGCCCGCCGCTTCCGCGAGCGCACCGAGCGCACCAGCTCCGGCGGTACCGTCGGCCGCCGCGGTGCCGCCACGCAGCCCCGCCCCGCTCGGCGCGAAGGGCACACCCCATACCCCCGTCCGGAAGCCGCGCGGCGAATCGCCTCCGGTTGGATTGTGAGGCCGCGATGAAGCCGTCCAACGACAAGAAAACGGATCCGGGCCTCGGCAGCACGACGCTCGTGGATGCGCCCAAGACCGAGACGCCAAGCACCGCGCGCTTGATCCCCGCCGAGCGGCTCACGTTCGACACCGATCCCCGCCTCGCGCTGGTGTCGTCGACCGAACGCGATCTCGTCAGCGGCCTAGGCCACGCGACGTCGCCGATGGGCATCTCGATCGACACGGCGCCGCTCGATCCCCCGATCGCCGACGAGCCACCCTCGAGGCTCACCTACGCGACCGATCCACGGCTCGCGCTCGCGAGCGCCGAGGAACGCGCTCTGGTGCGCGGTTTGGGTCAGGCTCCGGAGGCGCCTGAATCGGCGTTACCGCGACCTTCGGAATTCGAGGCTCCCGCGCGTCCCGGACCTCGAGTCGCCCCACTCGATCCGCGCGAGCTACCTCGGCCGATCGCAGCGCACGCGCAGCGCACGAACGAGCCAGCCCAGCCGAGGCGTCCGGGAGCCACCACCGTGCGCCTTCGGTTGGCCACGTGGGAGCTCGGGCGGTTCGCGGCGGTCATGGTCGTCGTAGGGATCTTGCTCATGGTGCTTATCGTTTGGGTGCTTCGCGACCCGAAGGGCGCCCCCACCTCGCAGCCGGTACCGAGCGCGATGCCCACGGGGCCAGTCGTCACCACGCCGCCGGCGCCCTCGCCGGTCGTCACGAGCGAAGCGCCCTTGGTCCATCCGACGACCAGCGCGCCTGCCATCCCCCCCCCGACGGCGAGCGCGCCCGCGACGCCGACGACCAAACAACCTCCCGCGCCGGGCCCTCACGCTGCGCCCAAACCTTCGACGACGATCGCCCCCGACCTTCAAGGAACGTACTGATGAACCGACGATGGATAGGTGCCGCTGCGGCGGTGACCGTGCTGATGATGGCGACGCCGTGCTTCGCGCAGGATCCAGACTTCCCCACCAAGGAGGGCGCCGAGAGATTCGCGGAGGGGAACAAGCTCTACACCGCGAAGAACTACGAGGGAGCGCGCCTCAAGTTTTTACAAGCACTCGCGATATCGCGCTCGAAGGGCGTCACGTTCAACTTGGCTCGCTCGGAGGAGCAGGTTGGTAAATTCGCAGACGCTTATGGGCATTATCAGGACTAC
>JAAFHV010000526.1 GCA_013297655.1 Myxococcales bacterium | reverse complement strand
CCGGCCACGAGACCGCCATTTCTGCAATCGCAAGAGTAGGAAAAACGAGTAACGAGCGCGCGCCCTCTACGACGCGCGCCGTCGTCACGCCACCACGCCGTCGAGCTGCCGCACCACCTCCGCCACATGAATACGGCTCGGCGCCGGTCTGGTCCCCCCCGCGTCGTCCTCGTACACCCGCACCGTCATGTCGTGCATCGCGCTCTCCCCCGTCACGAGCGAGGGGGAAAATCCAAGGTAGAACGAGGTGTTCCCGATCCTACGCTCGTACCCATTGATGCCCATTTCGTCCGCGCTCACGCGCCATCCATGACGGCGGAGGCCATAGAGCAGCGAGCTGGGCGCCTTCTTTCCGGAGTACCGCGCCGGCACCATCGCGAGCGCGAGCGGCTCGATCTCCCGCCCCATCTGCGGAAACGGCTGCAGGATCTCGTAGCTCGAGAGCTGCCCTCCCCACTCCGCTTTTTGCGCTTCGTCGAGCGCGAGCGGGTGCACCACGCCAATGTGCGGCGCCCCTTCACCGGTCGCCAGCGTGTAGGTGCGATCTTCACTCGTCGCGAGCGATCGGTCTTCCGCCACTCGAAACGTGGATACCAATGCTCCCGCAGCGTCGTATGCGCCCCACACCAAACGACGCGCCAGGTGCCCCACGAGCGGGTGGTTTAGGAAAGCCGAGACGAAGATCTCCGGCGCCACGCGGCGCTCGTCGCCCATCATCCGCTCGAGGCGTGAAATCTGGTCGGCAGAGACCTTCTCCGCTTCGGCCTTCAGCGCCTTCCATGCCTCGGAAGCGGCTTTTGCCTTTGGAGCTTCGTCGTTCTTGTTCGCGCGCGGAAACGAATCGAGGCGCTCGCCCTCCGCCGTACGCACGAACGGCGCGAGGTGCTCGTCGAAGCCCACGTGGAACACCCGCGGACCAAAATCGAGAGTCAGCGATCCCGCCTCGTCGAGCCCCAGATCGGGCGCAGTGCGGTCCTCCAGCTCGTCGGCGGTGAGCCCACGCGACGCGGCGATCTCCGCCAAAATCGCGAGCGCGCGGTCCTTCATGTATTGGCGCTGGCTGCTCCGCGACACACGTCCCACGAGCGACAGCGCGAGGTCCGTCCCCATCGCCCCGAGCACTTCGAGCCCCAGCATCGCGCGCTGCTTCGAGCCATCGGCTGCCCATGAGCGCGCACGCCCGTCGAGGAACCGCGCCGCCGCGTCGGTGCCAATGAGCGCCACCTGCCGCACCATCCACTCGTGCGCCGAGACCATTCCGCCCGCCACCCACGTGCGTACCAGCGCTTCGGCGAGCGCGTCGAGCGACGCCGGCTCACACGCCTCCACCACCGGCTCCACTCCTACGTACGGCGGATCGAGCGGCGAGAACGCGAGCATCTCCAACAGCGCGCTTTGGGCCTCTCCCGAAATCGCGCGCCCATCACGCAGCTTCACACGTGGGAGCGACTCCAGACCATCGGGCATCTTCGGCGCCTTCGCAGGACAAATCTCGAGCGGGTCGCGCTCGAGCAACGCGCGTGTCGCTTCGGCGGCGCTCTCCCCGTACGAACGTGCTGCCTCGACCACCGCGTCGCGGTGCCCTGCGCGGTCCACCGTGAGCAAGAGCTGCGTCGCGCGATCACGCGAGGCGCCGGCCTTCCCGAGCGCGATAGGCAACAACCCATATGCAGCATGCACGGGAAAACGACGCGCCCAGGCGTAGGCCGCGCGACTGGTCGCTTTGTATCCGACCCACTTCACCGCGAGCTCCGCCACTTCCACCGCGCCGACGAACGTCAAGTCCGCCGAGAGCTGCGGGAGGCCCACCTTGGCCACCTCGAGGAGCATAGGCAAAATACGAAGCCCGTGTTGCTTCAAGAGCCCGAGGAGCCCGGGCATGTAGCTCTCTCGTTTCCAATAGGTGAAATCGAGTCGTTCGATGTCACCAGAGGCGACGAGGCTCTCGAGGTCTTCGAGCGGAATCATGGTGAGCGTTGGCCCGCGCGGCGGGCGATTGGCCGCGATGAGCCCTCGCACCTCGGCTGCGGTGCGCGCTTCGGGCCGGTAGTTGTTTCGCGGATCGAGATCGTGGGCAATCATCTCTTGGTCGGCTTGGGCGAGATCGATCGCCCGCGCGACGGCTTCGGTCTTCGCGACGAGGCCCTCGACGACCACCTCTTTGGCGCGCTTCTTTGCACGCCACGGCGGCGCGACGAGCACCCGCGGCAACGCAGAGTCCGGAGCGGTCTCGGTCGCCGTCGCACCTTCGCCTTCCACGTTGGCGCTGCCCGATTCGGCCGTTTTTTCGATACGCGGGAGCAGCGTCGCCATCAGCGACTCGATC
>JAAFHV010000524.1 GCA_013297655.1 Myxococcales bacterium | reverse complement strand
CGGGACGCGGCGGAAGTGTGCGTGCAGATTTGCGCCGCGCTCACTCACGCCCACGTTACCCACGGGCTGCTCCATCGAGACGTGAAGCCGGGGAACCTCTTCATCACGAACGAGGGCTGGGACGCCGGCACCGCGAAGCTCTTCGACTTTGGCATCTCGAAGCTCACCGCGGAGATCAAGGCGAACCCCGACCCGAGCCTCTATGGCACGCTTCGCTATTGCGGGCCCGAGCAGCTCTACGGTCGCGCGTGCGAGCAGAGCGACCTCTACGCGGTGGCGGGCATCTTCTACGAGATGATCAGCGGCTCGCACGTGTTCGCAGAGGCGAAGACATTCCCGGAGCTGATGAACGCGGTCGCGAAAGAGCCGCCGGTGCCCATCTCGAGCGCATGACCAACGTATCGCCGCGGCTCGAGGCCTTCTTCTCGAAGAACCTCCGCAAGAACCCAGCGCAGCGTGCGGTGTCGGCGCGCGAGATGGCCAAGGAGATTCAAGCGATCGCGGAGGAGTACGACGCCGCGGGGAGCGACGAGGCGACGGACCTGACGCTCGGGGGCACGACGGAGCGGATGGCGTTCCGCGCCGCGCGATCGGCAGAGCCGGGGTTCGGAGGAGGAGCTTCGACGAACCAAGCTCGACTCCGTATGGGACTCGGTGACCGGCGCCGCGGTCGAGCTCGGGAGCGACGGCCTCCCGCGCGCACCTCGGGTGTTTCGCGGCAAAGCCGTGGACACGGACCCCATGAATGGAGACGAGATCGCTGCTCGCGCCCGCGCGGTCGTGGAAGCTATCGAGCAGGCGCGGGCGCAAGAAGAGGCCGCGTTCAAGGCGGCGGAGCGAGCGGAGGTCGAAGCCGCCCGCGAGCGTGCCAAGGCGTGGACGAACGCGACGCCCGAGCAGCGCGCGGAGATTCGCAGGCAGCGAACGCGAACCACCCCGATGGGCCCGATCGCGCGGCCTGCGGCCGAGACTCCACCGCCGCCGGAGATGCTTCCACCGGCCGCCTCGGCCTCTCCGGCAACGCGACAGCAAACAGAGGAAGAGCGCGAGAAGTTGGAGCGCGAGCGCCTCGAACGCGAGCGCACGAACGAGGAGGCGAGGGCCCGCGCGATGGCACAGGCCAACGCGATGGCCCGTCAGCACATGGGCCTTCCCCCGCAGGACGAGCCACGCACGCCGGGCGCGCCAGTGAACGGCGACCCGCTGCCTCGCGCCCGCGCGGCCCTTGCTCCTGCCGCAAAACCCGCTCGCATCGGCGACACCGATCCCTCGCGCGTCGAGCCGATCGATGGGAAGAGTGAGAGCGCCTCACGCGAAGCGGTGTCGGTGAAAATCGTACCGGGCGCGCCGGCCGAGAGCGGAGGTCCGCCGCCCACCGAGCGCCTCTCGGATGCTGAAGCCGCTGCACGATCGACGGCCGAGCTTCAAGCGCACCTCAAGAATGGGTCCGCGGCGTCGCGTCGAACCAGCACCACCCCGATGGCGGACGCGCCCGGCCGTTCCGTCGCGCCCGCCGCGGCGACGTCGACCAAGGGTGCGACGGTGCCATTCGGCCCCCGGCTCACGTTGCCCCCGGAGCGAGAGCCACTCCGACCCCAACCGGCACCGCCCGTACCTGCTGCCGACAAGGAATGGAGCGACGCACACTGGCTGCTCTTCGTAACTGGGGGCCTGGCCGTCATCGCGCTTGTCACTTGGATCGTCGTCTCGGCAGTGATGGCGTCGCGGGCGGCGCCACCACACCTCGACGTCGGAGCGGCTCCGATGGTGACGGCGCCGCTTCCGGCACCGCCCACGCCGTCGACCGAGCCGACGCCCCCGAGCTCGAGCCCGAGCCCGAGCGAAGCGGTGATGAGCCCGCCGCCGGTTGCTCCCGCCGCTTCGAGCGCGAAGCCCGGCCCGCAAAAACTTGCTACGCCCGCCGCGCCACGCTCTATGCCGAGCGCGGGGCCGGGACCGAAGCGCGTACCCCGAGGCGAATCACCGAAAGTGGGGATGTGAGGCAGCCATGAGCAAAGTGACGACAGATCCCGGCATCGGAGCTGCACGCGAAGAGCGCATTGGAGACACGGTGCCCGATGGCCTCCCCTCCACGACCGAGCCCCTACCCGCCGCGCGCTACCGAACAAACCCGAACGCCGGGCAGCCGAGCCCGGAGCACGAGCTGCTCAGAAGCGTGAAGCCCGCGAAGAAGCCGGGGCTGAAAGGCTTGCGCTTGGATCCTCTCGCCGACGCTCAGCACCCCGACGTGCAGATCGTACAGCGCGACGAGGCGCTCAAGCGAATCGCGGAAGAGACAGAGGAGGAGGCGAAGGCGAGGCGCGTGGCGAGCGAGGGAGGCTTG
>JAAFHV010000523.1 GCA_013297655.1 Myxococcales bacterium | reverse complement strand
GCCAGGAGCAAGAGTGCCCCTCATGGAGAGCCTGGACGCGCTCATTGGGCTGCAAAAGGAGGGCAAGATTCGGCACCTCGCGCTGAGCAACGTGAACGCGAAGGAGCTCGAACAGTGCCTCGCGCGCACGCCGATCGTGGCAGTGCAGAACATGTTCAACGTATCGGGCGGGGGCGGCGCGATGGCGAAGCTGACCCACTCGGAGGTGGACGATCCTTCTGGTGTGCTCGACCTCTGCACCGCGAAGGGCATCGCGTTTTTGCCCTATTTTCCCCTCGCGGTGGGCAACGTGGGCAGTGAGAAGCCGGTGCTCGCGAAGATCGCGGCGAGGCACGGCGCGACGGTGGCGCAGGTCGCCCTCGCGTGGCTGCTCGCGCGCTCGCCGGTGATGCTGCCCATTCCGGGCACGAGCTCGGTGGAGCACCTGGAGGAGAATTGGGATGCGAGGCGCATCGCGCTCACGGACGCCGAGGTCGAGGCGATCGCGAACGAGTAGGAGCACCCGTTTCGAGCGCCGCGCCCCGCGCGACGCGCTCGTCGATATCCACGATGACCTCGAGCGCCGCGCGCCGCGCGTTCGTGCCTCGTCCGAGGAGCGCCGTGGGGCTTCATCGTGGTGCGGCTGCACGTTGGTCGACGAGCGCCGCGCGTCTTTCTCGTGGCACGAGGGAAGCTCCCCCGGCCCTCGCGTGTCTCCTCGCGATGAACCTCACGGATCGCGATCGCCTCGGGTTTTCGCTGCTCTCGCTCGACGGTCTGTCCGTGGGCGACGCGCTTGGGAACCAGGGGCTCGAGCGTGCAGCTTCACCGCCGTGGACGTGGACCGACGATACGGCGATGGCGCTCGCGATCGTCGAGTGCCTCGCGCGTGACGGCTCCCTCGACGCGGACCGTCTGGCGGCGGCGTTCGTTCGTGGGTTCGACGCCGATCGGGGGCGTGGCTACGGCGCCGGCACGTACGCGATTCTCGCGGCGGCGAGCGGGGGCAGACCTTGGCGCGAGCTCGCGGGGGCCGTGTTTGGTGGTGAGGGCTCGCGTGGAAACGGTGCCGCCATGCGCGCCGCCCCGATTGGCGCTTATTTCTACGACGACTACGAGCGTGTCGCACGAGAGGCGCGCACCTCCGCCGCGCCGACACACGCGCACCCGGATGGCGAAGCGGGCGCGGTGGCCGTCGCGTTGGCTGCTGCGGTCGCGACGCGCATAGGCAAGGACGCGCGGCTCCCACGCGAAGACGTGTTGCGCGTGCCGCTCGCGCACCTCGACCCCGGGCCTACTCGTGATTGGCTCGAGAAGATCGCCGCGGTACCGTTTACCGAAGATCCGGCGCGTGTGGCCACGATCTTCGGCGACGGCTCGCAAATCCTCTCATCGGACACGGTCCCTTTTTGCCTATGGTGCGCAGCCCGTCACCTCGACTCGTACGAAGACGCGGTGTGGACCGCGATTGATCGCGGAGGCGATCCGGACACCACCGGCGCGATCGTAGGAGGCATCGTCGCCCTCGCGGTGGGCGGGCCTCCCGCGGCGTGGAGGGAGGCGAGGGAACCCGTGCGCCTCGGCGACGCCGAGCGCCGAGCCGCATCCGCGCATTGACCCACACGACCCCTTCGTTACCCCTGGTCGATCACGACCTCGGTCACCACGGACTGCGCGATAAAGCACTCTTCGTGGGCGGTGGCGTGCAGCTCGGCGAGCACGTCTGCTGCGGGCGCGGGGCCTTGCCAAACGATGCGAGGCCGCAGCACGCATTTGCCGAGGTGCAATTTGCCTTTCGCGTTTTTGGTCAGGTAGCCGACCGCGTCGTCTTCGTAGGCGTCCACCACGAAGCGCTTTTTGGCGGCGAGCGCCAAGAAGGTGAGCATGTGGCAACTGGAGAGGGCGGCGACCAAGGCCTCCTCCGGGTTCACGCGGTCGGCGTCGCCCTTGTACTCGGGTGCACTCGAAGCGGGCAGCGTGACTCCGCTTCCGGTTCGCACGACGTGGTCGCGGTTGTAGGTGGCATACGCGAAGTCATTCGACGTGCGCTTCCACATGAGGTTCGTGCGGTGCTCGGACGGTGCGCGATCGAGGGCCATTCGCCGAAGCTAGCATTGAGATCCCGAGCCCGCGAGGCGACTCGTTTGCCATCTTTCGCGCCGGCGCTCGAGCGGGGCGAGTATTTCGCCACGCGGTCGGCACGATCCATGGGCCGCGCGTTTCCAGCCCAAGCACCGGCCGCGGGCGCGCCGGGATGTACGACACTCAGCCTGGTGGTCTCGGCTTACGCTCGATGTAAAATCTCCGGATCATGGCGCCTTCGAGCGGATCGAAGTCCTTGTCGAGCGTGAGGAGCGTCGAGTCGGAAGC
>JAAFHV010000522.1 GCA_013297655.1 Myxococcales bacterium | reverse complement strand
GAAGCCGACGTCGGACACGATGGCCGAGGTGTGCGCCGAGTCGCTCTTCGCGACGAGGTCTTGGTACGAGCCGTCGCGACCCGTGACGAAGCCGGAGGGACGCTCGCCGAGCGCCTTGATGCCGAAGATGGCGCCGACCGAGAGACCGATGACGCCCACGCCCGCGGCGGTGATGGTGGCCGCGTCGATCCGGCCCTTTGGCGCCGGCGCTTCTGGCTGCTTCGGGGGCTCGGGGACGACGATGATCTTCGGCTCGTCTCGCTTTTGGTCGGCGGCCTGCTTCTTCGCGCCCTCGAGGCGCAAGATGATCGCTTCGGCGCGTGCCTTCTCTTGCTCCGTGACGTCGCTGATCTCGCGGTAGGCGCGGAACTGCTCGAGCGCCTCGTCGAAGAGGGCGAGCTTCTCGTTCACGATGCCGAGGTTGAACACGAGCTCTTTCGACTGCGGATCGAGCTTACGTGCCTCGATGAGCTCCACGCGGGCGTCCTTGTAGTTGCCCTGGCCGTAGAGCTCGCGCGCCTTCGCGAAGTGCTTCCCGGCCTCGGCGTGCGCAGCGCTCTCGTCCTCCGCGCGCGCGGCGGGGGAATGAAGCGCCACCGCGGACACCACGCACAAGCCAAGCGCCCACCTCGCGATCACGGCTTTCGACAAGGTAACCCTCTCCATAAGACTCCGGGAGTGTACTCGAATTCGCCTCTCGGCGGCGGGAAACGAGCCCCAGTCCCCGAACTTTCGAGCCAGTGTAAGGGCACGGGAGGCGGGCTCGTTGAGGCGGCATGGAGGTTCCCATGCTTCGTCGTTCGCTCGTCGCTCTTGGTGTCTTGGCTGCCCTCGTGGTCCCGTCCGTCGCCCACGCGGACGACGCGGTGGTCGACGTGCAAGGGCCCGCTCCGTCGACGTCTGTCTACGCGGCGCCGCCTCCCGGGAGAAACCAGCCGATCGAGCCCTCGTGCCCGCCTGCTTGCGAGTCCCGCCCGTACCGCGAGGACCCGCCGTACAGCAGCTACGATCATAAACGTTCTCCCATTCGCCTCGCGCTCGGGCCGTCGTTTTTGACTACGGGAAAGGGCGTCGGTGTCGGCCTCGGGCTCGGGATCGAGCTCGGCTCCGGGGTCGTCGGAGGCCGGCTCGGAGCGACATGGCTCCGCGGTGAAGGCACCAAGGACGGCGTGGTGACTCCCACCGGCGACGCGGTAGGTCACTACGTCGGAGAGCTCACCCTCGACATCGTGAAGCGCGGCCCGTTCCACCCCGTCGTCGCCGTCGGTGGAGGTGTCCTCCACGTCTCGAGGCCGGACACGAGCGGCGTCGTGGCGGTCGGTACGGTGCGCGCTTCACTCGAGTATTTTGCGCCGATCGAGGACGCTGACGTGCGAATCGGGGTCGACGCGACCGGCGGCCTCGCGGGCCCCGGCGCGGAGGCGCTTCGCGACGTGAAGGGCTACGGGCTCTTCGGTGTGCACGCCGCGCTCGGGTTCTGACCGCGCTCGCTCGTGCGTTCGTTCGTCCCGGACGAGAGGCTGCGGGTCACTTTCGCCTCGAATCGCAAGTCTCCCGCAGCCTCTTGTCCGTGACGTTCGCCTCCGCCCGAGCGCGGCCGTCGTCGTCGGTGCTCTTTGCGTAGCTGCGTTGCGGACGCGGTGCGCTTTCGGTACTGCTCTCGCATGACCACGCCCTCCCTCGAGGAATCGATCCGCGACCTCTGCGTCCGCGCGCGAAAAGCGGCGCGTGCGATCGCGCCGCGGCCGACGACGGTGAAGAACGAGGCCCTCGCCCGCATCGCGAGCCGGCTCCGCGAAGGCCACCGCGAGATTCTCTCCGCCAACGCGGAAGATATGAAAATCGCTGAGGAAAAGGGTGCCAGCGGGGCGATGCTCGATCGCCTCCGGCTCGACGCCGGGCGGCTCGAGGGTATCGCCAAGAGCGTCGACGAGGTGCGTGCGCTGCCCGATCCGGTCGGTGAGCTCGTGTCCGAGACGGTGCGCCCGAACGGGCTCCGCGTACGGCGTGTGCGTGTGCCGCTCGGGGTCATCGCGATGGTGTACGAGGCGCGGCCGAACGTGACGATCGAGGCGAGCGCGCTCGCGCTGAAGACCGGGAACGCGATCGTGCTCCGCGGCGGCTCGGAGGCCATTCACGCGAACCGCGCGCTCGCCGCGTGCGTCACGCAGGGGCTCGTCGACGTGGGGCTCCCCGAGCACGCCGTGCAGCTCGTGCCGTTCACCGATCGTGACGCGATCCGCGTGCTCGTCCAGCAGACCGAGACGGTCGATCTCGCTATCCCGCGCGGAGGCGAGGCCCTCATTCGCTTCGTGACCGAGAACGCGCGCGTGCCGGTGGTGCAGCATTACAAGGGGGTCTGTCACCTCTACCTG
>JAAFHV010000521.1 GCA_013297655.1 Myxococcales bacterium | reverse complement strand
CCGTCCACGCTCACCGTCGCCTGCGCCGGTGTGGGCTCGATCTTCACTGCCGCCGCGAGCTCTTCGCCGAGGAGGTTCAGGGTGACCACTTGGCCGAGCGTCACGTTCGGGCGCACCGGGGGCGTGCCGACGTTGCCCTCGCCGCGCAAAAGAACAGTGTGCTCACCCGGCGCGAGCACGCCTTCCCACGGTGTTTTCCCTACCGTCGCGTTGTCGACGACGACGTCGAGGTTCTTCCCGGTTTGCTCGCTGACGTTGAGGCGGCCTCCCGCGGTGAGCGCGGTGAGCTTCACGTCGATGGCGACGGTTTGCATGCCGCTCACGTCGACGCGGGCCTCGAATGGCAAATATCCGTCTGCCGAGACGCGGATCTGGTGGCTGCCGGCGCCGACGCGGATCGGCTTCGCGAGCGGCAAGGTCCCGCGCTCGCGGCCATCGACGACCACGGTGCCACGCTCCACTCCACCACGGAGCTCGAGGCCGCCGACCGAGGTCTCGAGCTGGGTGCGCTCGCGTTCGGCCACTTTGCGCTCCTCCGCGGAGATGTCCGGGTAGTCGCGGAGGAGGGCCTCGTACATCTCGAGCGCCTCGTCGAACCGGTTCACCTTTCGCAGGCAGACCGCTGCGTTGTAGGTGTTTTTTGCGGTCGCGAGCGCCTTTCGCGACTCCAAGAACTCCACGAGAGCCGCGTCCCACTCGCTGCGGTCCACGTGCGCGACGCCGCGCTCGAAGTGGGCGCGTGCCTCTGCGCGGCGAGGGTCGTCGCCGGGGGCCGGGCCTTCGGCTCGCGCGAGGCGGAGGCCTCCGAAGGTGAACGCCAACACGACGAGGAGGCGCAGGGCGAGGGCGAGCGAATGACGCGTAGAAGGCATGGGAGGCAAGCTTCGGAACTTAGCCCGGAACCCCCGAGGTCTGCACCCCCTGAGGGAGAGCGATGCCCCCTCCGGCCGAGGAGCCGAAAGATCGAGTCCGGCGCGAAGCTCGCGGTTTCTCGCGCGCTTCCGCCGCCCGCGATTTTCTTTCGCCTCCTCGTCCACCTCCCCCAAAATTCCTTCTCGGCTTTGCTCCCACGGCTCGACACGCACATCGCGGGCAAAGCCTGCGAGGGAATAGGACTTCCCACCCCTTGGCAAGGAGGAAAAAGGACGTCCTATGCCTTTTCTTCCAGGCCTGTCGGAACCGCATTCAGCTGGTACAGCGTTCCCTTCCGAAGCATGGCGATGAGGACGCCCAACATGCGGTCGCCGACGCCGCGAATGGCTCGTCCATGAGAGTGACCGCGCGCACGTTGTTCGGCGTAGCGAGCCTTGATCCTTGGGTCCTTCCCGATCGCGGAGTGGATCCAGTAGTGGACGGCGTTTCGCAGACGGTTGTTGCAAGCGCGGCGCATGCCGATCGCAGCGTGCTTGCCGCTTCGTTTACCGGTCGCTCGGGTGACTGGCGCGACCCCGGCGAGCGCGCGAATTGCGCGGTAGTCCCTATCTCGGATCGAGGCCTCTGCCTCGACGAGAAGCGTGGCGCCCACGACGGGACCGATGCCCGGAATCGAACGAACGATTTGTGCATCCGAATGAACGCCTACAGGTGGCTCGCGTTCGAGAGCCTCGAAAATTTCGGAGACCCGCCGCTCGCAATTCTTCAGCTCGTCGTGCACCAGACGCAGACGGGCGATCAGCGACCGAACGCGCACCTCCGCTGCCTCGGCAACGCCAGCACCGACGCTGAGGGGGCGTGTGGTGAGCGTGGTCTTTATAATCTCCGGAGAGTGCCTCCGAATCCGATGAGCTTTCAGGATCGAGCCGAACTTGGCGAGGCTCGTTCGCTTCGCGGCGGCGGGAGTTGGCGCAAGCTCGAGCACCGCCCAGAGCCATGGCGAGTCCCCGATCGAGTCCAGGGGCAACGGTTGCGGATAGTAGCGCCGAAGCTGCTCGATCAGTCGGTTCCCGCACGCGACGCGCTCGGCGATAAGCTCCTCGTGCAGGCGGGAGAGCTCGCGAAGCTGAACGTGAAGAGCGCCGCTCGCCTTCACCTCGTGGAACGCGGCAGGGTCGGTGCGAAGAGAGTCGGCGAGCACGAAGGCATCTCGGCGATCGTCCTTCGCGCCGGCGGTCGTATGTCGGTCGCGAAAGCGGTCGAGCTGCTTCGGATTGATCGAAAACACGGCTACGCCGCGCTCGAGCAGTGTCTCCACCACCGGCCCGCGCGGGGTCTCGATCGCGACCGCGACGCGCGATGGGTCGCTCCCTTCGAGGACGGCATCGACCATGTCGTGCAGCGCCTGCCCCGTGTGGGCGAACGAACGGTCCAAGAGCACCGCACGGTCCGCCGCGAGGACACACACGTGATGGTTCTCCGAACCCCAATCAACCCCTACGAATC
>JAAFHV010000525.1 GCA_013297655.1 Myxococcales bacterium | reverse complement strand
AGCTCTTCCGATCTGGTGGTCGTGCCCGCGAGCACGCGGCTGAGAACGCCGACCCCGTACTCGCGCGCGTGCAGGGCGAGCTCACCCGATTTTCCGACGAAAAACGTACCTCGCGCGAGCGCGGACGCCGCCCGTCCGCTCGTGCCGTCGAGCACCCAGCCTACTCCCGCCGGCAGCTTGGCGGAGTCGGGAGGAGCGGTCGCCGCGGGCATCGCGTAGACATGGCTCGCCTCGAGGAGTCGCGCGTCGTCGCTCTTCTGCCTGATCGCTTCGAGGCCCCCGAACGAAGCGACGAATTGCTCGCGATAGGGGACGCGCGGCGCATCGACGAGGGTGGGCTCGGCGACGCCGACGGACGAAAAACGGAGCCTCTCGGTGAGGTCGAAGGTAACGTTCGAGCTCCCGTTTCCGACGACGAACGTGGCGGCGAGGTCGAGCGGGCTCTCGCGTCGAGGAACGATCGAGGAGTATCCCGCGACGCCGAGGTGGAGCCCCCCGCCCTCGATCGCCATCCCGCTGCCGTTGGTGACCGAGACGGCGCCATGGAGGTGGACCGTGTGGCTCGCGGCGTCGACGGCGAGCACGTAGCGAGGCTCGTGGACCACGATCTTCTCCACCACCGCGGTCACCGCCAGCGCGACACGACCTGCGTTTTTCACCCGCAAACGGACCTCGATGCGCCTCGGCGCGCGCGCCGCTTTTGGCTCGCGGAGCGTGACCTCGGACGCCGGGAGCACGCTGTAGGAGGCGCCCGTTTGCAGCACGAGGCCGCCGTCGAGGGCCACGACCGCGCCGGACCAACGAGGCTTGACCGGGCGCTCGCGCCGCGTTGGCTCGCCGTCGCTCCCCTCGTACGGACGCGCGTCGACGCTCTTTCCATGCAGGAACGCCTCGATTCCGGCAGGACCCGGGACCCGGTCGACGACCCGCTCGCTCTCCACCGTGATCCCATCGGGTACCCGCAGATCGAGCGTCTCGGCGTGGAGCGACTCGGGCACGTCGTCCCACACGACGTCGCTCGTGCCTTCGGGAAGCTCGACGCTGCGCTCCTCGCGCGCGACCACGCATGGCTCGACGCCGCCAAGATTCCTTCGCGACGGGAGCGCGAGGCCGGACGTGAGCTCGAGCGAGACCCGCGCGCGACGGTCGACCACGATCTCGGACCGAACGGAGCCCGCGGACTGCGGCGCGCTCGGCTTCGGATCCGCTCCCGCGGAGGGCGCGACCGCGACGAGCATCGACACGACGACAGGCGCGACGACGAGACGTTTCGGGCGCTTCATCGTGCGCCTCACGAGCCGCTCTTCGAGGGTTTCGACCAAGACGACTTCGACCAGCTCGGCTGCCAATAGCGCGATCGCTGCACACTGCACGCAGACGTACGAACCTTGAATTTCAGCTTCGTTTCGCCGTTCGCGGGCACCGTCGCGCCGAACGCGAAGTGGTCGATCTCCTTCGCGATCGGGGGGAGGCTCGAGTCGAGGATCTCGTACTTTCCGTCGACCGGCTCGACGTCCTCCACCGGCAACGGCTCCTCCGTCGAGTTCGTGATCGTGACCTCCCAGCTCGTCTCGATCACGCAGCGCGAGAGGGTGCGCTTCTGGACGAGCTTGCGCTTGTTGGGGACCTTCGTCTCGTCCCCGAGATCGACACGGAGGCCCATCGCGCCGGGGAGCGGACGAGCGACCGCGGTGCCGTAGGCGTGGGCGGGAGCCGAGGCGGAACGCTCGAAGAGGTGCGCCTGTCCTCCGACCATGCCGCGACGCGAGAGCGGCTCCGCGTTCGTCACGCGCGCGTCGAGCACCGCGTGAACCGACGCGCTCCCCACCTCGTCCGGGGCGCCGTCGTAAGGGAGCCCGCGCCCCTCGATGATGACCTTCCTGGTAAGGGCGACCTCGCGCGGACCGAAGAGCCTCACGAGCGCTCGTTCGCCGTGCGCGAGGGTCACCGGCGCCTCGAGATCGACCCGCGTCGTGGTCATCGTGCGCTCGTCGGCTGCGCTCTGAGCCGCCGTTTGCTGAGCAAATTTGGACGTTTCGGAGGGGTTCGAGGTGAGCGTCACGTGCGCGGCCTCGAGCGACGTGCCCATCTCGTTGCTGATCCCGACGAGGCCGGAGAGCTCCGCGTTCGCGGCCCCGGGCGCACGGGTGAGCTGGTACTCGAGGGCCGCACGAACGAGGCGCGTCGTGTACGAAAGCTCGATCTGCTTCGTCTCTGCTGCGGCGCGAAGGAGCACCTCGAGCACCGGCTCCGCGCGGAGCGTGCTCGGCAACGTCGGCACCGAGATGCGCGCGTCGGACAGCACGCGGACCGCCCCACCGAGGGCCACGATCGGC
>JAAFHV010000519.1 GCA_013297655.1 Myxococcales bacterium | reverse complement strand
AAGGTCGACGCCGATCCCGAGATTCGCAAGTGGCTCGAGCGCGCCCGCCACTACCGCGCCATCCAGGTGCAAGACGGCGCGCGGGTCGTCGCGGACGAGGTGGGAGCTAAATTTCCGCTCGGCGAGGGTCAAAAGGCCGAACGCGCGCGTGGTCCGGTCGACGACGACATCGACACCCACATCAAGAGCGCGAAGGACGACATTCGCCCCGCGATCGAGGCGATGGTCGCCCGCAGCGCGTCGCTCCCCGACGTGACGGCGGCGAACAAACCCTCCGGCCGCAACCTGCCCGATTACCGCGAGGCAGTGACGATGGGCCTCGACCAGGCCCCGAGCCGAGACGTCGTGGCGCAAGCCGTCGCCCCGGCGTCCAGGCCGTTCCCGCAGATGGCCGCGACCGCCCCCCTCGCGTTCCCGGCCGGTCCCCCGCCGATGCCGCCGCCCATGTCGCGGCCCGGTCCCCCGCCGCCGTCGAATCGCCCCCAGCCATACGCGCCGCAGAGCCGTCCCCAAGCGCCTCCGCCGCCGTCGATCCAAAACCCGTTCGCCGACACAGCGTACCGCGGCGCTTCGGTAGGAAAGATCCCGGAGGCGGCCGACGTGCTCGACGCCCTCGCCGTCGCGGGCATCTTCGAGGCCGATCAGGCGAAAAAAGGGCCCCTCGTCTGGAACAAGGCCGAGGCCGGTCCGCCGCGGAAAAAGAGCCTCGCGCTCGTCATTTCGCTCATCGTGCTTCTCGCGTCGGCCGGCGCCGGCATCTTCTTCTACGTGAACGATCGCCGCGCGAAGGACCACGCCAAGGTGGAGGCGATGCTCACCAAGGTCGACGCCGACCTCCGCACGAGCGATCCGAAGATGCTCGAGCCCTCCGAGAAGACGCTCGCGGAGGTGTTCGACCTCGAGTCGCGCTCGCAGCACGCGTCGCTCACGTGGCTCCACGAGCGCGCGATCGCCGGCATGATCCGCGGGGGCGAGAACATCGCGTTCGAGAGCGCGATCTCTCGCGCAAAAGAAGTGGGCGTGCCCGAGTCGCAGATCGCGCACGCGTACGTCGCGTCGTTCCTCTTCCAGGGCGACACCGTCGGCGCCGCAGGCGTGATGCCCAAGTGGGACGCCCTCGCCGGAAAAGACGCGCATTACCAGCTCCTCTCCGGCGCCGCCCTCGAGCGCGCGGGCGACGGCCGCGCGGTCGAGCGTTACATCGCCGCGACCCGCCTCGATCCCCAGCTCGTGCTCGCGGAGGTGCTCCTCGCACGTCATGTCGCGATCGACGGCGATCCCGGAAAGGCGATGGAGCTCGCCAAGCTGTTCCAGTCGAAGTACCCCGCGCGCGTCGAAGCGAGCGCGCTCGTGGCGCTCGCGTGGGCCCGAAATCCCTTTAGAGATCCTACGGTTCCGAAAGAGGTCAAGGAGACGCACGACCGCGCAGCGGAGCTCCCGATCGGCCTCCGCTTCGTTCCCTACGCGCTCTCGGCGCTCGAGGCGCTCGCCGGTCACACGCCGGAGAAGGCGAAACAAGAGCTCGATCGCGGCCTTCAAGTGGTCGACAACCCCGGCGCCGCATCGTGGCTCGGAGCGATCGCGCTCGAGACGGGCGACGAGAACGCCGCGCGCAAAGCGGCCCTCCTCGCGGTCTCGTTCTCCGCGGTTTACCCGCCGGCGCGCACGCTCGCCGCGCGGGTCGCGCTCCTCGGGTATCGCCTCGACGAAGCACAAAAAGCGACGGACGAGCTCGACCCGCGCTCCCCGGACGTGGCCCTCGTTCGTGCCGCGGTGGCCTACGAGCGCCTCGACTCGGACGGCCTCGGTCGCGCCCTCGAGACGTTGAGCCCCGAGGCGAAGCAGCTCCCGTTCACGCGTCCGATCTTGTCGGCGCCTACGCTCCTCCTCGGCACCGAGCAGCCCTCGAGCGAGAAGCTCTCGCAGATGTTCGTCGTCGACGCCCCGTGGGCCGACGTGCTCGCGATGGACTCCGCGCTCGACGTGGGCGATCTCCAGGTCGCCGATCACATCGCGACCGCGTGGGGGGAGAACGATCAGCGCCCGCAGCACGCGATCCGCCTCGCTCGCCACGCGCGTTACCGCGGCAAGCTCGATCAGGCCGACAAATGGATCGGCATCGCGTTCCACGGCTCCGTCACCGCCCGCTCCGTGATCGAGCGCGTGTTTTTGCTCGTCGAGAAGAAAGACTTCAAGGCGATCGAGCCGCTCCTCGCGCAGTACAGCACCGTGCTCGGGAAGCTCACGAAGTGGGCGAGCGCCTACTCCCTCGCCTCTGCCGGCAAGGTGGAGCAAGCGAAGGCCAAGCTCGCGAGCGAAGAGCCGCCGCCCGATCTCGCGCCCCTGACGACACGCATCCTCGCCGGCGCCACCTACGGCAAGGTCAAAGATCACAACG
>JAAFHV010000052.1 GCA_013297655.1 Myxococcales bacterium | reverse complement strand
CTAGACAGGATGGTGGGCCAGTGCACCTGAGAGCGCGGGTTACGCTGCGTCTTGGGAAAGAAACGGCGCAGAGCCGCAGCAGGAGACTGGCCCATGAGCAAGGTACGATTCGTCGGACTCGACGTCCACAAGAGCAGCATCGTCATCGCAGTCGCCGACAACGACCGCTCGGAACCGAGCGTGGTCTGCGAGATCCCGCACGACGTCCCCCGCCTCGTGAAAGAGCTACGCAAGCTTGCACGAGCAGGCGCCGAGATTCGCGCCTGCTACGAGGCAGGACCGACGGGGTTCGGGCTCTACCGCGCGCTGCTCGAAGCGAAGATCGACTGCAAGGTGATCGCCCCATCGCTCATCCCCAAGCAGCCAGGAGCGCAGGTAAAGACGGACCGCCGGGACGCCGTGCGCCTGGCTCGATTTCACCGCTCAGGGGATTTGACGGCCGTGTATGTCCCGGACGCGCAAACCGAAGCGATGCGCGATCTGGAGCGCACGCGCGACGACGCGAAGAACGCGGAACGCGTCGCTCGCCACCAGCTCTCGAAGTTCTTGCTGAGGCACGGGCGCCACTACGCGAAGAAGGGCACCTGGACGGAGCCGCATCTCGCCTGGATCCGAGCGCAGAAGTTCGAGCATGAAGCGCAAAATCGAGTGCTTGTAGACTACACTCACACGGTCGAGGAGGCTACGGCGCGCGTCGCTCGGCTCGACAAGGACATCGCGGCTCTCGTGGAGACTTGGAGCGCGAAGCCACTCGTTCGGGCGCTCCAAGGTCTTCGCGGGGTGCAGACGCTCACTGCGGTCGTCATCGCCGCGGAGCTCGGCTGCATCACGCGATTCGAGCACCCGCGCCAGCTGATGGCCTTTCTCGGCTTGGTCCCGTCGGAGCACTCGAGCGGGGAGCGACGACGACGCGGCGCCATCACGCGCGCGGGGAACGGCCATCTGAGACGCATCCTCATCGAGTCGGCGTGGAGCTATCGATTCCGTCCCGCGATCGGGCCGCGGTTGCGCGCGCGGAGCGAAGGACTCTCTCAAGGCGTTCGCGCGATTGGCTGGAAGGCTCAGAAGAGGCTGAACGACCGCTACCGCGCGCTCCTTGCTCGCGGGAAGAACAAACAGCAGGTCGTTACGGCAGTGGCCCGCGAGCTCTGTGGGTTCATCTGGGACCTCGCACGCCAGCCTGAGCTCTCGGCGGCCGCGGCGGCTTGAGCCTCGTGCCAATCGGATCGGTGAAGCCAGCGGTCGACAGACGGAAAGGGAATCCTCGCGGCTGTTAAGGGACGAAGGTCTGCCTTCGACTCCCGTCGCTAGACCGAGGTAGCCCTCGACGAAACCAGGTCATGCGGTACCCAACCCGCGCATATCAGCCTGATCCACCGTCGAAGACCTCGTCGACCGCTGCCTTCACCGATGCGATGACGAACCAAGAGCAACGAAAGAAAGACCTGACCGACTTGACAGGGCCCACCATATCAGCAGCCCGTCGCGCTCCGCGCGGGCCTCGTGCTGCGTGTTCTGCCCGCGCCGTGCACCTTCGAGCGACCGTCGTGCGATTCGATCACGGGACCGGGCCGGACCGGCAACAGGACCGAGGATGAAGCTCTCTCGGACCGATTCTGCAGCGGCGCTCGTACTCGCTCTCTTCGTCGGTGCCTTTCTCCACGGCTGCGGGAGCGAGCCAGGGAGCGGCGACGGCGACGGCGCGACGACCGACGGAGGTGGTGGTGGCACCCTCCCGGTGCCGACGTCCGGTGCCCCCACTCCCCTTCCCCCAGTCGTGGTCGACGGAGGAGCCTGCAAGGACGGCGCGTTCTCGATTCGTAAGATAGGCACGACGACCTACGCGGGAAAACCGTACGAGGTGATCACCGCGACGCCGTGCGAATACGTGCTCTCGTACGCGCGAAGGGGAAAGACCTACCCGCTGCAAGAGACCGCGACTCACTACGTGGTGGATAGCCACTTCGAGCTGCCGTACTTGCCCGGCGTGATGGACGCGGTGGCGTTCACCCCCGGCACCGACAACCTCGGCTGGGCGATTGGTCACGACATAAAGAAGACGGTCGGCGAAATTGGCGCTTTGCCATTCATTTATCATGTGGAGCCGGGCTACGAGTATGGCTACTTCACGGACTACGACGACGATCAGGGCGACATTTTCGGCGCGTTTCGCCCCACCTGGCGCTTCGTGAAGAACGGCGCGTCGGTCGAAATGAAAACATTCGTTCCTCCGGACACGACCTGGCCGCGCCACCGCGGAGGATGGAATCCCAAAGAGATCAACCAAGCGATCGGTTTTGGCCTCTATGTCGACGAAAGCGGCAAAGTGTACGTTCCAAAAAACTTGCCACTCGGGCGCAAGAAGTGGAGCGACGAGCCGCGCTGCACGATGATCAACCTCGGCACCGCGCCGGTGCCGATCACCCGCACGCAGTTCCCCGGCGACGAGTCGTATTATCTCGCCGAGACGTTGCTCCCCGGATACGCGAGCATCGGCTCACCCGGACACAAGTATTGGGGCCACAAGGGCAAGCCGATGCGCGACGTGGCCAAGTGGGACGACACCCTCCCCGGCAACTTCGACAAGCCGTTCGGCGGCGGGTGCGATCTCGAGGGTTACAGCGTTGCGCACGCCGAGGGGTTCACCTGGCCCGAGCTCCGCGACAAGATGCGCGACAAAGTACGCGCCGGCACGATCCCCGCGATCCCGAAGGAGAACCTCTACCGCGTGACGGTGTACGAGCAGGAGGGCACCGGCCCGCTCGTGACGAAGGGGAAGCTCTGGTACGAATGGCGCGACGACGCCTGGTTCCCCCGCTCGGAAGGGACCGCGCTCATCCCGCTCGACAAGGATCGCGGAACGTATCGGATAAGCGGGTATCTCCCGGCGAGCCGGCGCGCGTTCGTGGTCGTAGAAGATCTCTGAGCCGAAGCTTCTCGTATCAACGCGGGCCCGCCGCGAACACCTTCGCGACCTCGCAAGCCGTGAGCGCGCGCGAATAGATGCGGGCGTCGGCGTAATCGGCGCCGAGGTACGGATCGATCGCGTATTGCGAGCGCCCGAGCCACGCGTTTTCGACCGTGAGCGCGCGGAGCGAGGCCGCGTTCGCGCTCCGTGCGACGAGCGCGCCCTCGAAGTAGAGCGCGAGCTCGGTCGCCGACACCGCGACGATCACCGAACGGAGCGCGCCGTCGAGCGAGGCGGCCGAGGGCACGAGCACCTCCCCCGCGGCGCCGTTCGTAGAGAAGAGCAGCGCGAGCCCACTCGGCGTTTGCCCGGTCGCCGGCGTGGCCGCGAGGTACGTCAGGCCGCCGGGGGTGGCTGCGGCGTTGCGCGATCCGAAGTCGAACACGCGCGTGAATGCAGGCCCGCCGCGGCGCCGAACCCAGATCGCCACGGTGGCTTCGTCTAGACCCGCGAGCACGTCGGTCGGGAGCTCCACGTAGTCGTCGACCCCGTCGAGCGCGACCTCGCCGGTGCCGCTCAACGTCGCGCCGCCGACCAGGCGCCCGGCCGGGCCACCACGCGCGTCGACGACAGCGGTTCCGGTGCCGTCGAATGTGTAGTCGCGTGTGGGTTCGGGGAGCGCGCATACCCCGGCCTCGTTCGGCGCGTCGACCGCCGCGTCGACGGCGATGCTGCCTTCGTCGCCGATCCGGCCGAGGGAAATCGCGCCCGAGCTGCACGCGATGAGGCTGAATTCGCCGAGGCAGAGCGCGAGCGCGCCTAAGACGATTGCACCGAACCTGCGCCGCATCGGAGGCCACGTAGCACGAGGAAACGAGCCGACCACGCTTTCGTGTCACGGATTGCGCCGCGTGCGGCAACATCGTCTTACGTGAACGCCGATCTCCCCGAGCGAAGCGAACCGGTGCCCGGGGAGCGGTCTCTCGACGCCCCGTCGGCGGTGCCCGCGTCGCAAGGCTCACCCGCCGAGCGCCCGAAGCTCGACTTTCTAGTGCTCTACGAAGAGCTCTTCCCGTTCGTGTGGCGCGTGGCACGGAGGCGCGGGATCCCGGCGTCGTCACTCGACGACGTTTGCCAAGACGTGTTCGTGATCGTGCATCAGAAGCTCGCCGCGTTCGAAGGGCGCTCGAGCGTAAAGACGTGGGTGTATGGCATTTTGAACAACGTGGTCCTGATGCGCCACCGCACCGCGGGTCGGCGCGAACGTGACCGTGAGGACCTCGATCCGGAGCTCGTGGTCGACGAAGCGGCTGGGCCGGACCTGGCCGCGAGCTTCGCTTCGGCGGCGCGGATCGCGGAGGCGCTCCTCGCGCGACTCGACGACGACAAGCGCACCATGTTCATGCTCGTGGAGCTCGAGGGGATGAGCGTTCCGGAGGCGGCAGAAGCGGTAGAGGCGAACGTGAACACCGCATACGCCCGCCTTCGTGCGGCTCGGATCGAAATCGCAGAGGCGGTGGCGCGGCTTCGCGCTCGCGAAAGGAGGGTTCGCTGATGGACGACCTCGGACCCGACGAAAAATTCCTCTTCGACGCTCTCCGCGCGGCCGACGATCCGACGGCCCACGACCGAGCACGCGTGCGCGCGCGCGTGATCGCCGCCGTCACCGCGACCTCGGTCGCTTCGATCGGAGCTGGCGCGACCGTGGGTACCAGCGCGGTCGGCACCAGCGCAAACGTGGGGCTCGCGGCCAAAGGCGTCGCCGGGGCAAGCTCGTTCTTCGGGTGGAAGATCGGGGCCACGGTGGTGCTCCTCGGCATCGCGGGAAGCGCTGGAATTTACGCTGCAAAGGGCGCTCTCGAAGGCCCGACGGCGACGACGACGACGGCCACGACGGCACCACCCGATGGCCACCCCGCGAGCAAGCCGCCCACGCCCGCCACGCCGACGACGCCCTTCACGAACGGCGTGACCGCGAGCCCCGAAGCGCCGTCGACACCGCTGGAGCCCACCGCCGCCCCCTCCACGATCCCGGGCCCTCCCGCGCCCACGGCGCACGTCGCTTCGCCCTCGCACGGGGCGCCTCAGGGGAGCGCGCGGAGCGACGATCTCGAAGCCGAGGTCGCCCTCCTCGGCACCGCGCAACGCGCCCTCGCGCGGCGTTCCCCGAGCGACGCCCTCGCCGCTCTCGACGACCATGCGCGGCGTTTTCCCCGTGGCGCGCTCGCGACGGAGCGCGAGGGCCTTCGCGCGGTGGCGGCGTGCGAGGCGAAACGCGGCGATGGCAAAGGGCTCGCGGAGCGCTTCGTCTCGCGCCACGCGTCGTCTCCGCTCGTCGCGCGGGTGCGTTCGGCGTGCGGCCTTCCATGATCACGGTTCGAGAATCGCGCGCGCTCGGATAGGGTGCGCCGCGCATGAGCCCTCCTCGACGCACGTTTCGGAGGCGCGCGCGCGCGAGTACGACGTGCCTCGCCGTCGTCGCGCTCGTTCTCGCGGCGCCCTTCGCGCACGCCGAGCCAAAGGTGGAGCTCCGCTGGACCGCGCCGGCGGGATGTCCCGACGAGCGCGCCGTGCTCGGGCAAGTGGAGCGAATGGTCACCGTGCCTCCGAAGACGCCTACGTCCGCAACCGCGGTCGTGGAAGAGCGCGAAGGAGGCTTCGACGTTACGGTGGAGCTCCACGGCGGCGCGGAAGGAAAGCGCACACTGCATGCGTCGACGTGCGATTCGGCCGCGCGCGGGGCGGCGCTCGTGGTGGCGCTCGCGGTCGATCCGTCGGCCTCACTCGAACCGCCGCCGGAGCCCGCGCCTTCCGCGCCCAAGCCGGCGCCGCCAGCACCTCCAGCGACGCGACCCCTGCCCGCACCGCCGATGATCCCTCCCACGCCGCGCGCGTCCGAGGTCCGAGTGTCGGCGCTCGCGGGCGCGAGCTTCACCCGCGCGCTCGTTCCCGGCGTCGTGCCCGCGATCGCGATCGGGGCGCGCGTTTCGTGGCGTGCGCTGCGACTCGACGTGGAGGGAGAGCTCGCGCCGAGGGTGACGACGACCGCGGCAGAGCTTCCAGAGGTAGGCGCGACCCTCGTGATTTACGCCTTCGCCGCACGTCCGTGCATGTTGCATGCGTTTCCCGCAATTGCGGTGGGCGGCTGCGTCGCGCTCCGAGGCGCACGCGTGCAAGGCGAAGGAACGGGGGTCACCGAGGCCTACCGCGACGGCGCGACGGTGCTCATGCTCGAGCCCGGGCTTACGGTGCTGGTGCCCGGAACGACGCGCCTCGGGCTCGCGGTCGACGCTGCGGCGGTAGTTCCATTCACGCGGCCGGAGCTCGTGATCGCGAACGGACCTGCGAACGTGTCCCTCGGGCGCGTGTCGGCGCTCGGCGCACGTGTGGGCCTCTCGGCGAGCTTTCATTTCTGAGCGCGTCGATTCGATCACGGGAAGGAGCACGGGCGGCGACACACTCGACGTGAAGCGATCCTCGTTCGTCGTGGCGTCCTCCTCGTGCGCGGTCTTTCTCGCGGTGCTCTCGGTGTCCGCTTGCGGCGAAGCCAGCGGCCCCGCGAATGACCCCGACGCGCAGGCGCCTTCGACGACGCCAACGTCGCCGGGTGCTCCGGGCACCCCCGGCCATCCGGACGACCCACCGCCGCCGGCCGGACTCGGGGCCGGACTCGGGGCGTACCCGGTGCCGAGCACACCGAAGAGCCGCGGTGGCACGATGACCTTCACGAACGTCGGCGCGCCCGGGTTTTGGCCTCGCCGAATCAACCGCCCGGCGGGTGACGCGGCGTGCGACTACAAAGACGGCAAAGACACCTGGGGTGGCCAATGCTGCATGAAGAAACAAGCGTCGACGAGCGACAGACTCGCGCCCTTCGACGAGGAGATGACGCTCGTCCTCAAGGCGATCGATTTGAAGCAGCTCGCGGTGTATCAACCCGCCGCGCAGGGCACCGATTGGGCGCTCGTGTCGGCGTGGGATCGTCGTGTGCGCGCCGGGCAAAACCTCGGCTTCACGCGCGGACCGGACCAAGAGACCTCGTCGACGGGGGAGCTCGCGAAGAACGACTGCGTGAGCTACGCGGCGCAGACCTCCATGTTCGAGTGCGGTGACGGAAAGGACTATTTTTGCCCTGCGGATCCGGGCGTGAAGCGCCTCGGCTGGCGCGGCTCGAAGCTCTTCGTGATGCTCGCCTCGGCGACGTTCGACGACGCGGGGGTGGCCTCCTGCAACGGCGGCGGCGCGGCGCATCCGGGCCCGTGGGTGGCGCTCGTGGCCTCCGAGCTGGTGCGCGACGGGGCGCGAAAATGGAATGGCGCCTGCAATTGTTATTCGAAGACCGGGACTGTGGGCGACGGCTGCGGGGAGATCAACCTGTTCGAGGTGGTCATGGACGGCAACGCGTTCAGCAATCGAGAGTTCGCGAGCACCGGTGTACGCTCGTATCAGGCCGGGCACGTGGGCGGAAACGTGTGTGGTACGGGGTGCGCACGAGGGCAGTTCCCCGACGACAGCGAGGTCGTCGATGCCTGCGCAAAGACGGCCTACACCAAAGGTCCGGTGATCCCGGTCGGCGGCAAGGCCGATGGCTGCCCGGTGTGGAAACGGCCGCTAGGCGATCGCTACTTCGTCGTTCTTCTGGACGAGGCGACGCGGTCGATGAACGTCGCGATCGTGCATCCGGAGAACGTGCCTGCCGCTGCCGCGCCGGTGCTCCCCGCCCTGCCGGCGACCCTCGCGCGGACGACGGTGGATGCGCTCGCCGCGATGCGCCTTCCGGAGGCCAAATGACTTCGATGGATCGAATCGACGCGCGCGGCTCTCTCCTCTGCGCGCTCTTGGCTGGCCTCGTCGTCGCTTGCGGAGACTCGGCGACCGGAGCGCCGACGGACCCGAGCGCGCCCGCGGCTTCCCTGCCCCCGGGGGCCTTGTCGCCCGTGCCTACGACCGCGCCGACGGGCCCCGGAACGAGCCCAATGCCCACTCCCGGATCGAAGGGAGCGAGCGCGTGCAAACGTGGAGTGGCCTATGGGTACCATTCCGAGGCCGACATGAAGGCCCTGAAACCGGGGATCTCCTGGTGGTACAACTGGGCATTTTTGCCCGACACGGGAGTGCGCACGACGTTCGCGAACGAGGGAATCGCCTACGTGCCGATGGTGTGGGGCACGAAGGTGGACCCGGCCGCGGTCCAAAGGGAGATTTTGCCCGGTGCGCCGGCCCTGCTCGGGTTCAACGAGCCCAACTTCTTCTCGCAGGCCAACCTCTCGCCCGAAGCGGCTGCCAAAGCTTGGCCCGCCGTGCAAGCGGTGGCCGACGCGCACGGGCTCCCCCTCGTCTCGCCGGCGGTGAACTTCTGCGGAGGGGGCTGCCACGGCGCCGACCCGTTTGCCTATTTGGACTCGTTCTTCGCTGCCTGCCCCGGATGCCGCGTCGACGCGATCGCGGTGCATATTTACGTGGGCTGCAAGGGCGAAGCCGGCAATCGCGCCAAGAGGATGGTGGACCACCTGAAGACCTACGAGCGACGTTTCACGCAGCCGATTTGGCTCACCGAGCTCGCCTGCGACGACGCCGCTTCGCCCGCCGACGCGGAAGGATTCGCGCGCGACGCGGTGGCCTATCTCGAGAGCGACCCCCGGGTGGTGAGGTATGCGTGGTTCTCGGGAAGGACGACCGAGGTGAAGAACGTGGACCTGCTCGGCGCCGACGGGCAGCTCACGGTCGTGGGAAAGGCTTATGTGAACGCGCCCGAGAACGCGGCCTGCATGGCGGAGCGCAAGAGGTAGCGCACATCGGGCCTTTCGGCGGGCTGCGGGAGCGTACGTGCGGCATGCGGCGTTCGGCGCTTCCGGTGCCGGTGCACGCCGGCGATAGCGCATCTGCGGGCTCGCCTAGCGCGGCGACGACGGCGCGATTCGTGGCTCGTCGGTTAACAGTGCGCCTGCATCGATACGATGGCTCGTGGCGCGGTCACTCTACGTGAACGTCCATGACCACCTTCGTGGTGAACGATCCGGTTCCGAAGTCGTCGGCGCGGCCCTTCCAACTGCACATCCAGAGACGGTAAGGCGGAGCGCCCGCGACTTGCCATTCGGGGAACTTCGGGCGGCCACCCGGCTTGCCGTGGCGGGCGGTGACGAAGGCCTTGAGCTCCTTGGCGACGGCCTTGTGCTCCGCTTCCTTGCCCCCGGCGTGGGCGATGAAGACGGCGAGCTCGGACAAGCCATCCTCGCCGATCGTGGCGGTGATTTCGCGCCCCGCGAGCTTCGCCGTCACCACGACGTCAGAGCCGGACGCCCTCGGCTCGTCCTTGGCCTTCAGCGCCTTCACCACAACTTCCAGCGACGCGCCGAGCTTGAGCCCGAGGAGGCCTTCGGGGCGCATGACGTCTTCGAGCCACGGCGCCGCAGCTTCCCCCTTCGCTGGCGAGGGAACCTTGGTGGCGGCCTTCTTCGACGTCGTGCTCATCACGAGAATCATCCGCGAGCCAGGCGACCGAATCAAGCAGGTAGGTCGGTTGGTCGGTCGCAGCAGCCGTTGTTTTCGGCACGGGGTCCGCGCGCCGACGACGATTGCCACGAAGGCGCCCCCGGATGCTCGAGTGCGGCGTGTACTTTCTCGCCCGGGAGCGGCGCACCACCGGGGCCCCTCTCCATGACCGGCGCGTTGGCCCCGCACATGGCGGAGCTGTACTGCGCAATCACGATGCGCTCGTTTTGTTGGCAGTGCGCTGCGCCGAGGTGCGAGCCAGGCGCGCCGGGCGATGCCCTCGACGATGCACGGGGTAGGCACACGCGCTCGACGCATCTGCGTGGCGCCGTGCGCCATCGAGGACCGCGTCCAAAGCCCACGCTTCGTTTATCCTCGAGCCCATGACAGCACAAAGCCCCGAGCATTTCACCTGCGCGCACCCAGCTCTCGAGCTCGGCGACTGGGCTTTGCACGCGCTGATCCGTGGCGAGCCGGCGGCGGAGAACCACGGTTGGGGCACGGGGGAGCGGGTAGCGAGGTTTACCCCGCGTCACGCGCCATACCGCACGAGCTCGAACTGGAAAGGGTACCACGAGCACTACCACCTTCAGGAAGACGGAAGGCTCGCGCTGCTCACGATTACCTACGACGAAGACCGCTCGACTCTTCGCATCGACGAGGTGCTCGAGGGCGACTTCGATGCGGTGTTGAAGTCCGCATTCTTCGGCCCGCGCCTGTACGTGCCGTTTCGAGGAGGCGTCCTCGTCAGCGATCGCACCGCGTGGAAGCACGAACGGTACGAAGGACGGAGCCCGCGCGAGAAGAACGTATACCCCGGTTGCCATCCGGATTTTCCCGCCGCGGCCAAGCTCTCGCACGAGGTATTTCCAGGCGATCGGTGAGCCGAATCGGGGGGGCCGCCCGTATGCGCGACCGACCCTCGGATCGCGCCGCCCCAGAGAGAACGTCGATGCTAGCGTTCGCCCGATGCCGGCCCTGCAGCTCCGACTCCGCACGACGTGCTCGACCTGCGGACACACGATCCCGCTCGTTTCGGCGCACCTGCCCATCGCGTGCCCGGCGTGCGACGCGGCCTCGCCGGTGGACGCTCGAGCGTTCTCCTGGGTCGCGCGCGAACGTGTCACCGAGCGTGGCGCGACCGAGGGCACGACGCTGTTGGGCGTCGCCGAGCCGTCGGACGTAAAGTGCGCGATCTGCGGGGCGGTCGCGGCGGAAGAGGCCATCGAGCGAGGCCTCGTTCGATCCGAGCTGCGGTGCGGATGTGGCAACGTCATCACCGTGCGAAAGGTCCCCGACGGCATCGACCGGAACGGCTGGTGGAGCGCGCTCGTGGGGGAGACGTCGCGCGAGAAACCCGCCGCGTCCGCAACGCCCGTTGCATTCGAATGCCCCGAGTGCGGCGGGGCTCTTCAGGTCGACGGGACGACGCGGACGCCGACGTGCACCTCCTGCAACACGCGCGTTCACCTCCCGGACGCGCTGTGGCGCGCTCTCCGCCCGGCGCCGAATGCCGAGCCTTTCTACCTTTGGGTGCGCGGCGACAGAAGCGACGGCTGGGAAGCGCGGAGGAGCCGGGCGCTGTTCGTCTCGCTCACCGTGGCGGGGACAGGAACGGCGCTCGCGGTCGTGGCCGGGATCGCGGCGACCGCCTCCGGGTACGGCGCCGGGACCGGCTTCAGCGACGTCGAGCTCTTCTTCTCGGTCTTGCTCGTTTCGTTCCTCGCCGCCGGCGTTCTCAACGTGCTGCTGTCGCCGAAGCACCACCTCACGTGACGTGATCGACCTGGTCCTCGTCGAAAGGCGTCGGCGGGCGCCGCAAAATCACGAAACCGCCGAACCGGGAATGTCTCGCTTCGGGGCGCCGAGCTTGCGAGGGTAGCCGGGCCCGAGCCTCGACCTGCATTCTGAAGGAAAAAACACTGGACGCGAGCGACACCGCGGCAACGCGGCTCGACTCCGCGGCGACCGGGAAACGATCTGGTTTTGGTGGATGCCTCCACGTCGCGACGCGCATGCGCGTGTCGCTCGGCCGCTACCATCGGTACCAGCCGACCAACGATCACGGGTGGGGAGCTCGGTCCGCCAATCAGCGGATGGGGGCTCCGGTGCGACGCGCTACACCCATTCGCGAGCGGACCACCACGACTGCCGAGGCTGGCATCGTGTAGGCTCGCCGAGGAGCCCTCATGAACCTTCGCGCTTCGTTCTGCTTTATCGCCGTTCCCTTCCTCGTCACGCTCGCGGGCTGCAGCGCCGCGCTGGAGGAGCCCGCGACCGAAGAGGGTACCAGCGAGGACGATCTCACGAAGGAGCCCTCGCTCACGTTCGGCACCTGGAAGAGCCCCGCCTGCGAGCCGGTGGGGGACGGCACCTACCAGCTTCGCACCTATCGCATCGCGGCCAATGGCGTGTTCGCGGATTGGAATCGATTCTCCTCTTCCGCGTGCGCGCCCGCGTCGCGCCTGATGACGATTCGCATGGGCGGAAGCTCGAAGGTGGACGGGCTCTCGAAGGTGGTAAAGTACGCCGCCGATATTCGGGTGTTCATCGACGAAAAGGGGATCGTTCCCACGTCGCAGGCCGGGCTCGATCTCTTGGCGCGCGAGTGCCCGAGCGCGGAGTGGAAGCTCGGCGAAGAACGCGGAGTCACGACTACAGGCTGCGGCAACATCGTCCCGGCGCGGGAGGTTTGCCCGGTGGAATACGACTTGATGCGGCTGAAGAGCGGAAAGCTCTACTTCGGTGATCGCGCCGTCCCCCTCTGCACCGAAGCGACGCGGCCGAAGAAGCTCAGCGCGTGGGGCATCGCCTTCTCGCACCCGCTTTGATGAGGCCAGAATACGTGCAGATCGCACGGGTTCACGCGTGCGCGCTGTCGCTGTAGAGAGGGGGCCTCAAAAGGGCGGAATCGTAGGCTCGCCGACGAGCGTGTGGCGCTCGATCGCAGCACCGCCCCCCTGCCCCCAGACGATGCCCCAGACCGACGTTTTGTCGACGTAGACGAGCTCCCTGAAGCCTCTGCCGTCGCTGGTCGAGATGGCGGGCCACGACCTGCCGTCCGACAACCGTACGACGACGATGCGGCCCTCCTTGTCGGTGTGCGCGAAGAATCCGTCGTTCGTGAGGTACACAGATCGAAACGCGCTGAAGGCTGCGATGTGCGTGATCGCGCGCTTCGGCGCGTTGGCGGGCACGAGCGGCAGCGCGTAGAGGAGCGGGCCCTCCACGAGCGAGGGTTGCTCTACGAACGTGATGATGTCGCCGGTCGGACTGGCCGCGAGGCGCCCGAGGCTCGCGCCTTGGGCTGCTCCGGCGATCCGCCTCGGGGGCTCGCCGCTCACGGAGTAGTAGTCGAGCGCCGTGTCGAGCTCGTCGCTCGTCACGATGCCGCCTCGGACGATCACGGGCATCTCGTTGCGACGGGGCGCAGACGCGACGGGGGAGGTCGCCCCGATGCCGAAGAGCCCCACCACGCGCTCCGACACATAGCTAACGAAGCCGTCGCCGACCATGCCGATGCCGTACCAAAGGCCGCCGACACGCGCGGACATGTCGATGGTGGAGAGGGCGAGCGGCTCTTCGTAGCGCGAGCGAAGGAGATGACGTTGGAGTTGCTCGGAAGGGCCCGCCGAACCGGTCGTCGAGACGAACAGCGCGATCCCCGCGGCCGTGACGTTCGCGTCGGCCACGCACGTTTGTTTGTCGTCGAAGTAGAACGCAAAGAGCCCGGGTTGCCCGACGGTGTGCACCGTACGGAGGTAGCCATTCGACGTCTTTCGCTGGAGGGCGAGGTGCACCCCACCTCCGTCGACGTGAATGCCCTGCCGAATCCCGAGGCCGAAGTCGTCGAATCCAGACGAGCCCACTCTGGGGACCCGGATCCGCTCGCACCCGAGGCCGGCGTCGGTGCACGGCTCCCAGTCGAAGGCGGGCAGGAGGGTCGCTGGATCCTTCGCCATTCGCACGATGCACTGGTCGCCGACCCCGGGGAGCGGCACCCACTCCCCCGCCAAGGGCACGCTCACCTTCGGAGGCGCAGCGGCGTCGGCCCTCGCCGTGGCGGTCGATGTCGGCGCGCTCGATGTTCCCCGCGGACCCGGGCCCGGAAAAACTTCAGGGGTATCCAAACAGGCCAAGGGGGCCGAAGCGCCGACGAGCAGAGTGCCAAGAAGGAAGATACGGCGAGCCATACCTCACGATGCCATAGAGTCAGGGCGCGCGCTTCCAGCATCGGCGCGTGCTCCGTTCGCGCGGCGCCTCGAGCGCGGCCGACGCGCGCCGCCCCGCCTCCCGTCGACGTTATCGTGCGTCCGACGGTGTCGTTCGACTCGGATCGGCGTCGAGGCGCTCGCGGACGGACGCGCACGGGGGGATATCTGCCTTCGCCTCCGACGTGATCGTGGTGAGCTTTTTGCCGTCCGCCGTCGCGCTTCACATCGAAGCGCTCTTGGCTCTGCGCCTCGACGATCACGAACCCCGGGCACGCGCGGATGTCGTAGGGATGAGTGCCCGCGAATGGCAACGTGCGCCACGGCTCGGAGGCACGCACGTTCCGCACCACCATCTGGTTGGCTGTCACCGAGACGAAGGTGCCGTCCGTCGCGACGCCAGCGCGGCCGCGTCGGTTCGGGCATTCGATACGAGCGGGCTCCGCGTCGAGCGGAAACGGCCCCGCGAGGCTGACCTTGGGATTATCCACGTTCGAGATGTCGAGATTGGCTATGACACCGGGCGCGACGCGGACGCAGCCGTGGTCGTAGGTGCAACCGGACTTCATGGGCAAGCGATCCTTCAGCGCGAGCCCCGTCGCGTTGCGCGTGAGGGTGAGCTCGCCACGGTCCGTGAGGACCACGAGGTCGGTGCCAGAGACGTTCGCCGAACGAAATTTGGTATCCCGGAGCACGCCACCGAGCGCCCCCTCGCTCGAAGACCAGCGCACGCTGGTGACGTCGATGGCGACGAAGGTTCCATCGTCGACCGCGGTTCGCGGCTTCGCTGGCGGCCTGCCGACGACCTCCAGCGACGTCGCCGCGCCATGACGAACGAAGGTTCGTGCGAGGCTTCGACGAACGTGTCATCGACGCCGAGCGCGACGCTCTGCGCGGCGACCGCGGGACGAATCGAGCGCGCCGGATCGGTCAGCCGTCCGACCTCGACGTGCGCGGACGTCGTCGCGGCGACGGTGCGCGGTGCGCGCAGCACGAGACACGACGGAGGGACCCGAACCGAATCGAGGCGCCGAGGGGTGCGCGGCGTCGATGCGTGAGCGACGTGGGCACCGCCCTCCATCGGCGCCGAGAAAGGCTCCGCTCGCTTCGGCGGCGACGACACGCTGCCCAATGTGCGTTCACGACGACGATTTCGAGACCCCGCAACCCGCTGCCGTGAGGTTGGAGGCGAGCGACGCGCGAATCCGAGGGGAAAAACGGCACATCGGACGCTCTTTTGCGCGCTCGCGTCGCAGATAGGCTTGCACGTCGGCTTCGGGCGTGATTAAGGTGCCCTCGCGCGGTGGAGCAGCCTGGTAGCTCGTCGGGCTCATAACCCGAAGGTCGTAGGTTCAAATCCTGCCCGCGCAACAGAGACGACAGATACGTGAAGCCCGCGGCGCCCTAGTGCGACGCGGGTTTTTGCGTTCTTGCGTTCTTACCTTCTTGCGTTTTTTTTGCGGCTCGCGCGGGCCCCGGGCTGGTGTTGCGCGTGCTTCGGCGTGTGGATAGCTTCCGCCCGCCATGCCTATTGTCCCGATCGCCACCACGCACACGGCGACCGCCACCGACCTGCTGGAGCTCGACTTCGCGTGCGCACACTGCGGAGCGCGCGCACGGGCGAGCGTGCTCACGACGAGCTACGGAGTCGCCGTCGGCGCTCCCCTCGCGATCGGCGCGGAAGAGCGAGGGACCGAAGCGCGGGCTCGGGCGCTCGAGGGGTTGACGAGAGAAGGTGCGGCGCTGGCGGGCCTCGCGCGGTGCCCGAAGTGCCGCGCGCGAGACGCAAAGGCGGTGCGGAGCGCGTGGCTCTCCATCGCGCCCCTCGCCGCATTCCTCGGCTTCCTCGTCGGAGCGCCCCTCTCGATCTTCGGGATCCTGATCCGGATCTCTCCCTGGCTCCTCGGCTCGGCGATCGCGCTGCCGGTCGCGGCCCTCTATGCATGGCGCAAGGTCCACGGGCGTTGCGCGCAGGCGGATCGGCTGGTCGACATGACGGAGACCGAAGCTAGGGCAGCCACGATCGATTGATTCATCGATGCGATCGCAGCTACGCGCGCTCAGTCGTCGTTCGCGTGCGGCAGACCGAACCAGGTGGTGAGAGCTCGGCGAAGGCCCTCTTCGCTGCCCTCCCCCACCCACGCCACGTGCCCGTCGGGGCGAATCAACACCGAGGTAGGCGCAGCGACGACTCCGATCACGGGGAGCTCCCAGACACCCGAATAGCGCGCTTCGACGCGCTTTACCCGATTCGCCCAGGGGTCGCTCTCGAGCGCGGGCTCACCGAAGTGGAGCAACACCGGTCTTGCCTCGTGGAGGAGGGAAAACAGTCGCCGCGGCCCAACGTCGGTCACGAGGTCGAGATCGGGAATTCGCCGCCCGAGGAGCGGGTGCCCTTCCCCGAGATCGTAGCGAATATCGAGCCCCGACATCATGGCGGCGTACCGTTTGCGAGGCTCGTCCATCGCGAGCAGCTCCTCGAGAGAAGGTCCGCGCGCTCCGTGCGGGTGGGCCGAGCGCGAACGAGGGAGTCGAGCGTGAGGGCCGCGCCGAGCCCGTGCTTCGTTTCGCGCTCGCGCGTCGTCTCGCGCAGCGAAGCCCCCATGAAGAAAGACCGTTTGCGCTCAGCCGATGCATCGCCATCAAAGGAAGAGAAGCGAGTAACGAAGCTCTCCCATGTCCAATCCGAATCCACCCACAGTGGACACGATTGCGCCGCCTACGAGCTCGATGTGATGCTCGCGGCTCTCGCCGAACGCGAAGCCGAGGGGCGAAGCGCGGGGAGCCACACCGACGAGGAAGGACGACGCAGCGGTGGTCGGCGCGGTGCTGCCGAAATCGCTCTGCACCGAGAGCGGGATGCCCACTCCGAGACGGCCCGCCACGCTCACGCCCATCGTATAGACACTACCGAGTGTGAAACACGAATCCGGGCTCGACGGAGACCGCGAGACCGAGGGTGTCGATGCGGTCACGGCCGACGTAGGTCCCTTGCTGGTCGAACGTGTTGGGCCCACGGGCCTCTGCGACCCACCCGTGCAATCCAATCGTGGTACGAAATTCGACGGCCTTCGTGAGCGCTCGATTGAGGACGAGCCCCGCCTCGAACTGCGGCCCGATGCTGCCCTCGAGGTCGGAAGCGAAGACGCCACCGCCGACGGTGAATCCCATGAGCCAGCGGTCGCGCTTTTCGAAGAGCAGGCGAAGACCGGGGAGGTCGCGGAAGTCGAGGGTGGTCACGTGGCCTTCGGTGACGAGCACCTTGCGTTTTTCGTTGCTGCCCCCGTCGTAGACGACGCGAATCGAGTAGTCGCCGGGCGGGAGCGTGAGCTCGAACGGGTGCGCCGGGTCGGCTCGCCCCGCGTCGGCGCCGTCGACGAGCACGCGCGCCCCTTCCACCACGTGCACCGAGACTCCCCCCGTCTTGGCGGCGAGCGGAGCCGGAGCAGCCTTCGTGGCCTCCTCGCCCGTGGCGGGCGACGAGCTCACTTCGACCCCCCCCCGGGGACCGGTTGCGCTCGCGGCGCTGCCCTCGGCGCGGGCGGCCGCCGAAAACGTGCAAAGTGCAGCCAAAACGAGCGCGAGCGTGGGGCGAACGGGGCGAAGGAGCGACGGGAAGGGGTTCATCCTGCGCGCATTTGTCGCGATCCGCCCGATTCCGTCGACCCCCTGCGTGTTTTTTTTCGGCGCGAGGGGTGACGGCGGTGGAGGCCGGGGTGCAACAGGGACGTCGGCGCCGCGGGATGCTCGCGTTCGTGGGTACTCGAGTCGCCGTCGTGGCTCGTGCGGAGCCGCGGTTGCTCACCACGCTGCTCGGGACGGAGGACGCGTCGTTCGACGTCTACCGCGGCACCGGAGGTGGGGTCGCCGCTCCGTCGCCACGGATCAGTCCACTTCGCGAGTGAGCTCGATGTCCACCCCGAGGCTCTCCTCGCCGCCGGGCGCGACGTTGAACATGCGAATCCTTAGCGCTCCGTCGCGGTCGTCGAGCTCCGTTCGCCAGCCCCACCGCGGCTGTCCCTCGCCGGCGAAGTAGGTCCCGAAGGCGCTGATCTTCTCCAACGCGCCGCTCTCTGGGATTGCCTTGCTCTCCGAGACGAGAATGGCGGGGCTCGTGTGGAGACTATCGATCCACGACATGCGGAACAGCCGGTCGCCCTTCTCGTAGGCGATGGTCAGCTCACCGGCGAGCGGTTGGCCCATCGCGTGCGAGGCGTAAATGAAGCGCACGAAGCGGCCGCCGAGCAGCGTCGCGATCGTGCCCTCCCATGGCGCGACCTCGGCGGCGTCGGGTTGGCTCGGATCGGCGTAGGTCTTCGCGGTGCCTCGCCAGCGGCCGGCGAGGCGGGCGAGGCGCGTGTGCGTTTCGGTAGGGGTGAACGTTGCCGTTTGCGCGTTCGCGAGGTCCATCGCGCGTTCCTACCACGCGGGCGCCGTCACCTCCTCGGCGAGATCGCGCGGAATGGCGTACTCGGTAATGCAAAGGTGCCCCGGCGGCTTCCTGCGGAGCCATCGGCCCCCCGCGCTCGCGCCATCGCCGGACGGGACGCTTGGCCGTGTTACGTTGTCGACCGTGGACGCTTATCGTAAATCCGACGAACGGTCCGAGCCGGCCGACGTCGAGGCGGAAGCGATCGCCGTGCTCGTCGCGCGAGCGAAGCGACTACGCATGAGCGTACTGGTCCCCGGGATCGTCTTCTCCGTGCTTGGCGGAGTGTTGCTCGCGCTCGCGGTGCGTGAAGCTCAGTTTGCGCTCTTGATGCGCATTTTCCCTATGCGACGGCGCTCGTCGTCGCTCCGATCGTCGCGTTCGCGATGCAGCGGGCTTCGCGCTTGGCCGACGCGACGGTACGCCTTCGTGCACCCGCGTGGCGGGCCGAGCTCGCGACGCGGCACGGGCTCGATCGGGAGTCGCTCGAAGAGCTGACCAAGCTCCTGTAATCGACGATCTCGCCGATTGGCGCCTCGTCCGAAAATGACCCAGGACAGAGCATCGGCCGACGACCACGGACGGCGAGAGCACCTGCGCCCGGATCGCGCGGACGACTGCCGAGGAGCGACGCGCCCACGCCGCGGATCTCGGACGGCCTGACTATGCTGGTCGCCCCACGACCGCAACGTTGCGCGGGCTCACTTCGGCGCCGAAGAGCTCCCTGACGTCGGTGAGATAGCCACTTTGGCGAAGGAAGGCGGCGCGATCCAACGCGATCCATACCTCGACGAGACGCGCGAGCATCGTGCGCGGGAGCTCCCAGCGGCGCGCGAGCTGGTGCTCCTCTCGGGCCTCCCGTTCGCTCTCGAAGACGAGCGCCGGTGACGGGTCCGGGAGCCCGCGCATCACGAACGCGCGGGTCACGAGATCGAGCAGCGGTCCCGACGCACGTCGCCGGTTGATCCCTCGCATCTCCTCGCCCGGCGCGACGGGGTGTCCTGCGGCCAAGAGCGCTCTCCTAAGGGCGATACGGCGAACTCGGGAGTCGACGCAGTCTGCCCAGTGCGTCTCGACGCGCGTGTCGCCGTCGCGCACGTTGGCGAGGCCGAGGGCGGCATGAGGGAGCGTGAGGTCTCGTGCCGGCGCTCCGTTCGTAGACGAGAGGGGAGCGCGCCCACCCGCTCTTTTTTGCGGGCAACACGCGACGATCGCGACCGAAGCTCGTGCCGCGACCGCGCCCTCGACGGCTTCGTCCGCGAGCTCGCCACACGCGTGAAGACCGACGACCAAATCGGCGCTCGTGATCGCCCCCTGGAGGTCGCGTGCCTCGGCGACGACGAATCGCGTGTTGCCGTCCGACACGAGCGAGCTCGCGACACGCGCGCGCGCGGCGTCACGCTCCCACCCCTCGGCGACGAGCCCTAGCTCCTGCGCGAGGTGCCGCGTGAGGTGCCCGTGTCCCGAGCCGAGGTCCACCACGCGCGAGGCGTGCGGCGCGAGGCCCTCGAGGAGACGCGCAAACGAGGCCACTTGGGTGCGCTTTCGAGGCGACGCGCGGCGCTTCGCGACTCCGTGCGCAGACGCGTCCGTCGCTCTTGGCAGCGTCGTCGCGCGACCGACCTCGCGCGCCACCGCCACGAGAGAAGCGGGCGCATCGGCCATGAGCTCGACGTGCGCTCCGAGGCCATCGCGTTCGAGCACGGTCACCGCGTCGTCGCGAAGGGCGCGAAGGAACTCGGTCCATCCGCGCGCCTCGCACCACCTGGGAGGCGCCTGTCCGTTGGCGCGCTCTTCCACGATGTCGCGCACCGAAGCGAGGCACGCGCACGCGCGTTCGAAGGTCGCGTCGGCGATCGTGCGCGCATCGTCCGTGGTCCGACGGGGGAGCAAGCCTCGTGGGTACCACGTCGCGGGGCGTGCCTGTCGAACGCCCAGCGCGCGGCCGGGAGCCCTTCCAGCGCGAAGACCGTCCCGAACGCGTCCCGACTCTTGCCACGGCTCGTTCGGAGCGCGGAGGGACAGCGTGCCGCCTCGCAGCCTTCTTGGGCGATCTCTACTACGGCGTGTTCGCCGGGATTCAGAGCCAGCTCGTGGTCCTCACCCTCGTGGTCGCGATCGCCGGCGCCCTTCTCTTCGCGTCGACCGTCGCGCGGAAGCGGGCCTACCTCGCGTGACCGCTCGCGCGATGGGTGCTTCGCGTCGCGGGAGAGCTTCAAGACGCCGGAGTGGCAGAAACACCTACATTGGGCAAGCCGAGCACGCGCCCCGCGAGCGCGATCCCCGAGAGGAACGCGCCCTCGACGCGCCCACCTGCCGCCCAATCGCCGCCGACGCCGATGCGCGCTTCATCGTCGAAGAGCACTCGGTCGAGCGGCGACGGTGCGCGCGCGTATCTCCACCGCTGCAGCGTGCTCGCTCTTGCTCGGACGGGGCCGGCTCCGAGCACGCGCGCGAGCTCGTGGAGGAGCGCACGCTCGATGTCCTCGGGGGCGTCACGGAGGTGGGCGCTCGACCACTCGGGAGCGGCGTGCACCACCCAAGCATCCCCCTCTGGACGCTCGGGCTTGCTCGAGTTGCGGGCCACCCAAGCGATGACACGTTCCGGATCGCCGTCGCGCCCTACGAAGAGCCCGTCGACCGGCGCGGAGCGTAGAGCTTCCGTGGTGTCGTCGGCGACGAACCCGTACGCGACACACGGATCGAAGCGCAGCTCGCGCAGCTTCGCCGCGAGCCTCTCATCGACGCCGTCGAGGAGCACGCTCGCCTGCTCCGGCGGGAGGCACATCACGATGACGTCGAACGCGCCGAGCTCGCGGAGGAGCTGCTCGTCCGCTGACACATCGGGCACACCGAGGGTAATCCCGGCGGGAGCGACGGTGCGACGAAGGACGAACGTGGAGCCGCGTCGCTCGACGCGATCGACACGATGGCCGACCTTGACGTCCAAGTCGCGCGCGAGGTGGCGGCCGAGCGCGTTCATGCTCGGCGTGGCGACGAAGCGCTCGACCGGCTCCGTGTCGACCATCGGTCCACCGCGGCCATCGACCGCGCGGATGCGGCCGGCCCACGGCGCGACGACGCCGTCCTCGCGCCACGACGCGACGATGCGCTCGAACCGACGCTCCTTCACGGTGAAGTACTGCGCGCCGAGGTCGATCGCGAGGTCTTCGGTGCGACGGCTCGCGAGCCTGCCGCCCGGCGATTTTCCCTTGTCGAAGACGACGACGTCGACGTTGTGGTCGAGGAGCGTGCGCGCGCAGGTGAGCCCGGCGACTCCCGCGCCGATGACCGCGACGCGGCCGATGCTGCGTGTGGGCCGTCGCGCCCGCGCGGCGTAGGCCTCTTGATCGAGGCGGCCCGCGTGGACCGACGTTGGACGCGGGCGGATCGCTCCGAGCACCGGCTGCTCGGGCGCGAACGGGCGGTCGAAGAGCCCGAGACACCAGTAGAGCCCGCCGTACGAGGAGGGATCGCGGCCGTCGAGCGCGTAGCGGTGGTTGAGCGCGACGAGCGTGCGGCGCGCGTCCTCGGGGGTGGCGGTCCAGCCGGGTACGGCCTTGCCCCACGTCATGCGCAGGTTGTTGTGAAGCTCGCCGTGCGCCAAGAGGGAGCGCTGCGCGAGATCCCAAAGCGTGTCACCCGTGCGACCGCGCTCGAGGCGCTCGAGGGAGAGCACGTCGCGTGCGTCGGCAGAGTGAGCTTCGAGGGTCGCGCGTGCCCACTCCGGAAGCGCCTCGAGCGACTCGAGGTCGGGTGTGTGCGACGCAAAGTGCCAAGCGACCTCGCGCCAAATCAAGAGCTCATCCAAGAACTTATCGGCGCCGGCGCCTGTCGCTCGTGCCGCCTCGCGCGCGATGCGGAGCGCGGACACATGCCCGAAGTGGAGCCACGGAGACAGGCGGCTCGTCCCGTCGATCGACGCGTCGTTGCGTCGCGCAGCGTACTTCGCGAGGCCGGCGCCGCGGAACGCTTCCCACCGTGCGTACCCCGCCGTCGAGCCGCCGCGAAGCTCGCGCACGGGCCCGACGCCGTGGTCGATGTCGCACTCGGCCACGAGGCGCGCGATGCGGCGATCGTCGAGCTCCTCCGCCGCGATCGGCTCGAACGGAAGCTTTGGCGACCACGCCGGGCGCGCGGGCTCGATGTCGTGCCACGGACGCGCGAGCGACGCGGCGGCGATTCGACGCGAGTCCTTCCGGAAGGCGAACGCGCGGTCGTAGCGCTTGCCGACGAGCGGCATCGGGACGATGCACGACGCATCGACTGCGATAAACGGCACGCCTTTGGCGGCGAGGTGCTCGGCGAGCCGCCGCGTCCACTCGGCGAGCGGCGGCACGGGGGCGTCTTCCGTGACCACCAAGGCGGCCTCTTCGGCGAGCACGCGCAGCGTTGGCCCGCGCGCGTCCGTGGCGCGGCGTTCGACGTGGAGCGCGTAGGCGATCCCGCGCTGCCGCAGGCCCCGCGCGACGTCACGCGCGCCCTCGAGGATGAACGTGTGATGCCGGTCGGACGCGTACGGATATCGCTCCGAGACGGCGTGGTACACGAGCACCGTCGCGTCGAGCGCGTTGGCGGCGGCGACCGCGGCGTCGAGGGCGGGGTTCTCGTGGTCGCGTACCGCGACGCGCATCCAGTAGAGGACGTACGGGCGCTTTTGGGGGGCGCCGTCGGCGATGACTCGTGTGCGGACGCGTACGTCGTCGGGGAGGAACGATACATCCAATAGCCAAGCGGGGAGCACGGTCCGTCCTTAGTGCTGGAACCCCGAGGCGACCAGCGGTAGCTCGCCGCGGAGGGCTCGTTTCGCGCCTCGACCAGCGCGGGCACGCGCACAACGCCAATCGTGCGGGGGAACCGGCGAAGGCCACACGTTGAATTTAGCCTGCCACGGCTCGACTCAGTCCAGACAGCTCGGTTTCCAGTCGGCTCCACACGGGTGGACGCCGTCGCCCGCGGCGACGTTGCGCCCGATCGTCGCGGCGTTCGCCCTGAACGCCACGGCCAGACTCACGCCTGTGCACGGAGTCTCGAGGCCGTCGAGGGAGGGGTCCGTGGGGAGGTCACGCGCCGAACATATGCTATCCTTGAGACTCAGGAACGTAGGTTCGCGCGCTCCACAAAGGAAATTGCCATTGGGGCTCGGAATGACCTCGAGGGACTTCAGAAGCTCGTCTGCAAAGAGGCGTGCCGACAAGACTCCGTCCTCCAGGACATATCCGCCAGCGCCCTTGACGAGCCTACCCGTCAAGATGCCGTCGGACACCGGAAAGACCAATTGCCCGATACGGAATGTAGTGGCGATGGTCGCGACCAATTGCCCTCCCCGTACGTAGGCAAAAGTATCGAGGCGACCGCGACCGATCATGCTCGCGGGGTCGATCGTCCAGCGGTCGGAACCGTCTTGTTTGAGGGGCGGCAGAGGTCCTGCGTCCGGCTGCGCTCCTTCGACCCCGAAGGTGTCGAAAATCCCGACCTCGACGGCATCGTCGTCTGGCATGTCGTTGTAGTTTCGAATCCGGATAATGAGACCATCCTCTCCTGTCTTCAGCCGCGAAGCGATACTCAGTTGAGGTCCAAGCGCGCGCGAGATGGACAACCAGAATTGCCCTCCCGAGTTATCTACACCATTCGGGTAGTCACAACTCGTCTTGCCGTCCGGGACGCACGCCCTCCGCGCGGACCGCCCCTCGGAGACAATGCAAGTCTTGTTTTCCGCACATGAGGGCGGGCACGTGCAGAGGCGGTCCAAATCGTATCCGCGGCTATTCGGATTGAGGGGGTCCGTCGGATCCCCGAACTCGAACGACGAGACGGCCAAAACGATCGTGGTGCTGCCACCGTCGGAGCCGACGGTCGGCGCGGGCCTCGCCGGAGGGCGGGCGCTTTTGCACGGCTCGCCCGTGTCTGGTGCGCCGTCGGGCGCGACCACGTTGCTCGCGTCGTCGGGCTCGAAGCTTCCCGCATCGTCGGTCCCGCCGGCAAACCCGTCGAGAGGGTTCAACAACGAACAGCCCGCGATGAGGCCGAGGCCGACTGCGAAGGCTCGTTTCATCGCAAGAAACGCTACCTCCCGACCCGCGAGCACGCAAGGCCCCGCGCGCTCTCGGAGCGCTCGCTGGAGGGGCGGTCCCGCGCGGCAGTCGTGAGGAAGACCCGTGCGACAGAACGTACTCTCGGGTACCGTAGACCTCGAGATGGACGCCGACGCTCGTACGCCAAGACGAACGGAAGGGACGACCCTCGGTCGCTATCGTCTGTACGATCGCATCGCGTCAGGCGGCATGGCCTCGGTTCATTTCGGCCGCCTCGCCGGGCGCGCGGGATTCTCGCGGCTCGTGGCCATCAAGAAGCTCCACGACCACGTAGCGCGAGACCCGAAGTTCGTCGCGATGCTCCTCGACGAGGCTCGCCTCGTCGCCCTCGTCCGGCACCCCAACGTGGTGCCGACGCTCGAAATCGTGGAGGGAGACGACACGCTCGCCGTAGTTATGGAGTACGTAGCGGGGGAGTCGCTGGAGCGTCTCGTGGACCTCCTCGCCTCGCGCGGTGAAAGGCTCCCCCAAGCCATAGCCGCTTACGTGGTCGCGCAGCTCCTTCAGGGACTCCACGCTGCACACGAAGCGGTCGACTCGTCCGGTGTCGCGCTCGAAATCGTCCATCGAGATATTTCGCCGCAGAACGTACTGGTGGGAATCGACGGCGTCGCGCGGATTCTCGACTTCGGAGTCGCACGTGCCCGCTCGCGACTCCAGGGAACGGAGACGGGAGAGCTCAAGGGCAAGATCGCCTACATGTCGCCGGAGCAACTTCAGCAAACGGGAGTCGACCGCCGCAACGACATCTTTGCCACCGGAATCGTTCTGTGGGAGTTGCTCACCGGAAAACCGCTCTTTCTCTCATCGTCACCGATTGCCACGATAGCCAACGTCCTCAACTTGCCTATCGAGGCGCCAAGCCTCGCCGGATCGGAATCCGACGCCTTCGACGCCATCGTGATGAAAGCGCTCGAGCGGGACCGCGACCAACGATTCGACACCGCCGACGAAATGGCGAACGCGATCGAAGCTGCGGCTGTCCTTCCCAAACCGAAAGAGGTCGGGGCGTGGGTCGCGCACGTGGCCGAGGCCAGCCTCGCGGCGCGCGCTGCGATCGCGCGAAGAGTGGAGAGCTACGACCCCGGCATCATGCGCTCACCGACGGGTTCGTCGATGGAGCTCTCTCGCGTCATCGACGAGGTCGAAAAGCGAATGGGCGACGCGACGCCCGAGCACGAGGCTTCTGCCCCACCAGTCGACTACGTCGACTCCGATGTCACGGAGCGGGACGCTTATTCGGCCGGACACGATGGAGACGACGACGAGGCGCCGGCGCCCTTCCGTTCGGTGGAAACCACGGAGCGGCTCGTCGGATTCACGGCGACGGCGCGCATGCCGCCCCCGGCGGCGTCAAGGGATGAACCGGTAATAGTGGAAGCCCCGCCCACTCCCTTCCCAGCTTCTAGCCCCGCACTTACGCCGCCTCGGCCCCGAAGTCGTCTGCCGCTGCTCGTCGGTTTGGTCGTGGTGGGCTTGGTGGCAGTGCTGGCCAAGCTCGCTTTCTCGCCGCGGGTAGCTTCGACGCCAGCTGCGCCCCACGCGGAGTCTAGCGAGAGCGCGCCGTCGCTCCCCTCCGCCCGTGAATCGAACGGGGCGCTCGTCCCCTTGCCGGCGGATACCATCGCCGCGCCGCGAGCCGCAGATACCGGCGTCGAGCCCATAGCGACGAACCCGGCGAGCTCGATTGCGGCGAAACCGCGCGGAGTCCAACCGCGAAACAAGCCCACTTCGGATCGACACGGCGAATGAACACTTCTGGTCGTGCCACAGTCATCGTTACTGTCATGGTCATTTGGGGAGTCGGTGGCGTGGCGGCTCCGCGCCCCTGTTTCGCTGCCGGGCGTGCGGACGAGCTCGCCGCCGAGAGTGCCTATCAGGAAGGCAAACGACTCTTGTCCGCCAAAGACTTCCCTCGCGCCCTCGACGCGCTCGGTCGCAGCCAGAAGCTCGACCCCGCAGTCGGGACACTCCTGCTCATCGGCGAGTGCTACGAAGGTCTAGGGCGCCTCGTCGACGCGCGCGTCGCCTTCACCCGCGCGCGCGACGAAGCTCGCGCCTCGAAGAAGCCCAAGAGTGAACGCAGGGCGAGCGAAAGAATCGAATCGCTCGATGCACGCATCCCCGAGCTGCGAATCGCCCTCGTCGACCCGAGTGAGGGAGCGGTGGTCTCGCTCGATGGCGCGCGTGTGGATCCCGCTGGCGCACTGAGCGTCGATGCCGGAGACCACACGGTCGAGGTCACGGACCGCGAAACGTCATGGAAGGGCTCGGTCCGCTTGGCGGAGGGCGAGCGTCGGACGTTCGATATCCCTCGCCTCGCCAAGCCCGTCCCAGTCGAGTCCGGAGGCGTCGTCCCGCCGCCGCTCGTAAGCGTACCCGTGAAGGCAATGCCGGCACCCGCGGTGCCCATCGAGCCGGCGCCCGCCCGATCCCTGCGCGGTCCGCTTGGTCTCGGAGCTACGGGCCTCGGCGCCTTCGCACTCGGAATCGGAATCGGGTTCGGAGCATCCGCGCTAGGCCAAAAGTCGGCTGCCGCAGACCAGTGTCCGGATCGGTTCGCGTGCCGAACTCAATCCGACGCCGACCGCTGGACACGCGCCGCCGACGCGGGCTCGCTGTCGACCGCGTTCGTCGTCGCCGGAGTGATTCTGGTCGTCGGAGGGGGTATTCTTTGGCTGACGAGCTCGGCTCCGCCTACTCGGCAATCGCGTCTAGGTTTTGGAAGTACGTTTTGAAGGGATTCAGCGCCAGATTGCGCAACACGGCTCTCGTCGCCGGGCTCGTCGGGGCGACTTGGGCGTGCAACGCTTTGTTTGGCATCGGCGATGGCGTGGTCGCCCCCGAAGAGGGCGGATCGCTCGTGGACGGCGCACCCGACGTGCTCGTTCGTCCCGACGGTGACACCGCACGAGACGCGGAGGTCGAGGCAGCGCTCCCCGTCCCGAGTCACCTCACGGCAGACACCAACGCCTACCGTTGGGACAGCACGTTCTCGCTCAGAGGCGCCTTCACCATCACGGTCGAAGACGAGAAACTTACGATCGTCGACGGGCTCGGCGGCAATGTTGCCGTCGCGGACGAGTGGTGGCGATGGATTCCCGCTTGCGGATGCATGGTCCTATCGCTCGACGCTTTCGTGACGGGAGTGAGCGACGGCGGGCGCGACGTCGTGAGGATCCGACAGGACGCGCCATTGATCATCGTCGCGCGTACCGTCGATCTCGAAGGTGAGCTGGACGTCTTGGCGGACGGCGCCCTTCCCTCGCGGGCCGATGGACAACCCGCTGTGGACGGCGGATTCGGCGGTGGGGGCGGCGGCGGTGGGGCGGCGAACGGCGGAGCGGGAGGCAACGGCGGCGATGCGGGGCAGGGAGCAGGCGGCCCCAGGCCCTCGCCGGACGCGTCGGTCGGGGTCTCCACTCCGCTAACGCTCGGCGGTCGAGGCGGCGGCGGAGGCCGAGGCTGCGTCGGAGGTGCCGGCGGTGGCGCTCTGCAAATCACGGCCTTGACGGGCTTGCGTATCAACGGCGTCCTCTACGCGAACGGCGCAGGCGGCCAGGCCTGCGCTTTGGGAGGGGGCGGAGGAGGCGGGGCGGGCGGAATGCTCTGGCTGGAATCCATCGGCTTCGTTTCGTTGGCGGGGGCGACGATCGCAGCGAATGGCGGGGGCGGCGCAGCCGGAGCGAGCGCCGACGGCGGCGCAACCGGTCCTGCAGGCCGGCGTTCCGTGGGCGTCAACTCGGCGGCGGGTGGCGTCCATGACGCAGGCACGGACTCGGGCGGGAACGGCGGTACGGGCGGAAGTGGCGGAGCTACCCCCGGTCAGCCGGGCCGGTCGTCCGTGACGGGCGGCGGCGGCGGTGGTGGTGTTGGGCTGTCCGTCTACCGCGGACAACTCCAGGGCGTGCCGAGCAGCTCTCCGCTCATCCTGCAGGTCGACGCCGCCTTCTGAACCCTAGCCGCAAGGGGTCCGCGATCGGCCACGCGCACTCGTCTCGCGGCGCGCGTCCCGCGTCAACGTCACGCCGTGTGGTAGAGCGCCTCATGCCCTTCTCTCTTTGCCGTCTCGACGCGCTCACGATCGAAGACGAGCGCGCCCTCCGCAACGTCGAGCTCTACGCCGATCTCAAGGCGATCCTGGTCGCCGACAAGTACCGATTCCGCGTTCTCCCCGCTTCTGCCGCAGGCCGTTGGGACCGTGCGCTGCTCTTGAATCTCACGTTCTGGGGCGCGAGCGACGGGGGCGACGTTCTCGCGCAGCGCTCGATTCCAGCCGACGTGGTCGCGCACGTGGCATGGCACCACCTCGCGGCGAAAGCTCTTGGCCCGGGCCGCCTCTCCCCCGCGGCGCTCTTCTTGGGCGAGGCTATCGCGAGCGCGTTCGACCTCTACCTCGTGGGGCGCCTGCTCGGTCAACGTGGGCGCTCGTCGTTCCTCGACTCCCAAGTCCCCGCGATGGCAGAGACGGCCGCCGGTGCCGGCCTCGGTCCGGACGAGTTTCACGCTCTCCTCGAGCGCGTCGCCGAAGACCCGGCCGCGGCCTTCGAGGAGGTGCGCAGCATGCTCTTCCAAGCGGCGATGGCGCTCTACGCGTGCGACGGATCGACAGGAAAGAACGGAGCCGACGCGGCGCTTTCCCTGCTCGCCAAGATCGACAAGCTCCCGTACGCACCGCTCCTCCATCGCTTCGAGCTCTCGAATTGGGTGCTGTATGCACGCTCTTTTGGCGCGCGCGGGGCGAACAAGAACAAGGCAGCGAACGCGACCGACGCCGCCCTCCGCGCGAGCCGAGTCTCTCTCGAGTGGCTCGCGCGGGAGTGGGTCGCGCCTAACCTGCCCGCGCCGCCGGCGAAACGCGAACCTTCCAAACGTGGCGCGCCGGCGAAGCGTCCTGCCTCGACGCGCAAGGCACCGAAGCGCGCCGCCAAGTAAACGTCACGGGCACGCCGAGGCGGTGTCGCCGTGCCTACGACGCGACGATGGTGCCCGCTTCGCTCGTCGGCGCGCCGGTGCGCATCGCGGCGCGTACGGGCACGCCGGGCGCGGAATCGCTCCTGTGCGCCGCGCTCGATCGTGCCCTATCGGACGGTCAAGAGCTCGCCGCGATCTGGGGAATCCAGGGAGCGACGAACGAGCTCGGGGTGGTGCGCGGGCAGCGATGCGCGCGCGGTTGGAGGGTGTGTCGGCGGGGGCGGACGGTACACGAGCAGTGGGGCGCGATGGAGAACGCAAGGCGCGCGATCGCGGCAGCGCGCTGACGATGGGTCATTGATGCGGCGTGGTGCATCGAGCGCCGGTATCCGCGACGTCGGTGCGCTCGGGGTCGGCGCCAACTGCGCTCCGCCTCCACTTGGGAGAGGCAACAACCATCGCCGCCAAGTGCTCGAATTTACGGCACTCCTCCGGCCTCGCCGTCGGCACCCGACCAAAGAAGCTCACGGCCATGGCCGCCGCGTGGGTTGGCCCTATTCTGACCGCAAGCGAGGTGAAGCGATGATGCTCGACCGTCCGTATCCGTCGTCGTGGACCGTTCGCCGAGCGCGGGACGCCTATCTCGCAGAGAACGGCTTCACCGTCGCTTCGTACGCGGCGAAGTGGACCGACGCGACCATCTTCGGGATACCCATCAAGGTGCCGAACACGAAGCGTCACGCGTGGGCGATCATGCTCCACGATTTGCACCACGTCGCGACCGGCTACGGAACCGACATGCGCGGCGAGGGAGAAATCTCGCTCTGGGAAGCACGTCGTGGGCTTCGGTCGCTCGGCCTCTACGTCGCGTCCATCGTCGCGTTCGGATCGCTCGGGGGCGTGCTGCTCGCACCACGACGCGCGCTCGCCGCGTGGCAGGCGTCGGCGGGACGAGTACCTTCCCTGTTCGCGGGAGGCGACACCGAAGCGGATTACGAAGCGCTGCTCGCGTTGACGGTGGGCGAGCTTCGCGCGCGCCTGGGTGTTCCGGAGGAAGGGCTCGTGACGTCGCGCGCGCTTCACGCGCAGGCGCCGCAGGATGCGACAGGGATGAGCCAGGCGTAGCAACGAGCGCCGAACCGCGCCGTTCGAGAACAACAAACGACCGCGCAGTGAACGCCTCCGCACGATTCACGCCGCAGCGGCGAGCGCGGGCTCCCAGAGACTCTCGCGTAGCGCTCGCGCCTCCGGGGGTGGCTCCGGCGCCTTCTCGTGTTTCCACGGATTCGCGGCGCGACGTGGCGCGCACCTGAGCGCTCCGTGTCGGAGTCGTGTCGTGTGCTTGGCGCGGGCCGTTGTCGCGATCAGACCAGGAACGCGAACGGGAACGCCGAAGTCGAAACGGCTACCGCTTCAGCACCGCGTAGGTGAGGTGCGTCACCCGCTTGGTGGCCTGCGAGCCGATCGGCAGAAGGGCCACGCGCCGCGCGTCGATGCCTTCGAAGAGCCGCGTTCCGGCGCCGAAGAGCACGGGGGACAGCGCGACCGAAAACTCGTCGACGAGGCCCGCGTTCAGGTACTCCAGGATTGTCGCGCCACCTCCCGCAATGCGCACGTCGCGGTCGCCGGCGGCCTCGCGGGCCCGAGACAGCGCGCGCTCGATGCCGTCGTTGACGAAGTGGAACGTGGTTCCCCCCTTTCGCTCCCAAGGATCATGCTTTTCGTGGGTGACCACGAAGACCGGCGTGTGAAACGGCGCGTCCTCCGGCCACGACTTCTCGCCGAGCTCGAACATGCGTTTGCCCATCACGCTCGCGCCGGTGCGCTCGAACGTTGCACGCGCGATGTCGTTGTCGGGACCTTCCTCGCCCCCTTCGCCGAGCTTCAGGTTCTCGCGGAGAAAGCGGAGCGGGAGGACCCACGCCTGGAGCTCCATCCACTGCGCGATCCAATCCGGATCACCCATGCGCCCCACCGGCGCGATGAACCCGTCGAGCGACATCGACACGCTGAAAAACACTTTGCCGGCCATCAGCTCTCGGCTCCTTTGCGGATGTTCTTGGTGACGTAAGCGTCGAGGTTGGCGAGCGTCTGCGTGCCGCCCTCGATCGCGTGGTATTTCTCGACCGCTTCGTCGCGCTGTGCCTTGGTGCGGAAGACGGTGCGCATCTCGATGCGGGTCGCCGCGCCCTCGGGCAAGAACGTGAGCACCGACTCGAACGCGTTCGGATCGCCGCGCGACTCCCCGTGAAGGAGCGCGATCCGCTCGGGCGCGGTGATCTCGGTGAACGAGATCCATTCTTGGTAATCGGTGCCGTCGGGGCCGTGCATCACGAAGTCCCACTCTGCGCCGACACGAAACTCGAAGGCGCGGGTGGTGGTGGTGAACCCCGCCGGCCCCCACCAGTGCGACAAGTGCCGAACTTCGGTGAACGCCTCGAACACCAGCTCCCGCGGCGCGTCGATGACGCGCGAGATCACGACCTCCCGCTCGGCGGTCGCGGACTTTTCCGGCCCGTCGCTTCCCGTCACTGCCATGGTCACTTCTCCTGTTTTGCCTTCTTGAGGTCCTGCACGTACGCGTCCAGCCGATCGAAGCTCTCGTTCCAAAAGCGCGCGAACCCGCCCGCCCACTCGTGGACCGGCCGAAGCCCGCGCGCGTTCAGGCAGTAGAGGCGCTGCTTGCCTGCCTTACGATCGCTCACGAGGCCGACCTCGCGCAGCACACGCAGGTGCTTGGAAGCCCCCGGCTGCGTGAGCCCCAGCTCCTCGGCGAGCTCGTTCACGGGCCGCTCACCCCCGCGCAGCAGCACGAGGATTTGCCGTCGCTGCGGCTCCGCGATCGCGTTGAAGACGTCCGACGTGGTGGCGGCGCGTGCCATGAGCGCCAACATATACCCATATCGGCATCCGTCAAGGCGCAGCGTTCACGGGCTCGCGCGCGTGCGTTGGCGCGTTGGCGCGCTGGCTCGGAGGCGCGATGAGCGCGGGCACGGGCGGCGTTGAAGAGCGCGACGAACCTCGTTCTGCGCTACGGAGGCAGGTCGGCGACGACGGCTTGGCTCTAGGGCGCCTGAGGGAGGGCCACGACGACCACTCCCGTCGCGCCGTCCTTCACCAGCAGCGGGCCGGCGGGGGAGGCCACGACCGTCATGCGGCTACCGTGCTGCTCTTGGCGCCGCTCATCGACGTCGCCGTTCTCCTCGATTCGACCGGCGTCGAGCGGGAGGTCTCGCCGCTGGAGCGAATCGCCCTCGAAGGTCGTTTGCCAAGCCGCGCGAAACGAGCCTGCCTCCGCCCAGAGAAACGCGGAATGTCCGAGCTTCACGCCGCCACCCACGAAGAGCGACGTGGTGACACGATTCGAGCTATCGACAACCGTGTAAGCGGTCTTGTAGGGAATGGCGCGGTTGATGGCGACCGTGTCGCCGATGGCGACGATGTTCTCGGTGCCCGGCTGCGTCCCGAAGGACTCGCCAATGGGGAATGGGCCTTTGGCGGAAGTCAGATCGTGGGCCAAACGAAATCCCATAGATCCATACAACGCCGCGACGAAGAAGCCGCTCGGGGTGGACGTGACCTGGAGCCCAGCGAGCGCCGGGGTCTCGAGTACCTCCGAGCTCCACGATGCGCCGGTACCCTCGAGCTCGCGGAGGTGAATACGAAACCTTTTGCCACTCGTGGCCTGTGACTCGATGCTTCCGTACGCGAGCACGAGGCCGCGCGGGCCGCGGGTGAGCGCGGGGGCGACCCCTGAAAAAGGGGTGAGCACGGAAACCGCTCCGCCGCCAACCGGCACCGTTGCACACGCAATGTCGGTGTCGCCATCGGAGGGCGACGGTCCCGTGCCCCAGCACGCCGCGTAACGTGCGCCGTCGGTCGCGAGGGTCGCCAGCCGCGCGGTGGGCGCGAGCACCACGTCTTCGCCGCGACGCTGCCCCGTCAACGAGAAGCGAGAGAGCACGAGCGGCCGCTCCTCCCTCGCCCAAACCACAGCGACCTCGTCCCCCGCCACCGCGGCCCGAACGACGACCAAGCGCGGCCCGGGAGTCCCCGGCGTCGCGGGCTCCGGTGCCGATGCTTCGACCGGGCTCGAGCAGGCAAAGAGCGCAAGCAGCGAGAGAGAAAGAAGGCGCGTCATGCGATGAGGGTGGCCGTGCGACGGAGCCCGAGCAAGCCATTCCGGTCTAGTTTCCAGCAGAAACTCGTGGGTTGTCGTCGCCGTTGCTCCGTGTTGTCGTCGCGCGTGTGCGTGGTTGCCGTCGCTGTCCCAGCGAGTTGCCCCTACGTGCAGTGTCTGCGCCGCGCGGGGCCGAACCGCGCCACGTGCAAGCTGCGAGGGCGTCAGCGATAGGGCTCGCCGGCGACCACGGGTGTCAGCAAGACGCGCGTCCGGACACAAGCGTTGTCGCGCTCGTCGCTCGTGGCGATCAGAACGGAGACGACGCGGCCCATCTCGCTCGGGTGCACTTTCCAGCCCTGCCGCGCGAGCACTGCGAGCGCATCGTGAAACGCGGCTTGGTCCGACCAAAGCGTGGAGTGCAAGGCGTCGCTGCAATAGGTGACGCCCGCGGTCTGATCGATGACGACGTAGGTCCACGTTCGCGTCGAGCGGTGCTCGACCCGCGTGACGACGAGCACGTGGTCGCGCTGAACGGGCACGAGAAACGTGAAGTTGAAGATCTTCGTGGTCATCACGAGGAGCGATATCTCGCGCGGGCGTGGCGTTCAAGGCATGCGCTTCGATTCCAACGACGACGTCCTTGCTTCCTTGCGTCCGCGGTGTTCGACACGCGCATCATGGGCCTCGGCATTCTCGATGCGGCCACGGGTGAGCGTCTCGTCGACATTCGTGGACTCGACTCGACGGTCGGCACGCCAATGTCGTCGGCTGGATCCATCTTCGTGGTCGAGGGGCACAGTCTCTATGCGCTGACGAGCGCGGTGGTTCGGGCCGCGCGGCGCGAGGCGGCGAGGTCGTAGGCGCGAGGGCTTCGTCGACCGCTCGACCTGGTCGACCGCGGGCGGCGCTCACTAGCGCTGCGGTTTACGTAGCTTGCGTGAAGCGCCCCCGCTCGAGACAGGTCGGCGTGGTAAGCGAGGGGCTACGGCTATCCGCCGCTCAGAACGTCCCAGAGAGCGCACCGACACCGAGCGACAGCGTGACCCTCGGCGCGCGCGGCGGGTGCCGAAGCACGGGCTGCGTTCCCACGCTGATCATGATGACGCCGGGGACGACGCCTCCCAAGAGGGACGGCACGGCGAAGACCAGCACCCCGAGACCGCTCGTGTCCCACGAGGCACTGCTCTTGGAGCCAGCCTCGGCGACGAGTCCAAACACGGTACCTGCCGCTCCCAAGACGGTGAGGACCACCCCCGCGACGGTGGTCTCGAAGCTGTAGCTGCGGGTGTCGCGTTCGTAGTTGGCGCGGAGCTTATCGAGGCGCGCTCGAGCGCTCACCGCGGCAGCTCCACGCGAGATGCGTACTTGCCTTTCCTGCTCGGCGAGCGCCTCTTGGTAGTCCTCGATGGATTGCGGGGTCGAGGGCTCGTCCGCGTCGTCGTCCGCGCGAGCCACCTCCGGCGCCACACAGAGGGCGAGTCCCAAGAGCACAGAAGCGGCGCCGCGCACGACCGGGTTGACCATGAGGGGTGCATTGCACCGGCCGCGCCAGCTACCGGCAAAGGCATTTCTCGGGCCGCGGGAGAGTGCGCGTGCAAGGAGCTGCACATCGTGTTCGCGTACGTGCGGGAGTGTGCAGCCGCTCGTGCGACCATACGCCCAAAACCCCACCGAGCCGGCGCCGAGGGCGAAGAGCACGAGGCGAACGGCGCGGGAGGACGGAGGCCGTCCGGAGGCGTGCGAGTTGGTCCATGGTTTCGACGAGCTGCCCCATCGTCGCGGACGGATTGCGGGTCGCTTCCAGGCGGGCCGCTCGGCTGCCGATGGAACTTTTCAAACAAATCCGGACGCTTAGCGCCAACGCCGGTCGGTTCTCTCGCGGGTCGGATCTCTCGCGCTGGGCGGCGAGGGTCGCGCGAGGAAGTCTTCGTCGACGGCGAGCGGCTCGAGCATGGGCCGCGACTCATCGCGGCCCTCGCGTTTGCAGGTAGCGCAGACGGCACGAGACTCCTGGGATGCTGAGCATTCCCCGGGCATCGAGTGGTCCGCGGCCCAATCGCGCGGAGCTCGTTCGTGACAAAACCTGCGGGAGTGCCGGTGCCGAGCACGTGACTCCAGGTATGGACGAAATCGCGCTTGCCTCGCGCCTCGACGGGCCGCGTGTTATGGCCCCCATATGCGCGTTATCGTTGGTCTCTTTGCCATGGTGGGGTTGAGCGCGGTCGCGGGAACGGTGCCGGCGTGCGCGACCGCTCCCCGTGACACTCCGGACGACAGCGTCGTCGTCGCCGACGCGGGCCGGGCACCCGATGGTGCGCCGCTCCCCACCGATGGCGAGGTGGCTACGCCGGCGGTCCCCCTCCCTCCGGTGCCGTTTCATACGAGCAGCCGCTGGATCCTCGACGAGAAGAACGAGCGCTTCAAGCTGGCGTCCGTTAATTGGTACGGCGCCGAATCGAAGGACTTCGTGGTCGCGGGGCTCGATCGCGCGCCGCTCGCCAGCATCGCAGCGCAAATCCGCGCGGGCGGGTTCAACAGCGTGCGGTTGCCGTGGTCGAACGAGCTCGTCGAGACGAACCCGCGGGTCGACCCCGCTCGGCTTTCGCGGAATCCAAACCTCGTCGGCAAGAACGCGCTCGACGTGTTCGACGCGGTGATCGCGGCGCTGGCCCACGAGGGGCTCGTCGTGGTGCTCGATAACCATGTATCGCGCGCGGATTGGTGTTGTACCGAAAAGGACGGAAACGGCCTTTGGTTCACACCAGAATATCCCGAGTCGAAGTGGCTCGACGATTGGCGCACCATGACGAAGCGCTACAAGGGAACGCCTTCGGTGGTCGGCGCGGACCTCCGAAACGAGGTGCGCGCGATGCCGGACGGGCGCGCTCCGGCGTGGGGCGGCTCGGATGCGGCGCTCGACTGGCGCGCGGCCGCGAAGCGAGCCGGTGACGCGATCCTCGAGGAGAACCCGAAGCTCTTGGTCTTCGTGCAAGGGCTCTCCTACGCGAGTGACCTCACCGGCGCCTATACGACCCCGATCTCCTTCGCGGTGGCCAATCGCTTGGTGTGGTCGGTGCACGACTACTCCTTCTTTCACTCCGGCTTGACCAACTTCGAGCAGCTCAAGACGGACCTCGGAAACAAGTGGGGGTTCCTCCTGGTGCAGGACCAGCCCTACACCGCGCCAGTATGGGTGTCCGAGCTCGGGGTCGCGCACCAACCGGCCGAGGTCGGCGGGGTGTGGTTCCAGAGCATCCGCCGGTACCTCGACGAAGCCGACATCGACTGGGCCTACTGGGCCATCAACGGCACGCAGGCGACGGGGACCACCCGCTCCCTCGGCGCCGAGGAGACCTACGGCGTCCTCGACGTGACGTGGTCGAAGCCCGCGTCCGCGGAGCTGAGCGCGGCCTTGAAGGGAATCGCGCCGATCAAACAGCGGCCGTGAACGGCGAGGTTTCCGTTTCGGTGCCCGCGCCGTAAGCTCGACGGCGATCATGGGCCCGAGGTCGAATCGGTACGATCGCGCCGTGTTTGGTCCGGCGGTCGTCGGCTGGGAGTACGAGTATTCCAATCTGACCGCGATGGGCGAGCCGGGGGGCTTGGCGAGCGGGCTCGAGCTCTCCGTTCAGCTCCGCGGCGACTGGCGCCATCGCAGCGGCGACGACGCGCCGAAGCTCTATCGCCCCGGCTCGATCTGCCACATCAATCCGTCGGAGTCGTACGCGACCTCGTTTGCGGCCACCCGCTACGAGACTGGACTTCAGCTAGGCTTCATTTTCTACCCCGACCAGCACCCCTCGACACGCACGCTCGACGGCGAGCTCCGCATTCCCGACGGCAAGGCGCTCGACGATCCCGGATTCGTCGACATGTGCCGGGCGATGCACGAAGAGGCAAAACGTGGCCGTCCGATCCCCGAGGGTCAGATCGCCGACGCCGTCGCGGCGATGGTGCTTCGAAATGCGGAATCGACGCCGAGCGAGCCTATGGCGCTCGCGAAGCGAGCACTCGACCGCGAATACCGGTCTCCTCTGTACGTGCGCCATTTGGCCGAGATCGCGGGCATGCGCGGGGAGACATTCTCGCGGAAGTTCGCGGCGCGTTTTGGGGTAACTCCCGTCAGGTATCGCCTTCAGTTGCGGCTGAACGAGGCGGCCCTTCTCTCGTGGACGCGGCCCGATCTCGCGTTGACGGAGCTCGCGGCCGCGGTCGGCTTCGACGACCCTTCGTATTTCTTTCGCGCCTTCCGCGCCCGCTTCGGGATGACGCCGGCGCAGTATGGGCATCGTTCCGCCCCCGCCCCACGATGACGGGCCGTGGCGACGAGTGACCCCTCGCTAGGGGCGGAGCGCCCCGACACCCGCTCCGCACGCCACTCCCGCTCGGCGCGTGTCGGAGGTGGGTCGCCTCCCCCGGGTCGAACGCGTACCCTCGAGTGAGCGAACCATCACCTCGACCCTGGAGGCGCAGGCCATGAGCGAGACCATCTACCTCTTCGCCGACGTGACTGGGCTCACCAAAGTGCGCACTTGGCGGAAGGCCACGATAGACAAGAAGGAAGTCGGCAAGCTAACGAAGGACCTCGGGACGCTGCAGGGAGCCACCACCGTCGGCGACGCGCTAAAGCGCGTGACCGAGCTCGCGGGCCTCGGCACCGTGGTGGTGAACGAGCGCGCCGGCACGGTGACGATTCGCGCGGTGATGAGCGACCACCAACAGCACGACATCGCCGCGCCGCTGATTGGCGCGTTTCGCCTCGCCGGAGCACACGGCGGAGTGGGCACGATGTATCTGGTCGACGGCGTCGACGTGCCGACCTTCGGTCACGTGCTGGAGGTGGGCGCGCGCCAACCGGTCGTGCGCGCGCTCACGAAGAAGGAGCTGGCGGCCGCTGCCAAGCTGCCCGGGCGGGCCGAGTGTGCGAAGATGGAAGAGAACGTCGTGGACGCGATCGCCGCGGCCTCCGCGGACGTGACCCAGCTCGTCCCGATCGCGGCCGCTCCGAAGCCTTTCGCGGGCGCGCCGCCAGCGCTGGAGGAGGTGGACGAAGCGGAGCGCGAGGCCTACCTCGCGGCGTGGTCGATGGTGGCAGAGGCGAGCGACGCCGAAATCGTGCGCGCGATCGCCGCCGAGTCGGCGTGGATCGCGCCGGAGGGCTGGCTCGCGACGGAGCTGGCAGAGCTCGCCGCGTTCGGCTCGAAAGACGAGCGCCTCGGGTTCCTCGGGAATACCCATTGGGATCTGGTCGCGGGGAATCTACACGTATGTTTTCGCCTCGTGGCCTGGCTCGATCTCGCGCGCGGCGTTTCGGTGCACGCGAGGCGGGCGTTTGGCCGGGGTGGCTCGCGCACGCGATGCGCGCGCTGTTCGAATCGGGAGATGCGTCGGCGGCAGAGGAGGCGTGGGCCATCTTCGAGGCGAGCGCGGAGCGGAAGGACTGCGATTCGAACCACTGGTACCACCGCGCCGAGGGGCCTTATGGGATTTCGCGGTCGGGGGTTTCGACGGCGGAGCTCGTGAAGAGGCTCGAGGCTTCCCTGGCGAAGAAGACGCAGCGGGCGGCACAACAGCGGATACTTGGGTATTGTTTGGCGCTCGCGTATCGCGCAGACGACGACGTCGCGCACGCAGCGATAGGGCGCGCCGTGGCGGTGGTGCCGGAGAAGGTGAAGGCGGGCCTCACGACGTACGCGCGGCGGAATGGGTGGCGCGGGTAAGGGGCTGGGGTCGGCGTTGGCACTTGCGGCAGAGCCTGAGCGCGACGAGCGGCTCGCGACCCGGTAGCCTCGCGTTATGCATCCGTCGCGGCACGTGTGGGCCCTCGTTCTCGTCGGCATCGGGGGGCTCGGCTGCGGCGCGCCGGCGGGGGTGTACACACGCGCTTCCGGCGTCCTCGGGTGCCCGCGTGAAAAGCTCGCGGCGCGGCGGATCGCGCGCGAGGCGTGGGAAGGTGGCGGGCACCCGTACACGTGCACCCGCTACGAGGTCGTCGGGTGCGGTTCGAGCGCTACCGTCGACCACCTGGCGACCGACGATCTCCCCGGTAGCTTCTCGGCCGTCGTCGGTCGCAGGGCGCTCCCCTGCGGCGCCGTGCCCTGAGCGCGAGGCACCTTGCGACTCCGCGACTTCCTCATTTCACGAGGTGCCGCTCCGAGGTGACAAAACCAAGCGGATGAGACCCACGAGCCCGGAGCGTATCCGCCGTGCCCCCGCCAAGGCCGCTCCTGGCAAACGGTAGACGCGGTGCTGGGCGCGGTACCGCGGTGATTCGGCGGGAGGGTGTCGAGGCCGTCACCACGAACCGCATCGCCGAAGCAGCGGGTGTGAGTATCGGCTCGCTCTATCAATATTTTCCAGACAAGAAGGCCATCTTCAGCGCGCTGCACGAGCGCCACGTCGAAGACGTTCACGAGGTGAACGAGCGCCGCGCACTCGGGCTCTCTCGACGACTTCACTCGCGCACTCGTAGAAGGCCTGGCCGATGTGCACGCCGCCGAACCCGAGCTCCGAGTTGGTCTCGGAGCAGGTGCCCGAGGGTTCGATGGGTTTTCGTCGCGCACTCCGGAAGACCTTCGAGCGTGTCACCTCGTCGGAGCGGATGCTCTTCGTGCTCCCCAACGTGATCGAGGCGATCATGCACGGCATCTCGCAGCGTCCTCTGCCGATGGCTCCCGCGTTGGTGAGGCAGGAAGCGGTGCAGACGGCGCTTACTTGCCTCGCGTCGTGCCGGACCGCCTGAAGGCTCCCGCGTTTTCTTCGACCCATCGATCGAAGGTGACGGGCTTACGTCCGAGCACGCGCTGAACGCCGTCGGTAACCGTCGCGAGGCGGCCCTCCCGAATGGCGCGCCAGATATCGACGAGGGCATCGGCATACGCGGGCTCGAAATCGGGCCGGGCGTCTTCGTCCGAGATTCCCTCGAGACGCACGGTCTTGCCGATCGCCGCGCCAGTCTTCGAGGCCATCGCGCGGTACGTGAGCGCTCGCCGCCCGGTGATCACCAGCGCTTTGCCTTGGTGAGCGCGTGTGGTGAGCGCTTTTACGGCGACGTCGGCGATGTCGTCGGGGTGAATGAACGCGATCTTTCCCCTACCCGTCGACGTTCGCAAAACGCCCTCGCGCTTCATCGTGTACGCCCAGCTCAGCGCGTTGGACATGAACGCCGAGGCCCGAATGAACGTGAACGGGACGCCGCTCTCGCGGACTGCCTGTTCTCCACGCGCGTGCCACGGCCCGGTGCCTACCCGCTGCTCACGTCCAGCGTGGAGAGCTTGACCAGATGGCGCACCCCCCGCGGCCTTGGCGGCGAGCGCGGCGGCCCGATCGCGCACCTCCAGATCGGGGCCGCTGTTGAGGAGAAAGAGATCGCGGATGCCATCGAGGGCGCCCGAGATGTCGGCGAGATCGCCAACCCGAATCTCGACGCCATCGCCGAAGAGCCTCCGTGCCGTTTTGGCATCGCGCACGAACACCGCAGGGCGGTCTCCACGATCGATCAGACGCTGCGTGACGAGCGAGCCAACGTTCCCCGTCGCTCCGGTGACGAGACATGTCACGAGAGCTTGCTCCGGCCGCGAATGAGCTCGAGCGTGAGCCGCTTCTGACCCGCGAGCGTGAGGTGGAGCCCGTCGTCCAGCAGTAGCTCGGGCGCGGGCGGTGCACCGAGAATCGAGAACAGGTCGATCGTGGGAGCTCCGATGTCGCGAAGGGCGGCCGCGACCTGCGCCACGTTCTCGTTACGAAAACGCACGCCGAAGCGCGAAAGTCCCCAGTGGCTTTCGACCCGCGCCTCGTTCACGGCCGGCGGGGTGATCCATAGGCGCTGGCGTTCGTCTCCTGCGTGGCGCGCGTGTGCAGCTCGCGCATGTTCCGCACGGTCTCCTCGTGATCGACGAGTGTCTTGCTCGGCTTAAGCCATTGTCTGCGCGCGTCGTTCGCGCCGATGAAAACAGAATCCAGTCCGGCTGCTGCGCGACAACCTGGCCGACGCGAATCAGCCCGTGCGTGGTCGTGTCACCAGGGGCCGCATTCACCTCCACCGAGACGCCGCGCGCGGTCAAAAGCTCGTTCAGGATCACGACCCACGACTGCGGATCGGACGTGTGGCTGTCGCCGAACGCGACGACGCGTGCTCCCATTTTCAGCGGGAGGCGCTCGATCATCGCGGCGACACCGGGCTCGGAGGCGAGCTCGCGAGCTGCCGCTTTTGCGCCCTCCCGCATGCGCGCGTGCTCGGCCGCGTAGACGTCGACAGGGAGCCCGATCAGAGTCGCGCGAACAGCCTCCGAGAGGGCTGTCGCTCCTGGCAGTGAGCCGAGGGTCATTTCCGGTTGAAGAACTTTGAGGAGCACCTCCCAACATCGGTCGGATCTCCCACCTCTCGCCGCGGCGACAACGTCGGTCGGATCTCCCGCGGCGCCAACGTCGGTGGATCTCCCGGGTCGGATCTCCCGGCGGTCGGATCTCCCGGCGCCAACGTCGGTCGGATCTCCCCCGGCGCCAACGTCGGTCGGATCTCCCGTCGGTCGGATCTCCCGGATCTCCC